>CBCSNQ010000044.1:0-15757 GCA_965141565.1 uncultured Collinsella sp. | reverse complement strand
CAGTTGATGGACGTGGTCTTGCCCGAGCCGTTGGGGCCCAGCAGGCCAAAGATCTCGCCGGGGGCGATGCTCAGGTTAAAGTGGTCGAGCGCAATAAGGTCGTCATAGCGCTTGACGAGGTTTTCGACGTGGACGATGTCTGTCATGAGGCGGCCCTTCTGTTGATTGCGGCCCGGCACGATTGCATCATCGCAGGAGCCGCCGGCGCGCACCAGTGAGCTTTGTCACGAGTGCGAGGGGGCGGAGGCGAAACCCCCGCTCGCGCGAGCGATCGATGCCGCTTTGCCGCGCGGGAGGAATGTCACGGTTGCCCCGGGCGGCGCCTCCCCCGCGCGCAGCATCGCGTACAATACCCGTATGAACAGGCTTTTCGACAAATCGATTGTGCTGGCGTGCTGCATTGCGGCCGCCATGGGTCTTGCTGTGGACGCTCGCCTGGTCGCGGCGTTTTGCCTTGGCGTTATTGCCACTTCGCTGGCCGAGGTCGCACAGGGAAACCGCGCCCGCCGTGCGGGCAAGGCCGCGAGTTACGCCTACATCATCGCGGCCGTCTTCGTGCCGCCGTTTGTGCCGTTTGCGCCTCTCGCCCTCTATGACATCGCGCGACGCGTGCGCCGCGAGCACGCCTGGGTCGTCCTGGGCACTGGCATCGCCTTTGTCTTTGCGCTCGTCGCGGACCTTCGTGCCGACGCGCTCACCGCCCGAACGCTTCTGCTGACCGCCGTCCTTTCAGTTGCCGCCATCTTGCTATCGCTACGTACCGCCCAGCTGGAGTGCGAGCAGCAGCGCATGCGCCGTACCCGCGACGAGCTGCAGGAACGAGCCCTCGCGCTCGAGGCGCGCAACCGCGATCTTGCCGACCGCCAGGACTACGAAGTCGAACTCGCGACACTCGCCGAACGCGCCCGCATCGCGCGCGAGATCCACGACAATGTGGGCCACCAGCTCACGCGCGCCTCACTGCAGGCCGAAGCCCTACGCGTGGTCCACGCCGACGAGCCTGGCGTCGCCGCCGATTTCGCCGACGTTAAACGTACGGTTGACGAGGCGCTCCAGCTTGTGCGCGCCAGCGTCCACGCGCTCAACGACAACGCCGTCGACCTTTCCGTGCAGCTCGAACGCATTGTTGAAAGCGCGCGCTCGGACGGCGGCCCGCAGATTGAGCTTGAAGTTTTGGCCGAACATGCGCCCGCAAATGTCGCCAACTGCTTTGCGGCGGTGCTGCGCGAGGCGCTTTCCAACGCCATGCGCCACGCTTGCGCCCAGACCGTCACCGTACGGTGCATGGAGCATCCGTCGTTTTACCAGCTCATCGTTACCGACGATGGCGCGGACGGGGTCCAAGCAAGCGGCCGCGGCGCCACGGAGGGCATGGGGCTCGCCTCCATGCGCGAGCGCATCGAGGCGCTTGGCGGCACCTTCACCGCCGGCCCGCGTGCCGGCTCCCCCGGCTGGCGCGTGTTTGCCACCGTTCCTAAGCAGCAAGGAGATGACGCCCGATGAGGCTCATTGTTGTCGACGACGACCGCTTGGTGGTCGATTCGCTCAAGATTATCCTGGGCGCCCAGCCGCAGATCGAGGTAGTGGGCACCGGCGCCAACGGCAACGACGCGGTTTTGCTCTATGCCGAACACGCGCCTGATATCGCACTGCTCGACATCCAGATGCCGGGGCGCGACGGACTTTCGGCGGCACGCGAGATCCTTGAGCGCGACCCTGCGGCGCGCGTGGTGTTTCTGACGACATTCTCGGATGACGAATACATTGTGTCGGCGCTCAAACTGGGCGCGCGCGGCTACTTGATTAAAACCGACGTCGCTGCCATCCCTCCCGCGTTGACGCAGGTCATGGATGGCAAACGCGTGCTCGAGGGCAAGGCGATCGAGGATATCAACTTTGATGGGGCGGGCGTCGAGGCCGGCACGACCCGCCGGCCCGCGGCCTTTGTCAGCCTGACCGACCGCGAGTTCGAAGTCGCAGAGCTCATCGCCCGCGGCCTCGACAACAAGGAGATCGCTGCCACCGCCTATATGGGCGAAGGCACCGTGCGCAACCACATCAGCTCAATCCTAGCCAAAATGGGGCTACGCAACCGCACCCAAATCGCCATCGCCTATCTGCGAGGCTAGCCGCTGGCTGCCGCCAATTTGATGCCATTTCAAAACTATGCCGGTTTACTACGATGAACCGCATATCTCCGACCACGGCAAATTGCGCACTTACAAAACCGCAGGTAGAACACTTGCGATATTTGCAAAAATGCGGGTGTGGTCAGGAATCTCGGATTCATCGTAGTAAACCGGCATAGTTTTGTTCGGGCGGCCCTGCACGAGTGTCTCCGCCAGCCTCGCGAGACCAAAATGAGCCGTTTTCCTCCGTCCCCAATGGATCAGCCGAAACCGCCCGCCACGAAATCGGCCCATCTACTACGTTTGACTCGATACCCCTGACCATACCTTCGTTTTGAACAAAACCGCAGGCGTTCTACCTGCGGTTTTGTTTTTGCGCTTTTCGGCATGGTTGGGGGTAAGGGGCTAAACGTAGTAGATGGGCCGGTTTCGTGGCGCGCCCTCCTCCCCAACGCACAAAAGCGCCACCACGGAGGAGGGAGATGCCTCCGTGGCGGCTGGGGGTAGGAGTAGGTCGGGATTTAGCCCTGCCGGCCGCCCGGGGCCTTTTGGCCCCGGGCGCTGTCGACGTGCCTAGCGCTTACGGATACCCCAGACCAGGGCTCCGACGCCGGCCATGGCGATGACAAATGTCATAAGCAGAGCGGCGGCCTGCTGGTCACCCGTAGTGGGCAGGAAACCCTTGACCGTCTTGACGATATTCGTCACGGTCTTGGGCGTGCCGGGATCGGGCGTCGGCACGGGCGTCTCGGGCTTCTTGTACGTGTTGTTGAACACGATACCCTCGACGCTCTTGTCGCCCTTGGTAAAGGCGACGTTCGCCCTGAGGTTGCCCTCGCCGTCATCGACCACGTTGACGGTCACGGTAAAGACGGACCTGTCGTAGGTCATACCGACCTCGTCGCCCTTGACCTCGCTGATGGTGTAGACGTGCGTACCGGGCTCGTCGTACTCAAACTTGTCGAAGCTGATCTTGCCGTCGGCATCGTTGGCAACCGTAGACTCGATGTCCTCGCCAACGAGCTTAAAGCTAAACTCGTCCTTCTTGAGCTCGCGTCCCTCGAGCACCTTGATGGCGCCGATGGAGACCTGCGTGGGCATGGCGTGATACTTGTTGGTAAAGCCAGCCGACTCGGTGGTTCCCTCGAGCTTGTGCGTCGCGGTCAGCGTGCCGTCGCCGTTGTCGGAAACGGTGGTCACGACGGTGTAGGTCGTGCCGTCATAGGTGACGCCCTTGTACAGGCCGAGCGCGTTGGGGCAAGCCTCGCGCAGCGTGTACGTGTGCGTGCCGGATGCCTCGTAGCGGATCGGGCTCAGTGTCACAGTGCCGTTGGCGTCGTTGGTGCCGCTTGCGACAACCACGTCGTCCTCGAGCAGATCGAACGTGAACTCGCCGACTGCAAGGTCGCGTCCGGTCAGACGCTTGACCGTCTTGACCTGATCGGTCACGGACGAATCGGTAGGCGTTACGCTGTAGGTGTTGGTGAACGTGAAGGCAGCACCGTCGTCGCCTTCGCGCTTGACGCTCAGATGTCCGGCGCCGTCGTCAGTCACGGTATAGGAAACCTTGCGCGTGGCGTTGGCATCGTTGGTCACGCCAGGGGCGCTGCCGGTCTCGGTCACCGTATAGGCAAAGGTGTGCGAGCGCGGAGCGGTGGGGGCCGCAGGCTCGGACTCGTCGACATTGGCGTCAGCGGCGGGGTCGGCCTCTTCAGCCTCTGCCTCGTCGGCCTCGGCCTCGTCAGCTTCGTCCGCCTCGGCCTTATCGGTCGCATCTTCCGTCACGCCCAGAGCGCGGTTGAGGTCCTCGAGCGTAAAGTGGATCTTGCCAAAGTCCACGTTACCGGCTGCGTCGTTGGTTACGGTCGTGCGCTCGGGCATCGGGGCACCTGCCTCGTCGGCGGTCACGGTAAAGGTGAACTTACCCGTGATGTCGGCCGGAGTCAGGCCCTCGGCAACCTGGAGCTTCTTAGTACCGGTGAGCGCGGCATCCACGGCGTCGGCGCCGTAGACGTTCTCGAACAAGGGCTCGACGCCGCCGTAGTCGACCGTCGCCGTCAGGGTACCGTCACCGTTGTCGACGACGATAACCTTAAAGCCAAAGCTCCACGTTGTAGCGGAAACGCCATTCGGCAGCCCGAATAAATCTTCGTAGGCCGTGTAGTTAATGGTCCAGGCAAGCTTGCCGTCCTTATCGGTACGATAAGCAAGCCCAGCAGCCTCAAGATTAGCAAGCATCTTGGTGTCGTAGTGCAGCGTATCAAAGCTCACGTGCCCGCCGATATTGGGCTTGAGGTTTTCGTATGCCACAAGCTCACCCTGATAGGCGATGCCGAACCAGAACTCGCCGTCGGCCATCGGGCGACCGGTCAGAGTCTTGGTGGCAACGACCTGAGCGGCGGTGCCACCAGGCGTGTTGGTCGTAGCGCTGTAACTGTTGTGGAACGGCACCAGGGCCTTCTCGACCTTGTTCTCGCCACTCTTGTGGACCGTCTCATGCGTGCCCTCGGGACCACCGGAAACGGTCGTCGTAGCAGTGAGCGTACCGGCGGTGTCGTCGGCGATGGCGATCGTCACCGTGCGTACGGCGTCATCGTAGGTGTAACCGGGCTGGCCGTCGTTCTTTTCGGCCACGGTGTACTTGAAGGTCTTGCCGGCGTCAGCCTGCGTAAATTTAGCCTCATGACCAGCCAGAATGTCGATCAGTCCGACCGTTGCCCCTGCCGCTTCGGGGGACTTGAAGCTGTTGGCCCCGGGCAGCAGACCGAGCGCGCGAGCCGAGGCGTCGTCAGCAGGTGTCACGGTAAAGGTGAACTGGCCCTCGGTCATGGGGCGGCCGTCCAGATACTTGCTGAGCCACAGACCGCCGGCCGCGGTGTAGTTAAGCTCAGTGCGGTACGTGTTGGTAAAGCGTCCGTTTTCCTTCTTGGTGACGTTGGCGGTCAGGTTGCCATCGCCGTCCTCGGTCACGGTTACTTCGGCGGTCGCGACGTGGGAGTCATACGTCATGCCGACCGTATTACCCGCGTTCTCGCGAATCTCGTACTTGTAGGTTCCGGCAGCCGTGTAGCGAATCTTGCCGAACTTGATGACGGCGATTCCGTCCTTCGCGTCCTTCTTGCTCACGGTTACGGTTGCGGGATCGGGCAGCGGGGTGCCCTCGGGAGCGGTGATGGTAAAGCTGAACTTGTCGGAGTCCGTCCAGTCGCGACCGTCGATGGCCTTGCTCAGGTCAAAGTCGAGCTCTGCGTCGAGCGGGGTTACGCTGTAAGCGTTCTCGAAAGTTGTAGCCTTGACGTCGTCCTTCAGGACATGCTTCGCCTCGAGCGTGCCGTCGCCGTTGTCCGTGATGGTGGTCTCGATAGTGTATTTGGCGTCACTGTAGGCGATGCCCTTGCTGGTGGTTCCGCCCTTGACCTCGCGCAGCGTGTAGGTGTGCTTGCCGGCCTCGGTGTACTTCACGGCGCCCATCGTGATCTTACCTTCGGCATTATTGGTACCGGTAGCGACGACCTTATCGCCCTCGACGAGCTCGAAGGAGAACTCGCTGTCCTTGAGATTGCGGCCAGTCAGGACCTTGGTCACGGTAATCTGGTCGGTGACGCTAAACTCGTCCGGATTCGGCTTGTAGCTGTTGTTGAACTTCGCCTCGTTGTCGCCCTTCAGCTCGTGCTTTGCCACGAGTTCGCCCTTGCCGTTGTCGGTGATGGTCGTCTCGATGGTATAGGTCTTGCTGTCGTAAGTGATGCCGTTGTTGGCGTCACCCGGGACCTCGCGCAGCGTGTAGGTGTGCTTGCCGGCCTTGTCGTACTTCACGGCGCCCATCGTGATCTTGCCGCTGGCATCGTTCTTGCCGGTGGCGACGACCTTGTCGCCCTCGACGAGCTCGAAGGAGAACTCGCCTTCCTTGAGGTCGCGGCCGGTCAAGACCTTGGTCACGGTGATCTGGTCGGTGACGCTGGAGCTCTTGGGAGTCACCGTATAGGCGTTCTCGAAGGTCGCCTTCTCGTCGTTCTGCAGCTTATGCTCCACGCTGAGGGTACCGTCGCCGTTGTCCGTGACCGTGGTCACGATGGTGTACTCGGCGGCGCTGTAGGTGATGCCGTTCTCGGTGGCGCCGGCCTTGGTCTCGCGCAGCGTGTAGATGTGCTCGCCGGCAGCGGTGTAGGTGACGGGATCCATCACAATCTTGCCGTCGGCGTTGTTAGTGCCGGTGGCAACTACGTTATTGCCCTCGACGAGCTCAAAACGGAACTCTCCGGCCTTGAGGTCACGGCCGTCCAAGAACTTGGTCGCGGTGACTTGGTCGGTGACGCTGGAGTCCTCGGGCGTCACGGTGTAGGAATTCTTGAACTCGGCGGTCCCAGCGTCCTTCAGCTCATGCTTGACCGCGAGCGTGCCGTCGCCCCTGTCGGTAACGGTGGTCACGACGGTGTAGGTCTTGGCGTCATAGGAGACGCCCTTGCTGGCGGTTCTGCCCTTGGCCTCACGCAGCGTGTAGGTGTGCTTGCCGGCCTCGGTGTACTTCACGGCGCCCATCGTGATGTTGCCGCTGGCGTCGTTGGTGCCGGTGGCGACGACCTTGTCGCCCTCGACAAGCTCGAAGGAGAACTCGCCGGCGACAAGCTTGCGCCCGGTCAGGGACTTGGTCGCGGTGATCTGGTCGGTGACGCTGGAGCTCTTGGGCGTCACGGTGTAGGAGTTCTTGAACTCAATCTTCTTGACGTCCTCGGCGCCCTTCAGCTTATGCGTGGCCACAAGCTGGCCCTTGCCATTGTCGGCGATGGTCGTCACGACGGTATAGACGGTTTTGTCATAGGCGATGCCGCCGGCATTGCCTATGACCTCGCGCAGCGTATAGATGTGCTGACCGATCTCGGTGTACTTGATGGCGCTGAACGCAACGTTGCCGTTGGCATCATTCTTAACGGTTTCGACAACCGACGCGTCCTCGCCCTCACCCTCAACGAGCTCAAAGGAGAACTCATTGTCCTGGAGCTTATGGCCGGTCAGGACCTTGGTAACTGTAATCTGATCGGTGACGCTCGACTCAGCGGGATTGGCAGTATAGGTGTTCTTGAACTCGACCTCGCCCGAGGTCTTCTTCACAGAAGCCTCGAGCTTTCCCTTTGCGTTGGGTGTCACCGTTACGGTGAACTCTGCAACGTTCTTGCTGTAGGCGATGCCGTCGACCGTGGTCCCGGCATGCTTCTCGCTAACCTTGTAGACATACGTGCCCGGCTTGTCATAGGCAATCTCGCCAAAGCTAATGTCCGCATGGCCCTTGGTTGCAAACGCAGTCGTGGACCTGGGCATCGGGGCGTTGTCCTCGGACGTCAGGCCAAACTCAAACTTGTCCTCATCCGTCCAGTCGCGACCCTCGAGCACCTTGGTCAGGCCAAAGTCGGCAGTTGTCAACGTTGTCGGCGTGGTATTGAGCGTAAAGCTAATCTTGCCGTTATTGCCCAGGTAGACATTGACCTTCGTCGCACCAGAAACAACCTTCGTGTTGTTCCACTGGGGATTGATCACGTCGCGTGCGGTGTCCGTCGGGTTTCCGCCCACACGCTCCTTGGTGGTGTGAAGCTGGTTGATAAAGGCGAGGCGCGCGGTGCCAGCCTTAATCGACCAGTGATCGCCATCCTTTACCAAAGCACCTTCAAAGTTTTCGAGCTCGCTTCCCTTAACCGGGATCGAAACGGAATCATCGTACGGCGCGCCCGACGAGTTCTGCGCCATAAACTCATCTTTGTACCAATAGGTCTTAGAGCCCGAAGGCTTTTCCGTTGCGAGCTTGGTGCAAGCCGCGTCTGTGTAGACGGGCGTTAGCTTTTGGAAGTAGTAGTAGCTGTTCGTAGCAGCAGACTCAAAGCTTGCGACCGTATCGCCCGCATCGTCGCCGGTCCACTTGTTGGCGTAGAAGCTAACGGTATTGGAATCGGCGTCCTTGTGCTCATTGATGTAATCCTGCAGTCCCGGTACGTTATTGGGAGTAAACAGGTTTTTGCGTGCAATAGCCTTTACGCTCGATGCATACGCAACGCGGATAGGCGAGATGGCCTCCGTGGAGTCAACCACAAACGTGCCCGCCGACTCGTCAACGGTAAAACGGCGCAGCGGAATGAGCGATGCGGGGACCTTGACCGTCACGATGTCGCCGCGCTGCGGATTGTTCTCGTCCGCGCGATCAACCGTAATTACCGAGATGGGCGAGCTCGCCATCAAACGTATAGGTATCGATATTGCCATCGGTCGACTTGGTGGCGGCCCCATAGGTCTTGCCGTTGTACTCGGCACCGGTAAAGCTATCGACCTGCATAAAGGCGCCCAGCTCGTCCTCGAATGTGATGTAACCGGAGCCGTTGGGATTGTTGCCCTCGACCTTGGTCGGGAAACCCTTGCCCGACGTAATGGCACTCGAGATGTCTGCGAAGACTTGATCTAGCTCTGCAGCGTTGGCTGCAGACTTGTAATAAGTAGCACCGGCAACGCGATCGCCCAGCTTTCCGCTCGTATACGAAGTCGCCTTGGGATAGTTGCTCGACATGGCGTGCATGAATTTATTTTCATCGCTCGTCTTGTAGCTCGTAGGATCGGCACTGGGATCCGCACCGTCAAAGATGCCGATGGTGTAGACGGTAGCGCCTTTATCCTTCATACCCTTGGCGGCAGCTATGGCATTGTCGGCAACAGTAGAGCTGAAGTTACGGAAGTCTGTGGGCGTGCCGTCCGTAAAGAACACAACGATCTTCTGGGCATCTTCGCGTTTGGAAGTAATTCCCTCGGCCAGTGCCATGCCGTTATCGGCACGAGTAGCACCAGCAGGGTCAATGGAATTGATTGTTTTCTTGAGGCTCTTTGCGCCATCACCCGAGCACGCCATCAGCTTTTGCATGGTCTGCGAGTAGTTGTAGCTATGGCGGCCATCGCGATAAGTGTCATTGCCGATCTTGTCAGTCTTCTCGCCCGCAAACTTTACGATGGCAACCTGGTGCTGCTTGCTCACGTCCTTAACGTTCTTGTTTTGCTCGGCAATGGTGTCGATAAAGTGGTTGGCAGCATTCTTGAGCGCATCGATACGCTTGGGAGAATCTTCACCACCCATAGGATCATCCATTGAGCCAGAGGCATCGAGCACCATCACGATGTCGAGCGGCTTGGAAACCAGCGACGTCGTATCGGATGTCGAAGACATCGCCGAAAGCGTAGTCAAAAAGTCCGATTTCCCGTCATCGATTGCTTGGACCGTCTTATCCGTCCAAATTCGGCCGACGTTTTGCGTCGTGACCTTGCTGCCGTCATAGCCGCCCGCCCAGAACTTCCAATGGTTGCTGGTGTCGTGATCGACTATCTTTGTCGCTTCCGGTCCGTCCATACCGGTGCTGGACCTGGCGTTGGCCTCGGGCAGCATGGCAAATGCTGCAGCCGGCAATACCAGCACTATGGCCAGTATCACCGCCAAGAGACCCCTCGTGTACCTGCTCATCGCGTCTCCCTTCTCGCGGGCTCAGACCTTGCATCAGCCTAAAGTTACGGAATGAGACACAATTAGGGCAGGTGACACATGTTCCAGATTCGGTTTTGGGCGTGAGACAAATGTCTCACCAAAGTTGAGACACGGGATTTTTACAGGTAAACGAATGCAAATGAGGGCCGGCGGGCATTTTTGCCCCACCGGCCCCTATCCCAGCTCTATACCAGTGCTACTCCGGCTTGGTTTCTACCGTGGGAGTCTTATCCGCCGCAACTGGAGTACGGGCGGTGTCCATAGTCAGGCAGTGCTTGGGGCAGCTCTCGATGCACTCGCCGCACACCACACAAGCATACGGATCAATCGACCACGTTCCGCCCTTGCGATCGACCGCGAGCGCGCCCGCCGGGCAGCGACGCGCGCACATGCCGCAGCAAATGCACACGTCCATGTCGTTAACGATGTGTCCACGCAGGCGCTCGGGCGCCGCGAGCTTCTCCTGCGGATAGCACACCGTGACCGGTTGCTTGGCCATAGAACCCAAGGCCGTCTTGGCAAATGTCAGTAAACTCATGCCGCGCCTACCTTTCCGTGCAGCTAATGCAGGGGTCGATGGTCAGGATAATCATGGGCACGTTGGCAAGGAGCACGCCCTGCAGCGCATGCGTCAGACCCGCCAGGTTTTGCGACGTCGGCGTGCGCACGCGGAAGCGGTCCAGGTTCTTGGTGCCGTTGCCGCGCACATAGTAGTACGCTTCGCCGCGCGGCTGCTCAATCACAACCTCGCCGCGCGCGCCGTCGGCCGGCGTAAGCTTGGTGCGCCCGCCGATACCGTCGTGCGGAATCTTGCCCACAAGCTCCTTAATGATATCCATGGCCTGCGTGACCTCAGCGCAACGCACCTGGCAGCGGGCATAGCAGTCGCCGTCGCTAGCAACGATGGGCTCAAACGTGGCCAGATCCGCATAGGCACCGTCGCCGAACATTCGCACGTCGTAATCCACGCCCGAGGCGCGGCCGAACGGGCCGACCATCGAAAGCTCCAGCGCGTCCTTCTTGCTGATCACGCCCACGCCATGCAGGCGCTCGCCGCAGCTATTGTCGTCCAAAAACGTATGCACCAGGGCCTCGTAGTCGGGGCGCATAGCGTCGAGCGTCTGGACAATTCCGGCCAGCTCAGAGTCCTCAATGTCGTGCTTAAGGCCGCCGATCTCGTTAATCGACAAAATCACGCGCCCGCCGCACGTGCTCTCGAAGATCTTGAGGATCTGCTCGCGCAGGGTCCACGAACGATAGAAGAGCGCCTCGAAGCCAAAGGCATCGGCGAGCAGGCCCAGCCACAGCAGGTGCGAGTGGATGCGCGAAAGCTCGTGCAAAATGGTGCGAATATACTGCACGCGACCAGGCACCTCGATGTCGAGCATACGCTCGCAGGCGCTGGCATAGCCGCAGCTGTGGCCCACGGCGCAGATGCCGCAGATGCGCTCGGCGATGTAGCCAAACTGATACATATCGCGCTTTTCGGTGAGCTTCTCGAGTCCGCGGTGCACAAAGCCGATCTGAGGAATTGCCTCGATGACGCGGTCGTCCTCGATCACCAGGTCCAGATGAAGCGGCTCGGGCAGCACCGGGTGCTGCGGGCCAAACGGAATTACGGAGCGATGAGCCATGGACCTTACGCCTCCTTTTTCTGCTTGTCGCGGGCGGCCTTGGCGGCAAGCGCCGCGCGAACCTTGGCCGCTTTCTCGGGATCCATGGCGGCGAGCTTTGCCTCCATCTCGGCAGCCTTGAGCGCGGCCTTCGCAGCAGCCTCATCGTGCTGAGCATCGGAGCCGGCAGCCGCAGCGGGCTGAGTGACGGCAGCGCCCGCAGCATCGCCAGCACCTGCGGTGCCCTCCCCCGCAGCGGCCGTGGCAGCGGCGGCCTTTTCGGCCGCGGCCTTGCGCGCTTTGGCCTCTGCGGCCGCGCGGACCTTCATGGCCTTCTCGCGCGCGGCCTTCACCTCGGGCGTGATAACGCTCATGGGCTCGGCAGTCGAGACCTGGTAGAAAAAGCCCTTAAAGTCGATCTGCATGTCAGTGATGGCAAGACCAAATAGGTCGTGCGCCTCATTTTCAAACGGAAATACCGCCGGATAGTACGAGCTGATGGACGGAATCTCCTGGTACTGGTCGATGCCCTCAACCACCAGGTTCTCGATCGCATAGCTGCCGTCCTGCGCAATATGCTCCTGAGCAGCACGAACGTTGACAAACGTATAGACCAGGCGATACGTACCGTCGTCGACGTTGCGCTCGGCGTGCATTTGCACAAAGCGCGCGCCGACGCCCTTGAGCGCCTGGACATGCGGCAGGAGCTCATCAATCCCGACGGTGGTATAGATAGCCTTTTGCATTACTCGGCCTCCTTTGCAGCGGCGGGTGCGGCGGACCTGGTGGACACGTTGGCCTCGTCACCGTCACCGGCACCGTCAGCCCCGGCCCCCACAGCCACAAACCCGTCCTCGCCCAGCTCAACGCCACCATCCCAGGTAGCGGCGCCGCCCACGGTAAGCGGATCGCCGCCGGCGCGCATCACGGCCTCCTTCTGGTCCAGGATGCCGCACGCCTCCACGATGGCATCGATCACCGTCTCGGGGCGAATGGCGCACCCGGGCGCGTACACGTCCACGGGAATCGCGCGGTCCACGCCGCCGATTACGTTATAGGCATCGCGGAACACGCCGCCCGAACACGCGCAAATACCGCAGGCCACCACACACTTGGGCTCGAGCATCTGGTTGTAAATCTGGCGCACGACGGGCAGATTCTGCGCGTTGACCGACCCCGTCACCAAAAAGATATCCGCATGCTTGGGGTTGCCGGTATTGACCACGCCAAAGCGCTCCGCATCGAACAGCGGCGTGAGCGAGGCCAGCACCTCGATATCGCATCCGTTGCAGCTCGAACCGTCGTAATGAATAACCCACGGCGAGCGCGACATTTTATGATCCATGGATGCCGCCTCCTAAATAAATACGTCGACGAGGATGGGCATAAGGTTGAGCAGGCCAAACACCAGCGCCACGCCCCATCCGAGCCTAAAGCAGCTGCGCCAGGTGCTGCGTGCGAAGGTGTTGTCGATCAGGACCTCGACAAAATACGTCGCGGCCATCACGACCAGGGCTACAACCCAGCTCACGGGGTTGTCCCAAACAAAGAACATGCCCACCCACATCAAAAACAGCACGGTCTCGCACCAGTGCATAAGGGTCATCTTGGCCAGCGTGCCGCCGCTCATCTCGGTGGCGACGCCCTGGACAATCTCCTGATGCGCGTGATGCGAGTACGAAAGGTCAAACGGCGACTTGCGCAGCTTGATGGTAAGCACCGCGAGCAGCGCGAGGAAAATGGGCGCGCTGTACACGACGATGGGGGCCGACTGCCCCGTCACGGCAATGGAATCGAAGCTGTCGGTGGCAAGATACAGGCCCACGCTCATCAGCAGAACGGCGGGCTCGTAACTCATAACCTGCAGCAACTCACGATCGGCGCCGATCTGGGCAAACGGGCTTTGCGTCGAGGCGGACGCCAGCACCACAAAGATCGCGGCGAGGGTCACCATAAAAGCGCACAGCAGCGTATTGGAGCCCGACACAAAGATGCCGCCGCCCACGACGGTAAAGATGAGCGCGCACGCCATATAGGTATCGTCCATGGTGTTTACGCTGGCGGGGGCCTTGCGCAGCAGCTTGGCAACGTCATAGAAGGGCTGCAGCAGGCGCGGGCCCACGCGGCCCTGCATGCGGGCGGACAGCTTGCGGTCGATGCCGTCGATCAAGCCGCCCACAAGCGGCGCCAGCAAGGCAAACGCCACGGTGCCAATAAAGATGCCCACAACGCCCGAACCTTCAAAATACTTGCCGCGCAGCACCGAGGGCGCGCTCATGGCAAGTCTCTCGGGTCCAATCCACGCGCAACACAGCAGCGCAAACAAGATAATGCTGCAGCACACGACGCTACCCGCGGGACCAATACGCTTCTCGCCAAGGGCGTCCTCCGAGTACCAATTGCGCTTTTCGGCCTTCACCTCGTGTCCCATCGCGCCGCGGAAATGGCGATATTTGTCGGTTCCCACGCCCGAAAGATATACGTTTACGTGCGGTTTGTTACTCACGCGGAATGAAGTCAGCAGCACCACGGCGATAAAAGCCACGATAACCACCATCAGATACATGGCGTCCTTGCCGATAACGTACGGCACGCGGCCAAACACCATGGCCAAGTAAGGCGACACCAGACCGCTCGAGATAACCGGGAACGCCACGCAGCACAGAATCAGCAGCGCGGCGATGGTGTTGAGGGCCATCCATTCGGTCTTATGGACATTGACCTCAACGTTTTGAGCCGTGGGGTCGACGCCCGAAAGCTTGGCAAGCCACTTGCCCCAGAAGAAGAACGTCGCAGCCGAGCCAAAGGCCAGCACCATGATCATGAGCACGTTGCCGGTCTGCGCAAACGCCACCAGGGCGCCCCACTTGGACACGAGCATGCCAAACGGCGCCACGAACATGCCCATGATGCCTAGCATCATCAGGCGCGTCAGGTGCGGCATGCGGCTGAACATACCGTCCATGTCCTCGATATTGCGGCTGCCGATATGATGCTCGGCCGTGCCCACGCATAGGAACAGCAGCGACTTTGCCACCGTGTGGAACAGAATCAGGAAGATGGCGGCCCACACGGCCTCGGGCGCGCCGACACCCAAGCAGGCACTGATGAGGCCCAGGTTGGAAATGGTGGAGTACGCGAGCACGCGTTTGGCATTGCTCTGCGAGATGGCCATGAGGGCAGCGAGCAAAAACGTGATGGCACCCACACTCGTGACCATAAAGCCGGTTACGGGATAGATGGCATAGAGCGGACTCAGCTTGACCATCAGGAACACGCCGGCCTTGACCATGGTGGATGAGTGCAGCAGGGCGCTCGTGGGCGTGGGGGCAACCATAGCACCGAGCAGCCAAGTGTGGAACGGCATCTGTGCGGCCTTGGTGAGCGCGGCGAGCGACAGCAGAACGACCGGCATCACCAGCAGCGCGGATTGCGCGGTTCCGGCACCGGAAAGCTCGATCATGCCCGAGATGGTCAGCGGCATGCCGTTAACGTGCAGATACATGAGTCCGGCCAAAAACGCGATACCGCCCAGCATGTTGAGGATGATCTGGGTAAAGGCGTTCTTGATGGCCTCGGGCGTGCGCGTGTAGCCAATCATAAGGAACGAGCACACGGTGGTGATTTCCCAGCCGCAGAACAGCCACTCAAGGTTGTCGCTCGTCACGATGACGAACATGGCCGAGAGGAACAGGAACATAAGTGCCAGGAACTGCGGACGTCGATCGGGCGCGGTCTGCCCGCGCAGTGCGGCCTCGTGCTCGTCGTGGGCCTGGAAGTCCTTCATATAACCCAGGGCATACACGCAGATTAGGCTGCCGACAATGCCGACGGCGAGGACCATGATTACGCTCATGTAGTCCAGGTAGAGCGGGGTCGCGGTGACGGCTTCGGCCGCGGGCAGCGTCATGGCTGCAAAGGCGAGCGAGCCCACCAACTGGACTACGCCGAGCACCGTGGTGAGCGCGTTCCTATATTTGTACGCGTTGTACAGGATGACGGCGCACAGAATTACGTCGATAACGGAGCTGACGATCGAGAGCACATGCGAGGTGCCGGGGGCAACCTCAAAGCTCTGCGGACCCGTGCCAAAAAACATGACGGCGACTACAACTGTCACCGCCATAATAATGCCGGAGCCTATGAGCCCCGCCGCATCGCGGGCGCGGTCACCGCGCGCGAGCAGCATGCCCAGCGCCGGTACCAGCGGAAACAGGGTAAGGAAATACAGTAGCGTCATACCATCACTCCCCCATGCAAAAACGCTGCAATTGTTTAACGTTATAGCTCAATTGAGGAGTAGCGGCGGCAGGTTTTCGGTCAACTGGGGAGTTTTAGGCGTACGGGGCAAGGAGTCTGTCCGCATTGGAGTAGAGAGGCGGCAAGAAAAATGCGCCCCTGTGGGCGCACCATCCCGTTTGCTATTCCGCCTTTTTAACGCGCGGCTTGCGGCCGCGCGGCTTATCGACCAGTGCGGACTCACCGCTCTCGCGGTACTGACGGCACCA
>CBCSNQ010000043.1:0-16049 GCA_965141565.1 uncultured Collinsella sp. | reverse complement strand
CTCCATCCTCAACGAATACGGCTGCGGCTGCGATTGCTCGAGCTATACCGAGCTCATGATCGCCCGATCGCTGGGTATCACGGGACACGACATCATGTTCTCGTCCAACGACACGCCGGCTGCCGACTTTGAGCTCGCCGACAAGCTGGGTGCCATCGTCAACTTTGACGACATCAGCCACATTGAGTTCTTTGAGCGTGTTGCGGGGCCCATCCCCAAGACGGTCAGCTGCCGCTTTAATCCAGGCGGCCTGTTCCAGCTCTCCAACGGCATCATGGACAACCCGGGCGACTCCAAATATGGCATGACTACCGAGCAGCTCTTCGAGGCCTTCCGCATGCTCAAGGCCAAGGGCGCCGAGGACTTTGGCATCCACGCATTCCTTGCCAGCAACACTGTCACCAACGACTACTACCCCAAGCTCGCGCGCATCCTCTTTGAGCTTGCCGTACGCCTGGAGCGCGAGACCGGCGCACACGTCGCCTTCATCAATCTGTCCGGCGGCGTCGGCATCCCCTACCTGCCCGAGCAGCAGGCCAACGACATTCGCGTCATCGGCGAGGGAGTACACGCGGCATACGACGAGATCCTGGTTCCTGCCGGCATGGGCGATGTGGCGATCTGCACCGAGATGGGTCGCTTTATGATGGGCCCCTACGGATGCCTGGTCACCAAGGCCATCCACGAGAAGCAGATCTACAAGGACTATATCGGCGTGGACGCAAGCGCCGTCGATCTGATTCGTCCTGCCATGTATGGCGCTTACCACCACATTACGGTGATGGGCCAGCCGGGTGGCGACGACAAGACCACAGCGCCCGTCACGGACACCTACGACATCACGGGCAATCTGTGCGAGAACAACGACAAGTTCGCCATCGACCGCGAGCTGCCGCATATCGACATGGGCGACCTGCTTGTGATCCACGATACCGGCGCGCATGGCTACTCCATGGGCTACAACTACAATGGACGCCTGCGCTCCGCCGAGGTCCTGTTGCGCCCCGATGGCTCGGCCGACCTCATCCGCCGCGCCGAGCGCCCGGGCGATTACTTTGCCACGCTCGACGTGCTGCCGAGCGGCCGAGAGCTGCTGGCCAAGTCGCGCGCCGGAAGTGCCCGCCGTCGCGCCCAAGACGAGCGCCTGACAGTCGCCGCCCAATGGAACAAACGCATCCAGATCGCGGACGCGAAGGAGAAGAACATGGACATCCGCAATCTCGAGGGCTCAATCGTCGCCCTCGTCACGCCGTTTAAAAAGGATGGCAGTGTCGACTTTGACGCACTCGAGCGCCTTATCGATTTCCACCTGCAAAACGGCACCGACGCCATCCTCACCCTGGGCACCACCGGCGAGAGCGCCACGATGACCGACGACGAGGATAACTCCGTCGTCGCCGCCGTGGTCAAGAATGTTGCAGGACGCGTCCCCGTCATTGCCGGCTCGGGCTCCAACTCCACGCAGACCATGCTCACCAAGTCGCTTACTTACCAGGGCTTGGGAGCCGACGGCCTGCTGCTCATTACCCCCTACTACAACAAGTCCAACGAAGAGGGTATCTATCAGCACTTTAAGACCGTCGCCGATGCCGTGGACATCCCCTGCATCCTGTACAACATCCCCGGCCGCTGTGGCTGCGGCATCAGCGAGCGCAACGTAGAACGCCTGGCCGCGCACCCCAACATCATGGGTATTAAGGAGGCCTCGGGCAACGTCGCCTACGCGGCCAAGATCGCCCACCTGCTGTCAGACGACTTCCGCATGTACTCGGGCGAGGACGCGCTTACCGTACCGCTCATGAGCCTGGGCGCCTCGGGCGCCATCAGCGTGTGGGCAGACGTTCAGCCGCAGCTCGTGCACGACATGTGCCGCGCCTATCTGGACGGTGACGTGGCACGCGCCCGCGATATCCAGATTGCCGGCCAGCCGCTCATCAATGCCCTCTTTAGCGAGGTCAACCCCATCCCCGTCAAGGAAGCGCTCGCCCAGATGGGCATGATTGAGGCAAACTACCGTATGCCGCTGTGCCCCATGGCAGATGACACGCGAGCCGCACTTACCGATGCTCTGAAGGGAGCTGGTCTGCTTGATTAAGACCGTCATTATGGGAACGGGCCGCATGGGCTCGCTCATCCGCACCACCGCCGAGGGCGTTGTCGACGCCGGCGGGCAGCCCGTTTTTGATATCGTCGCCCAGATCGGTTTTGATCTGTCCGAGCTCGAGAGCGCCCCGGCGGCCGACGTTATCATCGACTTCTCGAACGTCGTGACCTTCGATGCCGTCGTCGCCTATGTCGAGCGCACGGGCGCCGCGTTGGTCTCGGGCACCACGGGCTATACGCCCGAGCAGATGGACCGTCTGCGTGAGCTGGGCCAGAACACCCGCGTTATGCACTCGGGCAATTACTCCATCGGCATCGCAGCCCTGCGTCATCTAGTGGCCCAGGCCACGCGTGAGCTGCCCGGCTTTGACTGCGAGATTGTCGAGACTCACCACAACCAAAAGGTCGACGCCCCCAGCGGCACCGCCAAGCTGTTGCTCGACGCCGTAGTCGAGGCCGAACCCGAGGCAGGCTACCACCCCGTCTACGGACGCGAGGGCATGTGCGGCGCGCGCGACCCCAAGGAAATCGGTATGCACTCGCTGCGCGGCGGCACCGTCGCCGGCGTGCACGAGGTGAGCTTCTTTGGCCAAGACGAGGAGATCACGCTCACGCACCGTGCCACGAGCCGCCAGATCTTCGTCAACGGCGCCCTGGCCGCCGCCCAGAAGCTCGTCGCCCGCGAACCCGGCTTCTATACGTTCAACCAGGTCATGTTTGCCTAACCAGGTATCAACCGAATCCGCCCAAAGGAGAGATAGCAAATGAGCAACGCAGCCGAGATGGATGCACAGGAGATTATCAACTACATCGCCACCGCGCCCAAAAAGACGCCTGTCAAGCTGTACGTGCGCGAGAAGCCCGGCATGAAGGTTGCCTGGGGCGACGCACATGTCTACGGCGGCCGTCGCGGCAAGACCGTCTTTGGCGACTGGGATGAGCTTAAGGCCATCCTGGACGCCAACGCCGATTCCATCGATTACTACGACGTGGAGAACGATTGCCGCAACTCCGCCGTGCCCATGCTCGACCTTAAGGGCATCAACGCCCGCATCGAGCCGGGCGCGATCATCCGCGACCGCGTCGAGATCGGCGACCGTGCCGTCATCATGATGGGCGCCATCATCAACATCGGCTCCGTTATCGGCGAGGGTTCCATGATCGATATGGGCGCCGTGCTGGGCGGTCGCGCCACCGTGGGCAAGAACTGCCACATCGGCGCCGGCACCGTGTTGGCGGGCGTCGTGGAGCCCGCAAGCGCCACGCCCGTCATCATCGAGGACGATGTCATGATCGGCGCCAATGCTGTGGTCCTGGAGGGCGTGCACGTGGGCAAGGGTGCTGTAGTTGCCGCCGGCGCCGTGTGCGTCGAGGATGTCCCCGCCGGCGCCGTCGTGGCCGGTGTCCCCGCCCGCGTCATCAAGATGCGCGACGAGAAGACCAACAGCAAGACCGGCCTGGAAGAGGGCTTACGTCAACTTTAATAGTTACGCGGTTTTGACAAACCGCGTTTTCGCTGACGTATGCTCAACCTGCGGGATAATTCATCCCCAAACAAAAAGGCCGAAGCCCTCATCCGAGGCTTCGGCCTTTATTTTTTGCAGCGTCCAAGCTCAGTTTATCGATTCTCAATTGACCCGATGTTTTTGAGCTCGATGGAAATGAGGCCGTTGGGCTCGTTGACGAACTCAATGTACTCGGAGTTCGAACCCATCTCGGCCGGGAAGCTGATCTCGATACCCGTGTCGGTACGGATCTTGTGATTGCGCACGGCCGCGCGCTCGACCTGCTTGCGCTCCACGGGCACACGCTCAGGCACCTTCTCCTCGGTCAGTGCCGCGCGCACGCTCTCCTTGATGACCGGCTCGTCCTCAAAGACCTCGTCGACGATATCCCAAGGCGGCAGCTCCTCGTCATCCTCGACCTTCTCGGCCACAGCGGCCTTAACCTTTGCGAGCGCCACGGCCGTGTTGGCACCGTGCTCCCCGGCGACTTCCTCGACCACACGCGTCACGGTGTCGATGACCTCCTTGCCCGATACGCCCGTGTCGCACTGCAGCAGGCCATCGGGGATAAGCATACGGTCCTCGCCGGCGATCTTGCGTTTCTTGTCCACATAGCCGATCTCCATGGTGCTCGCGCGCACGATGGCATAGCTCGGCACCTTTTGCGAGGGGTTCGGCAGAATGGCGTAGTGGCGCGAGATGTCGTTGCGCACCTCCCCTTCCTCGCGGCCCACTTCGTGCATAAAGGCCTGCTTGGAGCCCAGCAGCATCATGGCAAACCAGCGGGCATCCTCATCGTCGTCAAAATCAGCCACGAGCACGTCGGTGGACTCAGCTTTCTCGGCCTTGGTGAGTTCGGAAGAGATGAACTCCGCAATCTGCTGCGACAGGTCCACGAACTCACGCTCACCAAAGAAATAGCTCTTGAGCTCGCCGCCGAATGCGGAGTTCTCGGCAAACGTGGCACGCTTGTTATCGGCCGAAGTGCGCGCGCGACGCAGATGTGTGGTCACGAAGTTGCGGACAGTACGGCTTTCGATATCCAACTCGCGCTGGCTCATGACGTTGACGGCAGAGTCAAAGTCCAGGATATGCAGAATCGCGTGATTGATTTTCATATACGGCATTCCGTTCTAGATCGATTTCGGCACGAATCAGTATAGCGGTCGAGCCCGCCCCAGGCGCTTCGAAGATTGGTGCATCGGGGACAGGTTGCTTGCACCAATGGTTAGCGCAGGAGCTCGGACTGCCAAGCCTCGAGCTGTTCTGCCAAACTCTTGCCGGCAGCGGGCACGTCGATCTGGGGTCGTTTGGGCAGCAGCGCACACTTAAGAATCGCAACGATGGTCTGCGAGACAAAGCGTCGTGTATCCTCGTCAAAGCCTTGCGCAGCCTGGAGCATCACGGGCAGGCTCTCGCGCAGATTCCCAGCGATATCCGCAAACCGCTCAGCACCCGTAGCCTCAAACACGGAGAACAACGCATCTACAAAACGCTCGCGTTCGCTAGGCGACACTGCAAGCAGCATCTCACGAATGGAACCATCAACGTATCGAGCACCGGCAGACAGGCGCTCACAGTACACGAAGTCGTGACCATCAACCACCCAGCTAAAGGGATTGTGCTGCAGCAGGCTGAACTCGGTGCTCTCAACGATGGCATAGTCCTCCTGTGTCTCGAACATCATGCCAAAGATCGACGACCGAGGTAGCGTCTTGTCGATTCGACCGGAAAGATCGGCAAAGGCGTCGCCGTTCAGAAACTCCTCGACGAAGCCCGGGCCATCATGGGAATACGCCCGTTCGATTCGTTCACGGGCAACATCGGAGCACATCGCTGCACCGTACACCGCAAGGTTTCCACCCTTGGAATGACCCCCGCACAAAAGCGGCCCGCCAATCGCATCCGCCGCCTCGTCCACATAACGTGCCGCGGATTCCTGGGCCGGCACAGGACACCGGAACGCCATGTTAAAGTCTTCTTTCCAGCCCACAATCGTACTATCGGTCCCCCGGAAGGAAAGATAACTAAACCCCGCCGGAAACCGGAACGCCATGGCTGCAAACTGCTCCGTCGCCACCATATCGCTCACAGCACGATAGCCGCAAACGTGCACGCCACGGTAGCGAGGACTTGCTGCCACGGCCTCCAACAAGGCCCTGCTCCCCTCCGGGTCCCACAAGTCGTCAATCATGTCCCGGTAGCACTCGGCACGCAGCAGCTCGCGTACGTCTAGGCCCTGCCAGTTCGTCAGCTCCGCCATATCACCCGGCAAACGCAAATAGGACAACCACGCAAAGACGAGGCTATCCACCGCGCAGAACGGCCGCTCCTCAAACGGATCAAACGCCGTCTGGGCATAGGTCAAAAAATTAGGCGAATCCGACATGGCCCTTCCATCAACTATGGTGCATTGGGATGGTGCATTGGGGTCAGGTTACTTTGCACCAAAAAGGCGCCCGGACCGTGTGGGCCCGGACGCCTTCATTGTAGCTTTTCGCTCTAGCGAGCTTGATTTAGCAGGAGAAATCGACGCTGTCGATGATGTCCTTGAGGGCCTTGGCGGAGACGGTGAGCTCATGCTGCTCGTCGTCGTTCAGCGGCACGGGGACGCGGCAGACAACGCCGTCGCGGCCAACGACGGTCGGCATGGAGATGGCAAGATCGGACAGGCCATACTCGCCCACCATGAGCGAAGAGACAGGCAGAACGGTCTGCTCATCGCGCATGACGGCGGTGCAGATGCGCTTGACGGCCATGGCGACGCCATAGTAGGTGGCGTGCTTCTTCTCGATGATGGTGTAGGCGGAGTTCTTGACGTCCTCGGCGATGCGCTTCTCGGCAGCCTCATGCTCCAAGTGGCCGTGAAGCTCACAGAAAGTGTTCAGCGGAACGCCGGCAACCTGAGCGCTGGACCAAGCGACAAACTCGGAGTCGCCGTGCTCGCCCATGACATAGGCCTGGACATCGCGCGGGTCAACCTCGACGTGGGCACCAAGCATCTGCTGCAGGCGGCCGGTGTCGAGCACGGTACCGGAACCGATGACGTGGCCCTCGGGCAGGCCGGACATCTTGATGGCGGCGTAGGTCAGGACATCGACCGGGTTGGAGACGATTAGCAGAATGCCGTCGAAGCCGGACTTCTTAATCTCGGGGATAATGGACTTAAAGATGCTGACGTTCTTGTTGACCAGGTCCAGGCGGGTCTCACCGGGCTTCTGGGCAGCGCCAGCGGTGACGACGATCATGGCGGCGTCGGCGACATCGGAATAATCGCCGGCGTAGATCTTCATCGGCTCGGCAAACGTCATGCCGTGCGCGATATCCAGGGCCTCACCCTCGGCACGGTTCTTGTCCACGTCGATGAGGACCATCTCGGAGAACAGACCACTCTGCATCAGAGCGAACGCCGAAGACGAACCGACGAAACCGCAGCCGACAATAGCGACCTTCTTCTCGTTAACCATTAGAAACTCCCATCTCTCTCCACAAACAAGCCGCCCGGGAACGACCCGAGCGGCTTGCCGTAATCCCAATACATCCAATCGGGACTTTGATTATGCTCCTATTCGCAGCCAAAAATCGACCGTTTACCGAAATTGTTTGCAGAATTCGTAAAATAACTGCACGAAATCGGTTTCGAGCTATTGACGTGTCGAAATAGGTCTCTAATACAGGCCCGCCTCGCGAATGGCCTCGACAGCCAAAGCGATCTGGTCGGGCGGTAAGACCAGTGCCATACGCACGTGCCCCTCGCCCGAAGGGCCAAAGCTCGCGCCCGGCGTTACCACAACGCCGGCCTTCTCCATAAGCTCCTCGCAAAACGCCATAGAATCGGTGCGACCACCGGGAAGCTTGGCCCACACAAACATAGAGCCATGCGCATTGGGACGCTCCCAGCCCAGGCCCTCAAGACCGTCGCACAGGGCATCGCGGCGCTCCTGGTACTTCAGACGCTGCGCCTCGACCTCATCGCGCGGACCGTTCAGGCAGGCGATGGCAGCCTTCTGGATCGGGAAGAACATACCGAAGTCGATCTGGCCGCGCAGCTTGGCAAAGGCCGAGACCACATCCTCGCGACCGACCAAAAAGCCGATGCGGGCACCGGTGACGTTAAACGACTTAGAGAGCGAGAAGAACTCCACGCCCACCTCAAGCGCACCGGGATACTGCAAGAAGCTGCCGCCGGGCTCGCCGTCAAACACGATGTCGGAGTACGCGTTGTCATGAACGATCAACAGATCATGCTCGCGGGCAAAGGCGATAATCTCCTCGTAGACCTCGGGCGTGCCCACCGAGCCGACCGGGTTCGCGGGCAGCGACACGATCATATACTTGGCACGATCGGCCACCTCGGGATCGATACCCGCCACATAGGGCAGGTAATTATGCTCGGCAACCAGCGGATAGTATTCGAGCTTGGCATCGGCAATCTTGGCACCCGCCTCAAAGACCGGGTAGCACGGATCGGGAACCAGAATGGTGTCACCCGGATCGAGCAGGGCCAGGCCCAAATGGCCCACGCCCTCCTGCGTGCCGTTGCACGACTGCACCATAGACGGCGTAATGCCCGAAACGCCAAAGCGACGCTCATAGTAATCGCACACGGCCTGCTTGAGTTCGGGCAGGTCGCGCAGGGCATACTTCCACATCTCGGGATCTTGGGCTGCCTGCGTGAGCGCCTCGACCACATGGTCATACGGCTTAAAGTCGGGCGTGCCCACGCTCATGTTGTAAATGGTCTTGCCCTGAGCCTTCAGCGCGAGAAGCTTGTTGTTGAGCGAGGCGAAGACCTCCGCGCCAAAGCGGTCGAGACGCTGCGATGCCTGCATGGTGCCACCTTTCGATATAAAAAACGCGGCGCTCCGACAAGAGCGCCGCGCGATACGGGCCATCAGATTGCAAAAGTGTAACGCTTGCAACCCCCGTATTGGTTCAATTTAGCCAACCTTAGTCAACTGGATTGAGCGCGTCGATCTGCGCAAGCCACAGACGCGAGCTAGCGTCACTCGGCATACGCCAATCGCCGCGCGGGCTGAGCGTCACCGAGCCCACCTTGGGACCATCGGGCAGGCAGCTGCGCTTAAACTGCTGGGCAAAGAAGCGACGGTAGAACGTACGTAGCCACGTGTGGACGGTCTCAGCGTCGTAGACGCCCTCGAAGCTCTTGAGCGCCATGCGGTAGATCTTGCCCGGCTCAAAGCCAAAACGCAGCAGATAGTAGAGGAAGTAGTCGTGCAGCTCGTACGGGCCCACCAAATCCTCGGTCTTCTGTGCAATCTCGCCGTCGCCCGTGGGCGGCAGAAGCTCGGGGGACACCGGCGTATCGAGGATATCGAGCAAGACCTCGGCAATGCGCCCGCCAAAGACATCGGCGGCATAGCGCACCAGATGGCGCACAAGCGTCTTGGGCACGCTCGCGTTGACGGCGTACATGCTCATGTGGTCGCCGGTATAGGTAGCCCAGCCGAGCGCCAGCTCCGACAGGTCGCCCGTGCCAATGACAAAACCGCCAGCCTGGTTGGCCAAATCCATCAGAATCTGCGTACGCTCGCGCGCCTGGCTGTTCTCGTAGGTCACGTCCTGCACGGTCGGATCATGCTCGATATCCTTAAAGTGCTGCTCCACAGCCGCGTGGATCGAAACCTCGCGGAAGCTCACGCCCAGGTCGCGGGCAAGCGACTCGGCATTGGACTTAGTGCGGTGCGTCGTACCAAAGCCGGGCATGGACACGGCCGTGATACCGGTGCGCGGCAGCCCCAAGGCGTCGAACGCACGCACGGTCACAAGTAGCGCCAGCGTGGAATCGAGACCGCCCGAAAGGCCGATGACGGCCGCCTTGGTGCCCGTATGGGCAAGGCGGGTCTTGAGGCCCCCGGTCTGTAGATTGAGGATCGTCTCGCAGCGCTCGGCCAAGTCGCCGTGGTCGGCCGGCACAAAGGGCGCGCGCGGGAAAACGCGGTCGATATCGCAGGCATCGCGCAGGACAGGTTCTTCGGCCAGCACGCCCTCAAACGAAAACTCAACGGTCGTGGCCTCCGGCGCATCGTCCGCGCGCGTCCACGTCGTCGAGCGACGGCGCTCGGCAACCAGACGGTCAAGATCGACATCGGCGACGGCCATATCGCAGGTAAGCAGTTTGGTCGCGGCGAGCTTCGAACCGTTTTCGTAGACGAGGTTCTCGCCTGCAAAGACCATGTCGGTCGTGGACTCGCCCTCGCTCGCGTCCGCATAGGCATAGGCGCAGTACAGGCGTGCGCTCTGGTTAGAGATGAGGCTGCGGCGATAGTCTGCCTTACCGATGATTTCGTCCGAAGCCGACGGGTTGAGAATCACCGTCGCACCGGCAAGCGCCATCTCGGTCGAAGGCGGCGCCGGCACCCACAGGTCCTCACAGACCTCAACGCCCAGCACCATATCCTCGGCACCCTCATCACAGCAACGGTAGATAAGCCCCGAGCCCAGCGGAACCGGACCCTGACCGGCAAATTCAACCCACACGGGATCCGCAGGCGCCGGAGCAAACCAGCGACGCTCATAGAACTCGCCATAGTTGGGCAGATACTTCTTGGCCGTGAGGCCCAAAAGCTCGCCCGCGCAGCACACGGCCGCGCAGTTGTAGATGTTTTCAGCCACCGCAACGGGCAAGCCAACGGTAAAGACGATCGGCAGCTCACGGGTTTCATCGAGTATGTGCACCAGCGCTGCTTCGCAGGCATGCAGCAGCGTGCGGTTATGGAACAGGTCGGCCGCGGTATAGCCGGTCAGGTTAAGCTCGGGCAGCACCAGCGCGCGAACGCCGCGCTCGGTAGCCTCGCGAACAGCCGCCAGCGCAACCTCGGCATTGCCCTCGACATCGGCCACGCGAATCCGCGGCGAGGCCGCCGCCACACGCAAAAAGCCATCAGACTGAGAAAGGTGAAGATTCATAAGAATGCTCCCGTGCGTAGACGCCATTCACAACAATTAGCAAGTCCTATTGTAGTTCAACCGCCGGGTGTAACCGCATCCCACCAACTTGGTGAGCAATTGATGAGTTGATGGTATCTGTTAAATGTCACGTACGATTCACATCTGGTGGGTACCCTGATGGCTACATGAAACGAAGCAGATTTACACCGGGAGGACCCCGTATGACAACCAAGTACACCGACGCGCCGCGCACGCGCGTCATGACGCCGGCATCGCTCAACAACGGCGTGCACGAGAACCATTCCATCGGACAGACCATGGCCATCGCGCCCAAAAAGGGCCTGTTCGATGACATTTCCATTCCCCAGATCATCGCCGGCGCCGCAGCTGCTGCCACGAGCGTCGCGCTTGCCTCCAAGATTGGTATCGCTGGTTCAGTAATTGGTGCCGCCGTGAGCTCGGTCATCACCGTTGTGTCCTCGCAGGTCTACCGCCACTTTATCTCTGCCAGCGCCGAAGCAATCAAGGGCACGCATGCCGCTGTCGACTACCCTGCCGGCGCCTACGAGCCCGTTGAGCCCGATGCCGAGGAGCACCTGGGCGGCGCCGCGACTACGCAGGAGATGCGCCAGGTTACTGGGCGCGCGACCACGGCGCGCGTTGCCCCCAACAGCTTGCGTGCCAAGGCGGCGGCAGAGCGCAGCCAGACGCAAAAGAAGGTCATCATCTTCTCGATCGCCATCGCCATCGTCGCGGTCATCGCCTGCGCCGGCGCCATCCTTATCACCACCGCCGGTGAGGGTCTGGGCGAGCGCCCCGAGCCAATCCTTTCGTCGCGCACGACCGAGAGCGATGCAAATGGCAACACCCAGTCGCAAGATCAGCAGGCACAAGCGGACGGCACGCAAGACAGTTCTACCTCTACCGATTCGTCCTCGAACACCCAAAACCAATCGCAGGGCACCGATTCCTCTACGGCCAACAGTGGCACGCCGTCCAGCACGACCGACTCAAGCCAAACAACTGACGGTTCACAACCGAACACGGGAGGCCAGACGAGCGACACCACGTCGGGAACGAGTGCAGCAGACAGTAGCAACACCAACAGCTCGAGCGGAACCGCGTCCGGCACGGCATCCGACAGCTCGAGCCAAGGCACGGCATCGGGCAACTAAGCACATTTGCCTCTCATAGATAACCGACCTGTACAACGGGCGCGAATCGAAAGCGGTTCGCGCCCGTTTGCCTTAGGCGCCGCCATGGCGAACGCCATGCGATGGTAAGATGCTTTACATGTGTAAAGAGGAGATTTGCCATGAGCAAGACAATAGTTAGGCCCACGCTTTCGCTGGGCAACCACATCTATCTGTATCGCCTGCTGCGCGATGCGATTGGATGCGGCAAGCAAACGTTTATGACACAGGTCGAGGAGGCGCTCGCCGCCGGCGACATGACCGCTTATGACCTGGGCTTTGAGTCCACGCGTGAGCTGCTCGAGGAGCTCGACGACTGCATTAAGCTGACCGTCTTTAAGGGCGGCCGTCTGTATGCCACCGTCATCGCCAACGAGGCTTGGGATGCCGCCCTTGCCAAGGGCGAGGACAAGCCCAAGGCAGCCAAGGGAGCCAAGCAGTCCTACAAAAAGAAAAAGCGCGGCGAGAAGGACCTCAAGGCCGTGCGTCCTAAGCACGTTAAGCGTCCCAAGCCAGAAACCATGGTTGAAGCCGTGCCGGAGCCCGAGCCCGAGGCAGAGATCGAAGTCGCTATTGAGGTAACGGCAGAAGCCGAAACCGAAATCGCTGCCACGACCGATTCCGAAGTCATATCCGAGCAGGAAACCACTGCGGAGCTCAACGAGGCTCCCAAGTCGACAACCGAAGAAGCCGCTGACCAACCCGAGACGCCTGCGTTCCAAAACAGCGATGTCTTTGACAACGAGGCCGAGGACGATCAGTCCGACGAGCCCGCCGATCAAGGCGTTACCGAGTCGGCGCCGGAGCCCGAGACGCCGCAGCCCGCCATCTCGCTCACGGTCGTCTATGACCCCGAGAACGCCAACGCCGGCATCACCACCATGGCTTCCACGCCGGTCGAGACAAAGCCGAGCATCGAGAACGAGAACGCAACGCAGGTTGAGATTGAAACTGCAGCTGCAGACGCGCCCGTCACCGTGAAACCCGCAGATTCCACAATCAAGCCGGAAGCGACGCCGGAGCCCGCACCCGTCATCGAATCCGTGCCCACCTCTGCTTGCGACCAAATTCCCGCACCGGCACCGGCTCCGGCACCCGCAGCGGCCCCAACCCCCGCACCTGCAGCGCCCGCCATCCCCGAGGACTTCCCCGTCGATTTCGCAACCGAGGTCTTCTGCCCCGGTCCGTTGCTACACCAGCTGTCGACCTATCTCCCCTACGGCGCCGATACCCTCGGCATCATCGGCGAGTACTACTGGATCGCCCGCGAGCGCGGTACCATCGAGGCCGCACGAAACCGCGCAAACTTCCCCCTGCGTTACACGCAGGCCGGCGAGCGCCACGAAGTCACCGTGCGCATCCGCCGCAACACCACCGGTGGCCTCGGATCCACCTGGGCCATCGATAAAGTCGAGCCTTCTACCAAGTAACAAAAAGGGACGATAACCCCAAGGTTATCGTCCCTTTCTCGTTAGGTCACCTGAGCTCGACTAATCGCGCGTGAGCTTGCGGTGAATACGATGCGGCTGGGCTGCGTCCTCGCCCAGGCGCTCGATGCGGTTGGCCTGATAGGCCTCGAAGTTGCCCTCAAACCAATACCAGTTGCCCGGATTCTCGTCGGTGCCCTCCCACGCCAGAATGTGCGTGGCGACGCGGTCCAGGAACATACGGTCGTGGCTAATGACCACCGAGCAGCCCGGGAACTCGAGCAGCGCCGCTTCGAGCGAGGACAACGTCTCGACGTCGAGGTCATTCGTGGGCTCGTCGAGGAGCAGCAGGTTGCCGCCCTGCTTGAGCGTAAGCGCCAAGTTCAGACGGTTGCGCTCGCCACCGGAGAGTATGCCGGCGCGCTTCTGCTGGTCCTGGCCTTTAAAGCCAAAGCTCGCCACATAAGCACGGCTCGGAACCTCGGTCTCACCGACCATCATGTGGTCCAGGCCATCCGAGACGACCTCCCACAGGTTCTTATCGGGGTCGATGCCGGAACGGTTCTGATCGACATAGGAGATCTTGACGGTCTCGCCCACCTCGAGCTCGCCCGAAGTCAGCGGCTCCAGGCCCACGATGGTCTTGAACAGCGTGGTCTTGCCCACACCGTTGGGGCCGATGACACCCACGATACCGTTGCGCGGCAGGGTGAACGATAGGTCGTCGATGAGCACACGGCCATCGAACTCCTTGTGCAGGTGATGAGCCTCGAGCACCTTGTTGCCCAGACGCGGGCCCACGGGGATGCGGATGTCGGTCCAGTCGAGCTTCTGGCTTGCGCGGGCCTCGGCCTCCATCTCCTCGTAACGAGCCAGACGGGCCTTGTTCTTGGCCTGGCGAGCCTTGGGCGAGCTGCGTACCCACTCGAGCTCGGCCTCCATGCGCTTGGCGAGCTTGGCGTCGCGGTTGCCCTGCGCCTCGATACGGGCGGCCTTGGTCTCCAGATACGTGGAGTAGTTGCCCTTGTAGGGATAAAGGTGACCGCGGTCGACCTCGCAGATCCACTCGGCAACGTTATCCAGGAAGTAGCGATCGTGCGTGACGGCAAGCACCGCGCCCTGGTAGTTGTGCAGGAAGTGCTCGAGCCACAGGATCGATTCGGCGTCCAGGTGGTTCGTGGGCTCGTCGAGCAGCAGCAGGTCGGGAGCCTCGAGCAGCAGCTTGCACAGGGCCACGCGACGGCGCTCGCCGCCGGAAAGTACGTTGACCGGTATGTCGGAATCGGGCAGCTGCAGGGCGTCCATGGCCTGGCCGAGCTTGGAATCGATATCCCAGCCGTCGGCGGCGTCGATCTCGTCCTGGAGCTTGCCCATCTCGGCCATGAGGGCGTCCATGTCGCAATCCGGGTCGCACATCTCCTCGCCGATCTTATTGAAGCGATCGACCTTGGCGATCATTTCGCCAAACGCCATGCGCACGTTCTCGATGACGGTCTTGTCGTCGTCGAGCGGCGGCTCCTGCTGCAGGATACCCACAGTGTAGCCGGGGGTGAGCCTGGCATCGCCGTTGGAGACCTCCTCGATGCCGGCCATAATCTTGAGCAGGGTCGACTTACCCATGCCGTTGGGACCCACGACGCCGATCTTGGCACCGGGGTAGAAGCTCAGGGTCACGTCGTCAAGGATTACCTTGTCGCCATGGGCCTTGCGAGCCTGATACATCTGGTAGATAAACTCCGCCATATGTCTGTTCTATCCTTTCTACCTGCTGTTTCCCTATTCTTGATTCGCTTTAGTGGAAACGAAATGAGGGAACCAGCTCTGAAACGTAACGAAAAAGGGGCATGGTTGCCCACACCCCCTAATACTACCTGGGAAAAGTCCCCCGGAACATACTATGAACTGCGTACGCTAGTTTTCCGCAACCTTAACGAGCGGCTCGCTGCGATTTGCGCCACAACAGATACGAGTAGACGTAGACGGCTCCAACCGAACCAAACGCCAGAACCGCAATCACCGCGGCGACGACTTCACTCGAAAGCACGCTGCCTGCCACGCCCGTCACAATCAGGCCAATACCCAGCACCATAAAGCAGGCGCCGCCAAAACGCTGAGTACGGCGCCAGTTCTCGGGATCGGCAAGCGCCCAAGGTGTCTTGATACCGAGCGTATAGTTCTGCTTCACACGCGGCAAGTAGTTGCCTACGCCGATGAATAGCAAACCGACAACACCGGAAATCAGCACGTTAACCGAACCGACCGACGGCACCACGCCCCAGACCGTAAGCTCTCCCAGCCAGCTTATGGCGCACATGAACAAGGTGAAGGCGATTACGAAGCCCTGGTAGAACTTGCCCGAGGTTCGATATGCCTCACCTTTGGGGTCGATGAGCGGCACCATGCGGAACATTGCGAGAAGCGCCAGAGGCAGCACGCCGAGCGCGGAGGCCATCCAGCTAGGACCCCAACCGTCGACGGCGCCGTTCGCGCCCCAGTGCGTGGGAATCTGCGCAGGCAAGCTCGGCATCACCATGAGGTGCGCTACGACATTGGCGACGCACAGAGCGACCAGCGCAATCCACACGCGCGACGATACCCCCGTGGGGTGAATGCCCTTGTTTTCGTTATTCATCCTTATCACCTTCAGTGTTTGTAAAGCCCATAAACCAGCCAATTAAATCCTGCATGACGGTGGTGTTTAAGCTGTATACGATGTTTTGGCCATGGCGCTCGTCGGTCACCAACCCGGCGTTTTTGAGCGTCGCCAAGTGATGGCTCAGCGACGGCTTACTGATATCGAAATGCTCGGCAAGCTCCCCCGCCGTGCAATTGCCCTCGCGCAGCAACTCCAAAATGCGCCGTCGCGTTGGATCGGCAAGCGCCTTAAAACCCTCTCCCGGCATAAGACC
>CBCSNQ010000042.1:0-16694 GCA_965141565.1 uncultured Collinsella sp. | reverse complement strand
CGAACACCCAGAACTATATTAACCACCTGCTGCAGAACACCGGCATTACGCCGGCATGCAGCGAAGAAGAGCGCTTGGCTGCCGAAGATATCGCTCAGATTTTCCGCAACCACGGCTTTGACCCCGAGGTTCAGGAGTTCAATGCCCCGGCGCCCAGTAGGTTGGCATTTGCCGTTACCGGTATTCTTGCGTTTGCCGGCGCCCTGCTGATGGGCATCGGCGGCGGTATCGGCTTGGTCGGCACCTTGCTGGCCATTGTCGGCGCCGTTCTTTACGTGCTCGAGCGCACGGGCCACCCCGTGGTTTCGCGCCTGGGCAAGACGGGCGTGAGCCAAAATGTCATCGCCTACCACAAGGCCTCGGGCCCGCTCGCGTCCCCGCGTAACCGCCCGGTGGTCGTTGTCGCACACTACGACTCTCCCCGTGCTGAGCTGCTCGCCCGCGAGCCTTATGCTTCGTATCGTGCGCTCATCGCCAAGCTGTTGCCCGTTGCCACGGTTGCCCCCGCTGCCGTTGCCATCCTGCGTATTCTGCCGCTCCCCGGCGCGCTCAAGGTTCTGCTGTGGATTGTCGCGATCCTCGCTTCCCTCGTTGCACTCGCCAACGCGGTAAACATCATCTCTAACCGCCACATTCTTCCCTATACGTCTGGCGCGGTGTGCAACAAGTCTTCTGTCGCCGCTATGCTCGGCGTTATGGACAACGTTGCTCCCTTCCAGGGCGAAAACGAGTTTCCCGACGATGTTCCGTTCGATACCTATTTTGGGGAGCAGAAGCGTCGTGCCGAGGAAATGGCGCGCGCAGCGGCGGAATATGCCGCGGCCCAGCAGCAAAACGACTACGGCAACACCATCGAGTATGAAGAGCCTACCTACGCCGAGGACGAATTCGGTCAGCCGATTGCTCCCGACGCTCAGACCGAGCCCGAACAGGGTGAGGCTTTCGACGAGCAAATCGAGGGCTTTGAGGGTGCGTCTGCCGACGAGACGCTGATCGGCGCTATCGTGCCCGAGGATCAGAATCAGGCTGCCCAAGCCGAAGAGTTCAATGACGAGGTTCCCGCTGCCGAGCCGGCGGAGGAGTCTGCCGAGCCCGAGCCCAAGCTCTATCGCAACGCCGCCGGCAACATCCGCTTTGGTTCGGATGCCATCCGTGCGCTCGGAATGCTTCCCGAGTCCTGCACGCTCGATTACGAGGAGGGCGAGGAGCCAACGTTTGAGCCCGAGCCTGCCCCCGTCGTGGCTGCGCCTGCGCCCGTTGTCGCTGCGGATGATGAGTCTGCCGCGGTTACCGCTGCCGTTGCCGATCCCGAGGCGGTGTCCGCGTTCGATCCCGCGGCAGGACTGGACATTTTGGCTCCCGCCGCACCGGCGCAAGACGTTGCGGACGAGTCTGACGACGATTACGTTGAACAGCCGAGGCGCGTGTCTTACGAGAGCGATACTGATTTCTCGGCCGAGATTCCCGCGGCAACGCCGCATGCCGACATTGCATCCGCGTTCTCGTCGATTGGCGCCAGCGCTTCCAACTTCTTTAAGGGTGCGTTTGCAAAGGGCAAGAAATTTGTCGACGATTTCGAGGAGAAGCGCGCTGCCGCACGCGAGGCTGCCGAGCAGGAGGCTATCGCTCAGCAGCAGGCAGCCGAGGCGGCACGTGAGCTCGCGGCGCAAGAGTTCGAGCAGAACGAGGCTATGCAGTCCGCGCCCGTCGAAGCCGCCGAAGCTACAACGTCCTTTGAGTCCCAGCAACCGGCGTCCGCGGATGTTGTTGAAGCGACGACGTCTTTCGAGGCTCAGCAGCACGTCGATAGCACCATGTCGTTTGATGCCGCGCAGTTCGATTCCACGATAACGTTTGAAAAACAGGGCACCGCGATTGCCGAGCCCCTTCCTGTTTCCGATGAGCAGGGCGACGCGGCAGACGATGACGAGCCTGTTGATGCTGCCGAAATCCAAGATGCCGCCGAGGACGAGCCCGTCGAGGCCAACTCTGACGAAGAGCAATACGCGGCAGCCGAGCAAGATGATTCGACCGAGGTCGAGCAGGAGGAAGTGCCTGCGTTTTCCGAGACTCCCGAGACGGATGAGTCGAGGCCTTATTCCACGCAGATTTTCACCATGCCGACCCCGAGTGGTTCCGGTGCCACGGTTGCCAATGTCGCTCCCACCCAGGACGAAACGGTCGATTCCCTTATGGCCCAGATTTCCTCCCAGGCATCGCCGCGCCCGCAGATGAATGTTCCCGATCCGGCGTCGGCACCGTCGCCTGCACCTTCCTCGTCTCCGCTGGCTTCGGTCCCCGATCCGTCGCTGCCGTCTATGAAGCAGGCAAACGTTGCGTCTCGCACGTCGCTGTTCGACCTTCCCGATCCCTCCGCACAGGTCAACGACCCCTTTGCTACCGCCCAAGGCCCCGAACCCACATCGGCACCCGTTGCGCCTCCTATGCCCGTTGCATCGGGCGCACAGCCGATCGAGACCATTTCGGCTCCCGCCCCGGCGGCACCCAAGTCTCGTAAGCGCGGCCTGGGTGGTCTGTTCGGCCGTAAAAAGAAAAACGAGCAGGACAGCATGAGTGACTGGCTGGGCGTCGAAGACGATTACGATGCCAAGAAGTCCGGTCGCGGTATCGGTTCGTGGGATAACTTCGAGGACGATAACGATGGCTGGAAGGGTGGCGCTACGTCTTCCGATGGCGCTTCTTCCGAAGATATGCTCTCGGCTGTCGCCTCTATGGGCGATGATGAGCTGCTCGGTCACGATATCTGGTTTGTGGCAACGGGCGCCTCGGATTGTGATGGCGCTGGCATGAAGGCCTTCTTGGCTTCGCATCGTGATAAGCTCCGCGGCGTATTCTTTATCAATCTTGAATCCGTCGGCGCCGGTAGGCTTTCGGTGGTGACGGTCGAGGGCGAACAACAACTGCTCAAGGGCGATCGCCGCATCATGAACCTGGTCAGCAAGGTCTGCAAGTCGTTCCATGTCGATTGTGGCGCGCTCGAGATGCCCTATGCCAAGACCGATGCCTATGCTGCGCTCGAGGCGAGCCGCCGAGCCCTTACCATCGCCGGCGTGGACGGCACGCGTCTGGCTTGCGCTCGTACCGAGGACGACCTGCCCCACAATGTCAACCCGACGAACATTGCTACGGTATCCGAGGTCGTGACCGAGGTTATCCGCCGTTCGTAGACGGAGCTCTAAGGAGTCAACGTGTTTTCGTATATTAAGCGCCATTGGCCTGTCTACGTGATTTTGACCTTGATTGCCATTGCGTTAGGATTTGGGGCTGCCTACATCGTGGGTGCAAAGGGCTCGACCCCCGCCTCCGCAATCAGCGAAGAGGTGGAGCAAGAACAGAGTACGGGTGCCGATGGGATTCCTGAGTCCGAGCAGGCAATCGTTGATGGTGGATCTTCGTCTGCAGAGTAGATGCGGCGATTTACATGATTGAAAGCGGGCGAGCCAGGGGACTGGCTCGCCCGCTTTTTCATCGCGCTAGCGCTTCTTTGGGATCGACCTAAGGCGAGCGAACCATAGGGCTGCGGCACCCGAGGTCAGGAGCGCGGTGATGCAAGCGGCGATGGGAACTGATCCTGTTGCCGGTAGGTCCTGCGGTAGGGTACAGCGTTGAATGACGCTGTCCTCGTCATGTGACTCAAGTTTATCGCCGCCACCGTTGCGGCAAAGATCGACGCGCGCGCTGTTGGTGAGTGCGGTTTGGGGCGTATAAGCCGACGTTGCCTGCATGTGTACGACTGCGCCCCGAGCGTCTGTGCCAAGGATTGCTTTGGCATCGTCAAGGTCGTCGTGCTCATCTTTGAGATCATCGCGGGTCCAAGAATCCGCATCGCTTCGAGTCGTAAAGTCGGCGGCTACCGCACCGTATTCAATTCGAATGCCTGTTACGACGGTATTGGATGCAAGGTCGAGCTCTTCCACCTCGAGTGTGGTGGATTCCGTGGTCGAGACATCCGCCTTCCAGAGGCGCCAGCCGTCGTAATCGACGAGGCGGCAGTCCTCACCAAGGCCCTCTTTTACTTCGTCGGACTCAAGCCAAGGATTTTCGTGTCCATCGTCAAGTGTCGCGTTCGCCGGCTCATCGACGTCTGTCGAGTCCAACGGCGTCGTGCGATACCACACGTTGCACAGACCGTTGAGGTCGCCGATGGCGACGGGGGTTTCGATTGAGATGAATCTCGCCGTGCCGTCTTTGGCGCACTCAAGATCATCGGTAATCGTAAACTCATCAACCCAAGTAGCGGAATCGTTTCGAGCGTCGATGGTATAGGAGAAAAGTCCATCCGTATTAGTTTGCGTCGCGGCGCGATTTTTACCATCGCCGTTAGCCAACAGGCCCTTTTCGATAGGTTGGACAAGTTCCTGACGCTTGTCGACCTGTCCCTTGATCTCGATGGGCGCATCCTTCATCGCGACGGATTGGACTTCTCCCGTATCCTTTATTTCAAACGTTATTTCCTCGGCAAGGTCATAGGTCCGCGGAGACATCATTTCGCGCAACGAGTAGGTGCCGGGTGCAAGATGTTCGACGCGGTGTGGCTTGTCGGATGAGGTCCAGGAGTCTATTTCGGTTTTATCGGGACCATATAAGGTGAGTTGTGCGCCTTCCACTTCCTGCTCACCGCTTGCATCGACCTTGGAGATATCAACCTTGGTGTAATCGTCGGATACGTTAAGCCGTGCTTCTACAACGGGTGTTTTCTGGTCGGCATAAGTAAGGTCGACAATATGGGTTGTCCGATCGAGCAAGAAGCCTGCCGGCGCTTGAGTCTCGACAACCTCGTAGCGTGCGGTGCCAAGTCCCAGCGGGAGGTTGTCCGCGCGTGCTTCTCCAGTTTCATCCGTCGTGATGGTAGCGACAGTCTCACCGTCGAGCGCGGCAATGCTACCGTCGGGGCGCACGATATCACTCGAGGCACGGATCTCAAAGACGGCGCCCGCGAGGCTGCTGCCGTCTATGGCATCGGTTTTAACGATCCTGATGTTTCCGGTCGCGGCGTGGTCATAATACGAGGCGATTGCAACGGGCGTTAGGTTCATGTCGGCGGGTATGTTTACCTCGATCTCCTCGCCGACAAGATAGGGCTCTTTGGCCGAGGTTTCGCGTACATAATAGGTGCCCGGCACGAGCGATTCGGGCAGTGTGACGGTCCCGGTCGCGTCAGTCGTAAAGGTGTCCATTACGTTATGTGTTGGATACCAGCAAGTTTGTGAGACAGATTCGTGATTGCTGTCGAGTAGTTGGAAGGTGAATCCGGCTAGTGGAACAGAAGCGCCTGTTTGGGCATCGCGTTTTACAATCTGGAGATGCGTCGACAGAGCGTGGTTGTCCACGATATATTGAAGCTCGGCGCCGTTGGAAATCTGATTGGCCCCGACGGTCCATTCCCCTGCACGTTTAAAACCCTCGGGGACGGTTTCCGGAACCTCGCGAACCGTGTAGCCGGCACGGTCGTATGGGACGGCTCCGCGGACACCGGCGGGTCGCTTGCCTGCGCCGAACCATGCTTCGGGCTGATCTTTGGTGGAGGCAAAGCCATAGACGTTTGTGGTCAGTGTGCCAACAACCTGCTGAGAGCTGTTGCTGACAACCTCAAAGACAACACCTTCCGCCGGCTGCTCCAGGCCGGATTGGTCGCTATTGCCGTAATCCTTGAATTTGGAAATCTCAAGGTTAAACGCAATGGGGATATCGGAAACGCGAGATTCGATCTCGACCACGCCTGAATCGCCGAGCTGGTCGGCTCCAACGGTATAGGTCCAGCTGTCGTTGGATGGCAGGTAGCCCTCGGGGGCTTTTGATTCGTAGATGGTAAAGGTTCCTAAGGGGACATCGGCGAGGGTGGCCCGACCGCTTTCGTCGGTCGTGAGGATTTGTGCCCATCCAGGGGTTGATTGCGACACACACGTGAACTCTGCTCCTGCGAGTGAAGATCCCACCTGGGGGCCGGCATTCGTCGCGGCATCGAGTTTTACGATACGCAGATTGATGGTGCCGGGCTGTTCATCAATGGCGACCCGCCCGCCGTCATTCCCCGTGGTAAAGGCAATACGATCGTGGCGGGGGACATAGCCGGCCGGCGCCTTCGTTTCAACTAGGTAGTATGCCGTGTTGGGCAGAAGTGTTGCTTGCGCTCGACCGTTGCTGTCCATCTTGATGGTGCCGACACGCGCGCCGCTGGCGCTCTCAAAAATATCGAATGTTGCCCCGGTAAACTGATAGGTATTGTTTCCGCTGGTAATAACGGTGTTAGCAGACTGCTTTTGGAAGGAAACAGAGACCGCCGGCAGTACATAGAGCATGTCTTGACGTTTGCTGCCGCCCGATACGGCCCCTAGATAGCGTCGCGCGCGGTGCGGAGCGGCTTCGATGCTTCCTGATTTTGCGCTGTCGTGGAGCCACCGCGCAGCCGCCACGACTTCATTGTCGGCGGTAAAGTGTCCGCTCTTGGTTTTACCCTGAGCGGTCGTGTAGGAGTAGGTGCCGTCGACATGGGTAGTGCCGTTGAGCATCCATACGGCAAGCTGGGTGGCGGCGCGGGCGCGATCGGGTGAAAGATGGTAACCGCCAAACGACGTGGTGGTGGGATATCCGTGACAAACGATTGCCGCGAACTCGTCGTCGAGCCACACCCAGCCTTGATCAAAGTTGAGCCATGGGCCGCCCGGTTTGGTGGGGCCGGGGCGCTCCTGGTTCATGCAGTAGGCAATCGAGGTGTCTTGAGCTTCATACTTGCCGATGAAGAAGGGCCCACAATCATCGCTAATAGTGCGGAAGCCGAGCTGGTCGTAGCCATCGACGGCAAATGCGGCTCCCGGTGCCATGCAGCCGAAAAGCAGGAAGAGGAGCAGGAGCAGCGGACCTGTTGCGATTGCGCTGTGGACAGAGTGCGTGGGTGCGTTGGACATGGCTGCTCCTTATCCCTCGTGCGCCGCACGGGGAGGCTGCGACGCGTAGGATGAGGCTACCCCCGAGGTTCATGCGGGTAAGTACCGGAGCCTGACCAAAAGCTTGCCCAATTCCTGACAAATTGAGCTCAAATACAACAATCAAGCAAAAGCGCAGGTAGAAGATAAGGAGAACAGGAGGTCAAAGGTCCTCATCTCCACAATTGACGCGATTTTCAAACGAATCTCCATAGCTAAAACAAGCATCGCCACCCTTGTATCGAACAAGACAACCGCGTTATACTATCCCCCACATATGCGGGCATCGCCAAGTGGTAAGGCATCAGCTTCCCAAGCTGACACTCGCGGGTTCGAGTCCCGTTGCCCGCTCCAGCTAGAAGCACAAGCACGGCACCATTACGGTGCCGTGCTTTTTTCAATAAAGCGCCGGGACTCGAACCCGACAGGGTGCGAGCGTAAAGCAAACGCGAAGCGTTTGTAGCGAGCAGGCGAAGGCGCCGACAGGCGCCTGAAGCCGGTGCGGATTTGCGAAGCAAATACGCGGATGTCCCGTTGCCCGCTCCATCGAGTGCGGGAGACATGGGGACGGCCAATTCAACAAAGTCTTCCCCCGCGGCTTCGTGAGGCTGAGGGGCTCGCCTGAAGCCGGTGCGGATTTGCGAAGCAAATGCGCAGATGTCCCGTTGCTCGCTCCAATTCCAAAATGTTAGGTTAATGCCTGCTGCCCATACTTGCACCTGCGCACGGTACAATGGATGGGTTACGACCAACGTGCCAATAACCAAAAAGGAGCCGCTATGATCGATCGCTATACCCGCCCGGAGATGGGACACATTTTCTCCCTCGAGAACAAGTACGCCATTTGGCAGGAGATCGAGGTCTTGGCCTGCGAGGCCCAGGCGGAGCTCGGCAAGATCGGTATTTCCAAAGACGAGGCCCAGTGGATCCGCGACCATGCCAACTTTGAGAAGGCGAAGGTCGATGAGATCGAGGAAGTCACGCGCCACGACGTCATTGCCTTCCTGACCAACATGAAGGAGTACATCGATGCCGATGTTCCCGAGGGCGACCCCAAGCCCAGCCGCTGGGTTCACTATGGCATGACCAGCTCCGATCTGGGCGACACGGCCCTGTGCTACCAGCTCACCCAGGCCTGCGACCTGATCATCGAGGACGTCAAAAAACTCGGCGAGATCTGCAAGCGTCGCGCCTTTGAGGAGCGCAACACGCTCTGCGCCGGCCGTACTCATGGCATCCATGCCGAGCCGATGACCTTCGGCATGAAGTTTGGCTCTTGGGCCTGGGAGCTCAAGCGCGATCTGGATCGTCTTGAGGACGCCCGCAAGAATGTTGCCTTCGGTGCTATCTCGGGCGCTGTCGGCACGTACAGCTCCATCGAGCCGTTCGTCGAGGAGTACGTCTGCGAGCACCTGGGCCTGGTCCACGATCCCCTGTCCACGCAGGTCATCAGCCGCGATCACCATGCCTACCTTGCCGGCGTGCTTGCCACTACAGCGGCCACCTGTGAGCGCATCGCTACCGAGGTTCGCAATCTACAGAAGACCGATACGCTCGAGGCCGAGGAGCCGTTCCGTAAGGGCCAAAAGGGCAGCTCAGCCATGCCGCACAAGCGCAACCCCATCACCATGGAGAAAGTCTGCGGTCTGTCGCGCGTCGTGAAGTCCAACGCCCAGGTTGCCTTCGATAACGTCGCCCTGTGGCACGAGCGTGACATTTCGCACTCCTCTGCCGAGCGCGTCGCCCAGGCCGATAGCTTCATCGCCCTCGACCACATGTTCCAGTGCCTCATCCGCGTTATCGACGGCCTGCAGCTGTATCCCGCCCGCATGATGGCCAACCTCAATAAGACCCGCGGCCTCATCTTCTCTTCCAAGGTACTGCTCGCCCTCGTCGACACGGGCATCACCCGCGAGGACGCGTACGCCATTGTGCAGGAGAACGCTATGGCAACCTGGCACGAGGTACAGGATTGTGTCTCCGGCCCCACCTTTAAGGAGCGTCTCGAGGCCGACCCGCGCTGCACCGTCAGTCAGGAGAAGCTCGACGAGATCTTTGATCCGTGGGACTTCCTCACCCGTATCGACACGGTCTTTGATCGTCTGGAGCAGCTGAGCTTCGAGTAGGTTCGGGCATAACGTTAGCTTTTTAGGGCGCTTTGCTGGTAATGTGTGTTGCCGGCAAAGCGCCTCGTTGCATTTAGGGAAAGACGGGGATAATAGTCGTCTCGAATAACATTCTGAGAGGGGATCGCATGATTTCGTTTGATTACAAGCCTCAGGGCGTGTGTGCTCGCAATATTCACCTTGACCTTTCCGATGACGGCAACAAGGTGGTGGGCGTTGAGTTTACCGGCGGCTGCGACGGCAATCTCAAGGCTATCTCCAAGCTGGTCGAGGGCGCTCCCGCCGATCGCGTAATCGAGGTTCTCGCCGGTAATACCTGCGGTATGAAAAAGACCTCCTGCGCCGACCAGCTTACGCGCGCTATCGAGGCCGCTCGCGCCGAGATCGCCTAATGGGTATCGCCGATCACATCAAGAACGGAATATCGCGTCGCGGCTTTGTACTCGGTGGGGCTGCCGCGGGCGCTGCCACGGTGCTTGCCGGATGCTCGAAAAAAACGGGTACCAGCGATGATGCCGCCGGCGAGCCGCAGGTTATCAAGGACGATTCCAAAATCATCTCGATTACGGATGAGTATGAGGCTGTCGACATCGATCTTGAGCCGGCGTCATCGTGGACGCTGCCTCTGGGTACGCTGCTGTACTACTGCGACGGCGATTACGCCGCGGCGATGATGGCGCCCGCATCGGCACTGCACGCCAACACACTCGGCGTGCTCAACCTGGGCGATGGCTCGCTTACCACATTAATCGAGGATCCTATCGAGGGCACGGGATACGCATTCTACGATGTCCGTGCCGGCGACGGCGTATTCGCGTGGGTTGAGATGAACTTTGCCAATTCATCGTGGAAGCTCTACGCTCAAAATCTGTCGGGCGCTTCGCTCTCTGGCGACGTGGTTGAGCTCGATCGAGGTGGCAAGGACTATGATCCGCCCCTGTTCACGGCGTTCGGGTCATCAGTCATCTGGTATAAAATGCCTTCGGCAGGCGGCAATAAAACGAGTAGTGATTCGTTTTGCTATCGTCGCTCGCTTGATGAATCCAAGGCCGAGGTAATTTGGAAATCGACGGGCCGCTTTGCATCGGCCCCGCGCGCGAGCGACGGCATTTTGACCATCTCGCCGCGTGTCCGCAACGACGAGGGCGTCTACTACGGCATAACGGCAATCGATCTGACCGACGGCAACAACACCAAACGTGCCCAGCTAGTTCTTCCCTCGTCAGTCTCGCCTTTCGAGGCCGTATATATGGGCGATACCTTCGTGTTTTCTATCGAGGCGACCTATAGTGGCGTGGGCAGCCTGGGCAACATGGGCACGTATATCGGTAATGAGGGAGGGCCGTATCTCTTCCTGTCCCGCGAGCCGCTTGCATGTGCGGCTGGCAAGAAGAATAAATACCTTGTTAAGGTACAGGCGTCGCATTTCCTGATCGACACCTCTGCCAAGACCTATGGCTCGCTGCTGTCGCCCGACCGCGCTTTGGAGTATGGCGATTATCCAGCTACGGCGGGAAAGTCGGACTCATTCCTTACGTACGCCACGGTGCGCAACAGCCAGGGTATACCAGAGACGGTCACTGCACGCCTATTCTCTCTTTAAGCTTAGAGGGGTTAAAAAGGCGCCAACAGGGGAATAAACGCGTTGTAATTGTGAGTACCGCCCGCCGAGCTGCCGCGTCATAGCGGCATCCGGCGGGCTCAGGTGCGTTAAAATGGGCTTGTTCTTAGCTAATTGAGACAGGGGGGCCGTGTTATGGCTTCAGATGCAAAAAAGATTCTGCTGGTCGAGGATGAGAAGGCAATCCGTGACGCCGTCGCTGCCTATCTCGAGCGCGAAGGCTACTGGGTTGTGGGCGTCGGCGACGGTCAGTCCGCGATCGAGGAGTTCGAGAAGCATCAGTTCGACCTGGTCGTGCTCGACCTTATGCTCCCCAAGATTCCCGGCGAGCGCGTTTGCCGCACCATTCGCGATACCTCGGATGTCCCCATCATCATGCTGACGGCTAAGGGCGAGATCGAGGACCGTATTATCGGTCTTGAGCTCGGCGCCGATGACTATCTGATTAAGCCGTTCTCGCCGCGCGAGCTCGTCGCCCGCGTTCGTGCTCTGTTCCGCCGTGCCCATCAGGCCGACGAGCCCGCCGTCGAGGTGCTCGACTTCGGCGATCTGGTCATCGATATCTCGGGCCACAAGATCTTGGTCGAGGGCAAGGAAGTCGATCTGACGGCTTCCGAGTTCAAGCTGCTCACCACGCTTGCCCACCATCCCGGCCGTGTGTATAACCGCATGGAGCTGGTCGAGAAAGTGCTCGGGTATGACTTTGAGGGCTATGAGCGCACCATCGATAGCCACGTGAAGAATCTTCGCGCCAAGCTGGGCGATGATCCCAAGAAGCCCAAGTGGCTCTACACCGTCCATGGTGTCGGCTATCGCTTCGAGGCTCCGGCCAAGACCGATAAGTCGGACGAGAAATAGGGAAATCACATATGACACCTGCGCGCTTTGAAATCGGACAAAAGCACAAGCAGGAGAGCGAGGCGGGTTCCAAGGCTAGTTGGAACACGCCTCGTTCCGATTCACGGCCAACGATGAGCTATCCCTCGCGCATGGCACTTGCTTTTGCTCTGACATCGCTCATGACAGTATTGGTGCTGGTGGGCGTTGTCTCTGTTGTGTGGGGCACGGTCTTTTCGGATTACACACGCTCCAATATCGTCGAAATCGCAAATTCCGCTGCCGAGAAGTTGGCAACCTCATATGAGGAAAACGGCTCTTGGACCGCGGGAGAACTGCGCACGGTCGCAACGTCGAGTTTGGTTTCCGACGATCTGGGCATGCAGGTCGTCAATAAAAAGGGCGTGATCGTTTATGACGATTCCTGGCCCTCGGCAAGCGCCACCGCCGATGTACGCGAAAACCAGGCTACGACCGACGACACGAGCGGCAAGAGGGCATCGCATAGCCCGGTCTCGTCTGCTCCAACCGACTCCGATAGCGTTGCTAACGTCGAGATTGTAACGTCTTCCGGCGAGCATGTCGGACAGGTAAAGCTGTGGGCCATCGGCTCCGACGCTCTGCTCACCAAGGCGGACTCTGCGTTTAGGGAGAAGACCTTTAACGCCATGGCCCTCGCCGCGGTTGTTGCAATCTGCATTTCGGTCGTTATCGGATCGCTCGTGTCGCGCATGCTCACCAAGCCGATTCATCGCATCACCAGTACCGCAAAGCAAATCCGTGACGGCGACCTGTCGGCTCGCACGGGACTGCGCGGTGATGACGAGATCGATCAGCTGGGTGAGACCTTCGATGAGATGGCCACCTCGCTCGAGAAGGATATGAAACACGAGAAGCGCCTGACCTCAGACGTTGCACACGAGCTTCGCACGCCGCTTATGGCCATGCTCGCAACGGTCGAGGCCATGCAGGATGGCGTGTATCCCACCGACGATGAGCATTTGGAGACCGTTGCTTCCGAGACGCGTCGCCTGGCTCGTCTGGTGCAGCAGATGCTCGACCTATCGCGTATGGAAAACAGCACGGCTCCGCTCAATCTAGAACCGGTGGACATGGTTCCGTTCGTGCGATCGATTGTGAACGGCCAGGAGCGTCTGTTTGCCGACCGTGACCTTCGTCTTCGCTTTGCAGATGAAACCCAAGGGCACGACGATGTCGTCGAGGCCGATCCCGACATGATCACGCAATGTGTTATCAACCTCATGAGCAACGCCATGCGCTACACCCCCGAGGGCGGTTGGGTCGTGGTGTCGGTGCTCAGTGACCGCAGGCACGTCAGCATTGCCGTTTCTGATACCGGCATCGGTATTGCCAAGGACGATTTGTCGCGCATCTTCGGGCGGTTTTGGCGCGCCGATGCCAGCCGCGCCCGCGAAGCTGGCGGCCTGGGCGTTGGCCTCGCCGTGACCAAGCAGATCGTCGAGCGTCACCATGGCTACATATCCGTGGAGTCGGAGCTTGGAAAGGGTACGACTTTTACAATTCATCTGCCCCGCGAGCACACGGCAGACGCGGCATCTACTACAATGGAGCACTAGCTTTTCGCTATTCGGTGAAGGAGGGGCCGCGTCCCTGCCGCTCCGAGTTTGCGAAAACATGTGGGAAAGAACCCGCATTTCTGTCGTATTTAGGTAAGGAGTGACTCACGTGACAACGATGGAGCGTCGTCCGGATTCCCGTGGCAAGGTTCGTGATATTTACGATGCCGGTGAAAACCTGCTGATGGTCGCCACCGACCGCATTTCTGCGTTTGACTTCATTCTTCCCGACGAGATTCCGTTTAAGGGAGAGGTACTCAATCGCATCTCGGCATTCTGGTTCGATAAGTTTGCCGACATCGTCCCCAACCATCTCGTTTCCATCGACCCGGCGGATTTCCCCGAGGAGTTTGCTGAGTATCGTGACTACCTCGCTGGCCGCGCCATGCTGGTTAAGAAGGCCCAGACGATTCCTATCGAGTGCATCGTCCGCGGCTATCTGACCGGTTCGGGCAAGAAGACCTACGACGAGAACGGCACCGTCTGCGGCATCCAGCTGCCTGAGGGCCTGACCGAGGCTTCCAAGCTTCCTGAGCCGCTGTTCACGCCGTCCACGAAGGCCGAGATCGGTGACCACGACGAGAACATCTCGTTCGAGCGTTGCTGCGAGATCGTGGGCGAGGACATCGCCACGCAGATTCGTGACCTTTCCCTCAAGATCTACAAGGCTGCCGCCGAGTACGCCGCGACCCGTGGCATCATCATTGCCGACACCAAGTTCGAGTTTGGTGTAATTGATGGCAAGGTCACGCTGATCGACGAGTGTCTCACGCCCGACTCCAGCCGTTTCTGGCCTGCTGCCAGCTACGAGGAGGGCAAGATCCAGCCTAGCTACGACAAGCAATTCGTCCGCAATTGGCTCAAGGCCAACTGGGATATGACGGGGGAGACCCCGCACCTGCCCGCCGAGGTCATCGATGGCACGTCCGAGCGCTATCGCGAGGCCTTCCAGATCATCACGGGCTCCCAGTTCACAAGCATGAAGGAGAACGCATAAGTGAGTACCCGTAGCGCCACGAACAAGCGCACGCAATCCCACGAAGTTACCGGGGTTGCGCGCAAGTCTGCCGCATCTGCTAAGCCCGCCCGCCAAGCAGCGAGCTCCGTTCGCGTCGTGCCGGCTTCGTCTAAGGCACGCCGCAAAGAGCTCGAGAAGGGCGAGAACCTCGAGGGCCTCTCTAAAGAGGAGAAGCGCGCCCGCAAGGCTAAGCAGCGTGCCCGCGAGGATCGCATCTACACGGTGTCGAATATCCTCCTCAAGCAGGATGAGGACTACACCAAGCGCCGTCGTATCTGGTGGGCCGTGCTCGCCATCGGCATGGTACTCGTCGTGGCAATTTGGGCTTCGCTCTACTTCGCTCCCGGCGGCACGGTGTCCAGCCCCGTCCAGATGGTCGGCATCGTTTTGTCCTATGTCATCATCCTGGGTGACTTTATCTACGACTTCGTTCGTATCCGTCCCCTGCGCAACATGTACCGCACGCAGGCCGAGGGCATGTCCGAGAACAAGCTCAACGCTCTTATTGAGCGCGCGGCTGCCGAGGAGGACAAGAAGGACTCCAAGAAGAAGTAGCGTTTGTATTCATACATATCGCTAAGATATAAGGCGCGTCGTTTTAGCGGCGCGCCTTTTTACTGTTCTATAGATAGATGGAGTGGCACATGATTCGAGCTGCCCTGACGGTCGAAGAAGCTCTGGAGGGCATGAAGGCCCTGGAGCCCAAGATTAAAAACTATGCGCGCCTGGTTGTCCGCAAGGGCGTAAACGTCAAGCCCGGCCAGGAGGTTGTCGTTCAGTCTCCGGTCGAGTGCGCGCCCTTTGCCCGCGTGGTGGTCGCGGAGGCTTATGCCGCCGGCGCTGGTCACGTGACGGTCATTTGGGCCGATGATGCCGTGACGAGGCTCACGTACGAGCATGTCGATAAAAGCTATTTTGAGCAGACGCCCGAGTGGAAGCGCCTGCAGCTGGATTCCCTGGCCCAGGACGGCGCCTGCTTTATCTTTATCGAGGGTGCGGACCCTGCCGCCCTTAAGGGCATCGATCCCGCCAAGCCTGCTGCAGCTTCTAAGGCAAGGAATACGCAGTGCAAGGTCTTCCGCCGTGGACTGGACTACAACATCAACCCGTGGTGCATCGCTGGCGCTCCGGTCGTGGCATGGGCGCGCGAGGTGTTCCCGGGAGACGCCGATGAGGTTGCAATCTATAAGCTGTGGAATGCGATTCTGCACACCGCTCGTGCCGATGGCCAGGACCCGGAGAGCGACTGGGAGCTTCATGACGCGGCATTCGAAAAGAACCTGCGTTTCCTGAACGACAATCGTTTTGACCGCCTACATTACACCGCGGCAAATGGAACCGATCTGACGATTGGCATGACGAAGGGTCACGAGTGGGCCGGCGGCAAGGGTAAGACGCCCGATGGACACCCCTTCTTCCCCAACATCCCCACCGAGGAGGTCTTCACCTCGCCTGATCGTATGCGTGCCGACGGTATCGTGTATTCGGCTATGCCGCTCATTCACCACGGTAACAAGGTTGACGATTTTTGGATTAAGTTCAAGGCCGGCCGCGTAGTGGACTACGATGCCCGTGTGGGCAAGGCGACGCTTGCGAGCATTATTGACACCGATGAAGGTGCCGCTCATCTGGGCGAGGTCGCGCTCATTTCCAAGAACACTCCGATCCGCGAAAGCGGCGTTCTGTTCTGTGACACGCTCTATGACGAGAACGCTAGCTGCCATCTCGCGCTAGGTGTCGGTTTCCCCGAATGCATCGAGGGTGGGTACGACATGTCCAAGGAAGAGCTCCTGGAGCATGGCGTTAACGTCTCGAGCGCGCACGTCGATTTTATGATCGGCACGGACGACATCGATATTAAGGGCATTACGCCTGATGGACGTGAAGTTGTGATTTTCCAGAACGGCCAATGGAGTTGGGAATAGTCCCAGACCGTGGTACAATGCCACCCGCGGGCCGTTAGCTCAGCTGGCAGAGCAGGGGACTTTTAATCCCAAGGTCCAGGGTTCGAACCCCTGACGGCCCACCATAGAATAGAAAAGCGACTGGCGGATGCCGGCCGCTTTTTTGTTGCCAAGGCATGGGTTCGAACCCGTCGGGGCGCGGAGCTGAGTAAACGCGTGAGCGTTCGCCAGCGCAGCGCGCAAGGCGCGAAAGCGCCGCAGCGGCCGCGTGCGAAGCGGGCTGAACCCCTGACGGCCCACCATAGAATAGAAAGCGATCAACTCCGGTTGGTCGCTTTTTTGTTGCCGGTGCACGGGTTCGAACCCGAACTTCTCTATATATAAGAACGCTTGGCGAACAAAACCTGCCTTTTACCGACGGGAAACAAATAGCTGATGCTTTTGGAGTAAAGTGGCGCTCCAGAGATGACCGATGCCTTAACACCTATAAACCAGCTGGTCATCGCCAATATCAGAAGCTGCTGCTTCAGTTTTAACCTCAGTGATGCGACTGAGGGACCTATTCATTTGTGAACAAAATATGGAGTGCTGGATTCCCGCCCGCGGGGCCCCTCCGGTCTGGCAATATATCTCCTTGCCGCGCGGC
>CBCSNQ010000041.1:0-17249 GCA_965141565.1 uncultured Collinsella sp. | reverse complement strand
CGCTTGAACCGCGAATACGGACTCAAGCAGTACGTGGTGCCGTATCTGATCTCGAGCCACCCCGGTTCAACCATGAAGGAAGCCGTGGACCTTGCCGAAGCCGTGCGCGACATGGGCTACATGCCCGAACAGGTGCAGGACTTCTACCCCACCCCGTCCACCATGTCGACGTGCATGTACTACACCGGCGTGGACCCGCGCACCATGGAGCCGATCTATGTAGCGCGCGACCCGCACGAGAAGGCCATGCAACGCGCGCTCATCCAGTATCGCAAGCCCGAGAACTACAAGCTGGTACGCGAGGCGCTGGAAAAGGCTGGCCGCCGCGACCTGATCGGCTACACCAAGCATTGCCTGATCCGTCCCGTGCCGCCGCGCCCGGGCGAGACGTCTGCCGGCGGCGGACACGGCACCGGCAAGAAGGGCGGCAAGGCCCACGGTGGCGCTGGTGGTGCCGGCAAGGGGTCTAAGGGCAGCAAGGGATACGGCGGTATGTCCCGCGCGCAGAACACTGCCGGTCGCAATCGCGCGGCACAGGGCCGCCAGGGTGCCAACGGAGGCGGCAGGCGCAACTAGCGCGGCGAGGCGGCATGCCGCCGCTGGCGGCACACACGCCCCCACCAATGAAATGCCGCTCGCCGGGGCGTCGTAAAACGATTCCCCGGCGAGCGGCCGATTAATATTGTCTATCTCAAAACGTCGTTACTTTTTGTCAAAACGACCATAGAGCGCAAACGAGAGCGTCGCGGAAATAACCCAAGTCAAAGCGATGCAGGCGACAATCATGATCAGGTTCATGGGATTGCCGCTTGGATCGGCATAAACGGGCAACGAGGTAATGCCAGGCATAACAAAGCCGAAGCACTTAGCGCCCAGAACAACGGTGAGCGCGCCGCCAATGCCATCCGCGATCATCGCAGCGATAAGCGGAGTCCTGTTAGGAACCTGAACGGTGAACAAGGCAGGCTCGGAAATTCCCATAAATGCCGAGAAGGCGCACGTCATCGCAGCGGACTTGAGCTTTTCATCGGTCATGCGCAGGGCCGCACCAAAAGACGCACCGCTTTCGGCGAGGTTATGGCAGAAAGAGATCGGGAGCAGATAGTCATACCCCAGCGTTGCGATATTGGAAATCTGGATGGGGCTCGTTGACTGGTGCATGCCGAAGAGCACGATAAGCGGCATAAAGAAGCCCAGCAGAAAACCGGCAACGGGGCCTAACGTCGAGAATAGCCAAACGATACCGTTGGCAAGACCAAGACCGCACCAGGCACCAATCGGAGCGAGCACAAACAGGTTGACGGGAATCACGATAGCAAGGGAGAGCGCCGGAACGACAACGAGCTTAAAAAGATCCGGCACGACTTTGTCGATTGCGCGATATACAAAAGACAAGCCAATGACGCCAAAGATAACCGGGAACACGGAATCGGCGTAGCTAAAAATCGGCACCGCAAAACCGAACAGCGCAAGGGGCGTCTCGCCCGTACCGACAGCGTTGACAATGGTCGGGTACATCAGCGATCCGGCAACACAAAGCGCAAGCGAACGGTTGACCCGGAACTTATCAGCTGTAGACATTGCCAGCAAAAACGGCAAGAAGTAGAACGGGATATCCGAAATCATATTGAATATCGCAAAGTCGCCGGCACCCGTGTCGATTCCAAAAGCCGCGATAGCAGCCAGGATGCCCTTTACGATGCCTCCCGCTACCAGTGCGGGAATGATAGCGGAGAAGATGCCGGTGATGATATCGAATACGCGAGCCGAACCTTTTTGGAGCTCAGGCTGCTCGGCGTCGGCGGAGACCTCGCCACCCATCCTGTCGCCTAGCATGGGCTCCAATTCGTCATATACCGACCCCACGCTGGCGCCGATGATAACCTGCCACTGCCCGTCTTTAACCTGCGCGCCCAAGGCGCCGTCAAGCGTCTTAAGGGCCTCCAGGTCTGCCTTGCTATCGTCCTCCAGGTTGAATCTGAGCCTTGTAATGCAGTGCGTTGCCATAACAACGTTATCGGCGCCGCCCACGAGCTCAAGGACACGAGCGGCCAGTTCCTTCTTGTCTGCCACAGCAATCACTCCTACCCAAGATCCTCGCCATTAGTGGCGATACATTTCTGGTACCAATAGAAAGAGTCTTTACGCAAGCGCTCCGCAGTGCCGTTGCCGCAATTATCCAGATCGACATAGATCAGCCCGTATCGCTTGTCCATCGTAAGAGGACCGCAGGCAACAAGGTCAATGAATCCCCAGATCATATATCCGCGCACGTCAACACCATCGATTACTGCCTCTTTAAGGCACTTTATGTGCTGGCGCAAATAATCGATTCGATACTCGTCGTGGATGCTGCCATCCTCCTCGACCACATCAGATGTACCGAGGCCGTTCTCGGCGATATACAGGGGCAGCCCATAGCGGTCATACATCTGGTTAAGGGTAACCCTCAAGCCAATGGGATCGAGCTGCCAGCCCCACTCACTCGTCTCGAGATAAGGGTTCTTGTTTGCCATGACCAGATTTCCCGCAGTCTTCTCCCATCCCTGATCGCAGGTGGATACCTGGGAAAAATAGTACGAGAAGGCCAGGAAGTCGACCGTGTTGCGAGCGATGAGCTCTTCATCGCCCGGTTCCATTTGAATCTCGATATCGCACGCATCGAAATAGCGATTCATATAAGCGGGGTATTTTCCACGAGCCATCACGTCCGTATAGAACCAGTTGGAATACTGGTCGTCGTGAATAGCCTGCATGTTATCTTCGGGACGGCAGGTGGCAGGATACGTACAGAATCGAGCGATCATGCCGCCAACGGGAGTATCGGGCGAAAGACGATGGACAATCTCGACGGCACGCGCATTGGCAACGAACTCGTGGTGCAGGCACTGGAAGATGGCTCGATCGAAGTTCTCTCCCTCTTCGTCTTTGACCAGACAGACCCCGTCCCAAGGGGAAAAACGCGCTGCATTGAACTCGTTAAAAGGCAGCCAGAAATCGACCAGATCGCCCAATTCCGTAACGATCGTCTCGACATAGCGGGCGAAGAAATCAATCGTCTTGCGATTCTTCCATCCCCCGTATGTGGTGACAAGATTTACCGGGATGTCATAGTGGAGCATGGTGACGAAGGTCTTAATGCCGTGCTTTTTGCACTCACCCAGCATGCTTCGATACCACTCGATGCCTTCGCGGTTAGGCTCAAGGTCATCTCCGTTAGGATAGATTCGGCTCCAGCAAATAGAGGTGCGGAACAGCTTGAGACCCATCTCCGCAAAAAGCGCGATGTCCTCACGATAGTGATGATAGAAGTCGTTGCCGCGCCTAAACGGGTAGAACTCAACGCCATCATCTGCGAGAGCGTTCATTAGCTCGTCATGGCAGAAGGGGTTGTTTTGATGCTTGTCCTCGATCTGGTCATGAGTCCAGGTGCCATCCAGCCATCGACAATCCTGCGTCGACTTTCCCTTTCCGCCCTCATTCCAGGCGCCATCGGCCTGCGAGCACGATATGGCTCCGCCCCATAAAAAATCGGAGTCAAACCCACGTTTTAACTTACTCATTTGCCCTCCTTGATCGGATGCTCCAGCGGATAACCCAATACTAGGAAGAACAAGATGCATAAGATATCGCATAGAAAGCGTGGGTTTATAACATTTTTTTAGATATAATACCGTTTAAGGCATCGATTCTACCGTTCACCCCTGGAGCACCCCATGGATTCGAATCTCAAACAGCTGCTCTACACGCATACCGAGACCGAAGAGTGGCATCGCACGCATCCGGGAGAGCTCAGCCCGCGATATAACAGGGTGGAAACCACAACCATTAACGGCGAAGAGGTCTATCTGTTTGACTGGAAAGAAACCCTCGACGAAAACCCCGTGGGCCTTATCAAGGAGTCGCGCTTTACTGACATTCCTCCTCATATGAATCGGGATATGGAGCTTAACTACGTGTACGACGGCGTCTGCACGTTTATCGTCAACGGACGGCGACTGCTCCTTAAAAAGGGCGACGTGCTCATTTGCAACACCGGCGTAGTCAGAAGCGTTCCGTACGTTAAGGGCGAGCACGATATCGTCATCTCGATCGTCTTCAAAAAGGAAATGTTCGATTCGGTGTTTCTGAGCCAGCTACCCGGCGCGTCACCATTAACGAATCTCCTATTTGATTTTGTGTCTAAAAACCGTGAGGCCCGCAAATATCTCATTCTTCCAGAGGAATACGCCCGACATGCGCGACGCCTCATCGAGATGCTCTTTATCGAATATCACTTTAAAGATGCCTATTCCAATGAACTCATGAGGCACCTCGCCGTCAGCCTATTCCTTGTTCTCATTCGAGGACTGTACCGACGCTCCGCAACTGATAACCAGGCGATCATGTCGGACGAACGCATCGTGTCGATTCTGAATCATATTGAGCGAAGCTACGGCGACTGCACGCTCGAAAGCATTGCGAGCGATACGGGTTATAGCACCAGCTATCTCAGCAGCTTGATCAAGCAAAAAACCGGCAAAACGCTTTCGCAAATCAAGCTCAACCAGCAGCTCACAGAGGCGGCATATCTTCTCAATAACACCGAGCGCAGCGTGCAGTATGTAGCCCGAAAAGTCGGCATCTCCAACATGTCATTCTTTTACTCAAAATTCAAAGAAGCATTCGGCGAAACGCCAGGTGCGTTCAGGACGCATCGGTCTTGTTAAAGTCATAGATAATCAGACCGATCAGCTTCGCGTGGCGCAGGAATGCACGACCGGAGCAGCGAGCGCATTGCCTCAACGAGGATGACGCCGGCGATGGCGACCGTAATTGCCACGTCGAACGGCGTGTTCACAAACCAGAGCAACGTCATGAGATACGACCCGGCATTAAAGGCGAAGTGCAGCAGGATCGTGTAGCGGAGCTTTCCGGTCGTCACGAGCACCCAACCGAAGATGAGGCCGGCGGCACCCGCGTAGCAACCCTGCACCCAGTTCATGTGCATAAAACCGAAGATTGCCGCCTGCAGTACAATCGCCGCTGCGATACCCCACGTGCTCGGGGCCGCCCAGGGCACCATGGCGCCGTCCTGCGCACTCGCACGACGCCGGCGCTTCCAAAGTGGGCGGCACTGCGGATTAAACGCTCGGAGCGAAAACTCGAAAATAATGCCGCGCACCAGCAGCTCTTCACAAAATGGGGCACCGAGCACCGTAGTCAGGACGGCGAGATAGCTGGTGTCGCCCATGCCTGTTTCCTCGACAAGCTCGCTGTAGTCGGCCGCGGCCTCGGGTAACAGCGACAACACGGCGTCGGTCACGTAGCCAACGACCACCTGCAGGGCCAGGCCAATCACGATAACGCAGGCGATGCGTTTCCATGCCCCACGCGCTCCCCCGCCGAGCGGATGCGCGCTTTGCCGGCGTGCCATAAACGAACGCGGCCACAGATAACGCCACCACAGCAGCGCCATCAAAAACGACGCCGTCTGCGCGACGGCCTGAAGCAATTGAATGTCGAGATCATCGATCGAAAAACCCATGAACACCGATGCGACGCCAAGGGCGGAGAACAAAACGACGCTCAGGGCAATATCGGCAGCGACGACGCCAAAACAGGCAAGCGCCCAAATCATCACGTTGAGCATGCCAACCTCCTCAAAACCGTTCCCTAGTTCTACCACAACTCGGCAGAGAGCTGATCCCATGGGGACGGAGGAAAACGGATCACTTATTGATGAGAATCGGGCGCAGTGCCAAAGGCCCCGCTGGGCGAGATGTCGAACGGGAAGGTGCCGCAGCGATTGAACGCGGCGATGAACATGCGGATGGCGTTGGACGGCGTGGTGCCCACGAGCTGAGTTGCCGCCGCGAAGGCTGCCTTTTCCTCGGGCAAGACCTTCGCGACTACGGGGGTCATGTGTTCTGCCATGGCGCTTCCTTTTTGAAACGACGGTAGTGCGGATAGATGCGGGCCACGCGGCTGGGCGACGGGCTGTGAAGGCAACCCGATTGGCCCGCATCCGGAGTTTGTTTCTGCGGCGTTGGTATTACTTGGTATTCCTAAGTATTACCCCGCAGATTGAATACCATACCCGGCCCTATGGAGACGGAGAAAAACGGATCATTTTGTTGCTGGGTAAGTATTTAGAGCGTGATGATGTCCGAGATATTGAGGGCCCGAGCGTCAGCGAAATCGTGCGTGGCAAGCAACAGCATACGGCCGTCGAGCAAGTCGAGCACGGCCTCGGCGCATGCGTCGCGCGCAGCGATGTCTAGACCGGTAAAGGGCTCATCAAGAATCACCGCGCCGCCCGGGCACAGCAGGGCCCGAGCGATCTCGACGCGACGGCGCTGCCCGCCCGAAAGCTCGGCCACACGAGCATGCACATCGACCCCCGGCACCAGCAGGCGCAACAGGGTTGCGGCACTCGAGGCATCCACGTGCGCGTCGGCGCACACCAGCACGTTATCCAAAGCCGAGGCGCTCTCTACCAGGCGCACATCCTGAAACACCATGGAGCACGGCACGCGCTCCCCCGCCGCCAGCGCAAGCAACGTCGACTTGCCCACACCCGAGGCGCCCATCACGCAGGTACGCCCACCGGCGGGCACGCGAAGTACCAGTCCGCCGAGCGCCAACGCCCAGGGCGCCCGATCGCCCACGGCAAGTGCAAGCTCCGCCGCAGCCCCGCCGCCCGCACGCCCGCAAGCGCCGCGCCCATGCGTCCGCACGGCCGCGCGCCACGCCACGGGTCCCGAAACCCGCAGCAGCCACACCAGCACGCGCTCACACGCCCACGAGGCGGCAACGACCAGCACGGTCCACGCCAGCAGATCAGCCGTCTCAATCAAGAGCTTCGCCTGATAGATGCGCTCACCCACGGTGCCCACCGCCATGCCGATCAGCTCGGCTGCCACGCCGGCCTTCCAGCTCATGCCGATCACGGCGCGGGCGCACGAAAGCACAAACGGCAGGACTTCGCGCCAGGTATGGGCGAAGAACAGTCGCCAACCCCGCACACCATGCAGACGAAACATATGCTCCAGCGGCTGATCAACCTGCGTCAAACCCTCGACCAGCGAGAAATACACACCCGGCAGCGCCATCAAAAAGACCGCGGCGATGCTCACGCGCGCCGACCCCAGCCAAATGAGCAGCAGAACCACTACGCAGGCAACCGGCGTCGCCTTAACAAACGAAAGCGCCGGCGCCACCAGGCGGGCAAACGCCCGCAACCGTGACGAAATCCCGGCAAGCACGCCGCCACACACCGCGGCAAGCGCCAGCCCACCCAGAATCCGCGCACCCGAACCCGCCAGAATCGCCCACGTGCCGACATCGCATACCAGCCGCAGCAACGCCACCACAACAGCGCCCGGCCCCGGCAAAATCAACGGCTGCGCCACAAGACCCGCTACCAGCACCCACACGGCAAGCCAAAAGGCGGCAACGGCACCTGCTGCCGCCACCGCCTTCATACGCTCTGTCATTTGTCGAGCAAACGCATGCACGGGCTACTCCATGTAGTAGAAATCATCGGCCGGGAGCTTGCCGCCCACGGCACTCGCGTCCGCATCGGCCAGCACCTGCAGGTACCCGCTAAGCGCCGCCTTCATATCCTTGCCCGTCTGGCAGACAAGCATGCACCCGGGAATCGCCTTCTCGGCGATCTTGGCGTTGTCCACGATGCCGGCATCGACCACGGCCTGCGCCCAGTCTGCCGGTGACACATTGACAGCCTTAACGCTCGCCGCATGGCAGCTCAAGAACTCCGCCACAGCCTCGGGATGTTCCTCGGCAAACGCGCGGCGCACCACGGTCACGCCCGTCAGCAGGCGCGAACCCGCGTCACCCGCCAGCTCATCCCACACATCGGTCAGACTTACCGGCGCCGACAGCTTGCCTTCGCTCTTGGCGATGGCGGCGGTCTTGAACGGTTCCGGCAGCACGCCCACGGTGGACGGGTCGGCAAGCAGGGCCGACAGCACCTCGGTGGGCTCGCTCTTAAACTCGAGCGTCACCTGGCCGGTCAGGCCCGCGCGCTCCAGCAGGTAGTTCATGACGTACTCTGGCGTGGTGCCCTTACCCGTCATGTAGACGGTGCGACCCGCTAGATCGCCAAACGAGGCCACATTCGCGTCGCCCGTCACAACGTTCAGCACGCCCAGCGTGTTGATGTCGATGACCTGCACCGCGCCCTCGGTCTTGTTGTAGAGCACGCTCGCCACGTTGGCTGGCACCAGGGCAATGTCGATATCGCCCTGAATGACCTTGGGCACAATCTCGTCGGCGGCAGTGTTGATCGCAAAGTCGAACTCATTGTCCGTCTCGCCATCGGCCGCCCGGTCCATAAACTGCACCAGACCAATCGAGGTCGGCCCCTTGAGCGAGGCGACGTGCACCTCGACCGGCTCCGCAGCAGCACCGGCGCCGTCCGTGGCAGCCGAGCCCGCGGCGGACCCGGCACCGGCGGCCCCGCCGCCACAGCCCGCGAGCGCAAGCGACAGGGCGCCCGCGGCGAGCGCCGAGGCAAACCCCCGGCGCGACATCTCAAAATCAAACGCGCGCATCGCTAGCACGTCCCCTCGTTGGGCATCGTCCATGCGTGATGGTCGGTATGCAGCAGCTCCTCGGCCAGTGGCGAGAGCGGCTCGCCCAAGAACTCGCGGTAGCACGCCTGGACATTGGGATTCTCGTGCGAGAAGCGAATGTCCGCAGCGGCATCCAGGCCCCACAGCACCTGACCGCGCTCGGCTGCCAGCTCGCAGCCGTCGTGGATGGGCTGACCGCCGCCACCGACGCAGCCGCCGGGGCACGCCATGACCTCAACGAAGTCATAGCTCACGCGGCTGTCGCGAATCGCGTCGAGCAGACGGGCGGCGTTGCCTAGCCCGTGCGCCACGGCGACGCGCACCTTAGTGCCATCGATATCGGCCACGGCTTCCTTCCAGCCGTCCAGGCCGCGCACATCGGTAAAGAAGTCGGCGTCGGGATTCTTGCCCGTCACCAGGTAATAGGCCGAGCGCACGGCGGCCTCCATCACACCGCCCGTGGCGCCAAAGATCACACCCGCACCCGTGCCAAAGCCCAGCGGCGTATCGAGCGGCTCCTCAACCAGCGTATCCACGCTCACGTGACTCGCGCGAATCATGCGCACCATCTCGCGCACCGTCAGCGCAACGTCCACATCGGGCGCACCGTCCTCGCCCACCATGCTCGGCAGCGCGCACTCGGCCTTCTTGGCCGTGCACGGCATAACGGACACCACGAACAGGCGCTCGGGCTCCACACCCAGCACCCTGGCGTAGTAGGTCTTGGCGATGGCGCCGAACATCTGCTGCGGCGACTTGGACGTGGACAGGCTGTCGACAAACTCCGGATAGCGCGCCTTCACAAAGCGCACCCAGCCCGGGCAGCAGCTCGTAAACATGGGCCAGCCGCGGCTGTCACCCTCGCCCTTGGCGGCGGCGCCCAGGCGCTCGAGCAGCTCGGAGCCCTCCTCCATAATGGTGAGATCGGCCGAGAAATCGGTGTCGAACACGTACTCAAAGCCAACGCGGCGCAGCGCGCAAGCCAAGCGCTCAACGGTGGCCTCCTCGCGAGATATGTCGAGCTCCTCGCCCCAGGCGCTGCGCACGGCAGGCGCGATCTGCACCAGCACGATCTTGTCGGGATTTGCGAGCGCGTCAAACACGGTCTCGGTATCGTCGCGCTCGCGCAGTGCGCCCGTCGGGCAATGCGTAATGCACTGGCCGCACGCGACGCAATCGGTCTTGCCGATCGGTGCGCGCCCGCGGGTACCCACGGCGGTATGCGTGGCGCGGTTGGTCAGGTCCCAAATCCCTAAGCCCTGCACGCTCTCGCACACCTTGATGCAGCGCATGCATTTAATGCACTTGTCGTTTTCGCGGATGATGGGAAAATCGAAATCCCAGCCCTCGCCCGCCAAATGCCTTTGATACGGCAGATAGAAAATACCCAGGTCGTTGGCGATGGTCTGCAGGTTGCAGTTACCGCTGCGCACGCAGCTCGTGCACTGCGAATCATGCTGGGACAGCAGCAGCTGCACGTTGGTGCGACGGGCCTCGCGGGCCTTGGGGCTGTTGGTGTAGACCACCATGCCGTCGAGTACGTAGTTGTTGCAGGCGGCAACCAGCTGGTCGCAGCCCTCAACCTCGACCACGCACACACGGCAGCCGCCGATCTCGTTCAGATCGCGCAGGTAGCACAGGGTGGGAATCTGGATGCCGACGGACTTGGCCGCGTCCAGGATCGTGGTGTGCTCGGGTACCACGACCTCGCAATTATCGATAGTGAGCTTGACCATGTTGTGCGCTCCGTTTTCGCTGTTGTCGCTGACAGTGGTTTTGTAGGGCTCTACCATTCCAGGTTCCTCCCTCCGCGGAACGCGCCAAATCCAAAGTGGTCGCAACGCAGGCAGCGGCTTGCCTCCTGGCGTGCCTCCTCCTCGGTGAGACCCTGCTCGACCAGATTCCAATCGTGGATGCGCTCGCCGGCCTCGCGCTCGCCCAGCTCGCAGCGGCCGCACTCGTGCTTGCCCTTAAACTGCACGGTCGGCAGCTCAACGTCGAGCTTTATCTTGTGGTCAAAGCCCAGGTAGCGATCGATGTTTGCCGAAGCAACGCGGCCGGCATTGATGGCCCGGATGACGGTGGCGGGACCGGTCTGGCAGTCGCCGCCGCTAAAGAGGCCATCGAAGTTAGGCACGGCGCCATCCGAATCGGTGACCACGCAGCCCCACTTACAGGCGATGCCCATGTCCTCAAAAGGCTTGGAATCGATGTCCTGGCCAATGGCCACAAACACGCGCTCGCAGGGAATGACGCGCTCGGGCGTGGCGGCGGCACGCGGGGCCGGACGCCCACGACGGGGCTCGCCGATAATCTGCGGCTGCACGCGCAGGCCGCTCACGTGACCCTCCTCGCCCGTCTCGATGGCGAGCGGGGCCGTCAACTCCAGCACCTCGCAGCCCTCGGCCTGGGCACCGGCGATCTCGGCATCCTGGGCCGTCATGTCGCAGATGCGGCGGCGGTAGACGATGCTCACCTTTTCGGCACCGCAACGCACGGCAGAGCGCGCCACGTCCATGGCCACATTGCCGCCGCCGATGACGCACACGCGCTGGCCGCTCAGGTCGGGCAGCTCGTCGTCGCCGATGGCACGCAGCATCTTGACGGCCGACTCCACGCCGGGCGCCTCTTCACCCGGAAGGCCGAGCTTCTTATCGCTGTGGGCACCGATGGCCAGGTAGACGGCATCGAACTCGTCGCGCAGGCGGGCAAGCTCCTCGCCGTTGACGGAGTGGTCGAGTTCCACGTCGATGCCGGCGCTCAAGATCCAGTCGATCTCGGCCTGCAGGCGCTCGCGCGGCAGACGATAGCTGGGGATGCCGTAGCGCAGCATGCCGCCCAAGTGGTGGCGCTGCTCAAAAATGGTCACCTTGTGGCCCATCACGGCCAGGTAGTAGGCACAGGAAAGGCCGGCCGGGCCGCCGCCGATCACGGCGACGCGCTTACCGGTGTTGTCCACTACATGTGGCTTGTGGTCGTTGAGGTCGCTATGCTCAACGGCAAAACGCTTGAGGGCGAGGATGTTCATGGGGTCGTCGACCATGCCACGGCGGCAATGCATCTCGCAGGGATGCTCGCACACCAGACCACAGACGAGCGGTAGCGGGTTGTTCTTGCGGATGACCTTGACGGCGTCGGCATAACGGCCTGCCTCGACGAGCGAGATGTAACCAGGAATGTCGACGTGCGCCGGGCAGCCCGAGACACACGGGACGCGAGCCTCGCGGTCAAAGCCGCAGGAGTGCTCGCGGATGTGGTGCTCAAAATCGTCGCGGAAGCCGCGAATGGCCGTGAGTGCCATGGCGCCAGCTTCGTAGCCGATGGCGCAGTCGCTCGAAAGGTAGATGGTGCGGGCCGTGCGCTCAATCAAGTTGAGCGTGGACTCGTCGGCGCGGCCCTCGAGCACATCGGCGAGCAGGTCGCTCAGCGCGCTCAGGCCCACGCGGCAGGGCGTGCACTTGCCGCAGCTCTGGGTGGAGCACAGGTTGACGAGCGCCGCCGTAAACTCGACGGGGCACGGGGCGAGTGAACTCACCGCCAGACGACGTCCGAGTGCATCGTGCAGGTCGTCCATGACGGCCTGAGCGTGGCTGCGTTCCATTACGTGCAGTCGAGCCATAAGATCCCCTCTCACATGGCAGCCCGGAGGCGAGGCCGGGCGAAATTGCTACACGCACAACACTGACCTAAAAAGTTGTTAGGTCTCCACGCAGTTCGGCAGGCGGTATGAAATGTCACCATCAGCGGTGAAAATGAACATTATCGCAGATAAATGCCATATTTGATAAAACGCGTTACCAAACGACAATGCCCCGCCCACGCAATCACGTGGGCGGGGCATTGCTTCAGGCATGCGGCCAGCGACCCTGTTGCTTTTACTTAAGCTCGGGCCAGTAACCCTTGTTGGCCTCGATCATGTCGTCGAGAACCTCCTTGGCGACCTTCATCGACGGCACGGTCTTGTTGAGCGTAAAGGCCTTAAGCGCCTTCTCGTACGAACCCTCGATCGTAGCCTCGACAATGAGCTTCTCGGAGTTCAGCTGCTGCATCATGAGGCCCTGCTGGAACAGCGGAATGTTGTCGCGGCTGATGACCTCGGGGCCGTTCTTGCCAATGTAGGCAGGCAGCTCGACCATAGCGTCGTAGGGCATGTTGGGGATGGCGCCCTTGTTCTCGCAAATGACCAGGAAGCGCTGCTTGGTGTCGTTCTTCAGAGCGATAGCCAGATCGGCAATCCAGTCGCCGTGGCTGCCCGCATAGAACGTGCTCTCGTCGATCTCGCCCGTCTTCTCGTAATGGTCGATACCATCAAAGAGGTTCTTCTCACGCGTCTCCTCAACCTCGTTAGCACGGGTGCGCTCGGGGTTGGAGTGCTCGACGAACTCCTTCTGCTGCAGGTAGTAGTTCAGATACGTGTTGGGCAGGTACTCCGGGAAGCACTCCATGATCTCGTACTCGCCCTTCCAGACGTAGTACCAGCTGCCCTTAGTGTGGCGGTTCTGCTCGGGGTGCTCGTCGACGGCCTCCTCGGGCTTCTTTGCCATGAGCGAGCCCATGCCCTTGAGGTAGGAGTCGGGCAGCAGGATCTCATGCTCCTTGATGTACTCGCGCAGCTGCGGGAGCACCTCCTCGCCCTTGTGGCGGATCGAGGTGAACCAACCAAAGTGGTTGAGGCCAAAGTAATCGTACTCGACATCCTTCTTGTCGATATCGAGCGCGGCGCAAACCACGTCGATGATCGCGATCGGCATGTCGCAGATGTTGATGATACGAGCGTTGGGACGCAGCACGCGGCAGCCCTCGGAGACGATGGCGGCAGGGTTGGAGTAGTTGAGAATCCAGTAGTCCTTCTTGGCGTACTTCTCAACGTCATCGATCAGCTCGACCATGGGGAAGATGGTGCGCATGCCGTAGGCAAGGCCGCCGCAACCGCAAGTCTCCTGACCCACGCAGCCGTGACGCAGCGGAATCTTCTCGTCCTGCTCGCGCATGGCGTAGCCGCCCACGCGCATCTGGGCAAACACGAAGCTCGCGTCGGTAAAAGCCGTCTTTTTGTCGGTGGTCACCGTGAGCTTGATGTCCAGGCCGAGGTCCTCGTGCAAAATCCAGTCCACGAGCACGCCGATCTTGCGCTGGCGCTCCTCGTTGATGTCGTACAGACGAATCTCGTCAACGTCGAGCTCGTCCTTGCGCAGGGCGATGGACTTGACGATGCCGGGGGTAAAGGTGGATCCGCCACCACACAGAGTAATGATCATTGTTTACTGCTCCTTCTCAATTGCGTTTTCGACCTTGTCGCGCATCTCGGCGACCTTCATGCCAAAGATGATCTGGATATTATTGCCGTTGCGGTTGATGCCGCTGTTGGGCACGTGGTTGATGAGGTCCTCATTGATGAGGTCCGGGTTCTTAACGTTCACGCGGAGACGCGTAAAGCAGTTCTCGAGCTCCTCGATGTTGTCCTTGCCACCAAGACCTGCGACCAGGTCGGCAATACCTGCATCGACGCCCTCTGCGGGAGCCGCGGCAACAGCGCCCTGCTTCACCGCGACAGACGCGGCGGCCTCGCCCTCGGCAACGGACTCGGCAAGCTCGGACTCTTCCTCGCGACCAGGCGTGTGGAGGTTGAGCTTCTTGATAAGGAAGGTGAAGAGGAAGAAGTACAGAGCGGCGTTGACGACTCCAAGCACCAGCATAACCGGCCAGTTGGTCTTATCGACACCGAGGACCAGGTTGGAAACCACGATGTTGATGATGCCGCCTGCAGTCGAAGCGGGCACGGAGAGGACCTTGAGCAGGACCAGGAAGATACCGGAAAGAACCGAGTGAACGACAAAGAGCACGGGAGCGGCAAAGACAAAGAGGAAGTCCATGGGCTCGGTCACGCAGGAGAGCACGGCGGTGATGATCAGCGGGATGATAACGGCCTTGGTCTTATCCTTGTTCCCCTTGTAAGCGGTGACGATAAAGGCGAGACCGATACCGATGTAGGGCCACAGGTTGTTGAAGGTGTAGCTGTTGAAATACGTACTATCGGAGAAGGGCTGGCCCGTCATTGCCATCTCGGCAACACGGATGGGATAGGCGCCGGCAATAACCTGATCACCCAGCGTCAGGGTGCCACCCACATCGGAGAACTGGAACGGGGTGTAGATGAGGTGGTGCAGACCGGTGGGAACGAGCAGCTTGTTGAGCATGCCGTAGATAAACAGACCGATGTTGCCCGACTCCTTAATGATGCCGGCAACGGAGGAGATGGCACCCTGAACCGGAGGCCAAACGATACAGAAGCCAGCGCCCATGATCCAGGAAATGATGATCATGATCAGGAACGGGAAGCGGACGCCCGAGAACATCGAAAGGGCAATGGGGAACTGCTTGTTCGAGTACTTGTTGAACACGGCACCGGTGATGCAACCAAGGATGATGCCGCCGAACACGCCGGTATCGAGCACCTGAATGCCCATAACGGTGGCCTGGCCGGTTCCGGTAAGACCGAGCATGCCGCTCGCATCGGCAAGAGAGCCGGTGGCGTTGAGCACGATGTTGTTAGCCTGCAGGAACAGGAAGAACGACATCAGGGCAATCAGCGAAGCATGGCCCTTGTTCTTCTTTGCCATGGCGCCGGCGATGCCCACGCAGAACAGAATCGAGAGGTTGTTGATGATAAACATCAGCGACTGATAGACAACGGCGCCCACAAGCTGGAACGGACCGGAGCCCAGTACGGGGACCAAAGCGCAGATGGTCTTGTTGGTCAGAATGATGCCCACGATGAGCAGGATGCCGGCAACCGAGAGATACATCATCGGCTGGACGATCGACTTCGCGAACACCTCCAACGGCGCTTTGAAATTGAACTTCTTTTTTGCGGTCATAGCGGTACTCCCCTTCCTTTTCCGCAAATTAAGACAGATGTGCCCTGGGCAAGACCGTAAGTCCTGCCTTATATCAATCGATGTGTGGGCACGTTATGCCTAGAGACCAGGTTCTCCAAGCAGATTAACAATGTGATATGCGAGATAACTCTTCTCGGCATCGGTAACGACAACGTTATAGGTAGACGACAAGTGAGCGGCTATGGCATCCGCGCACGAGAATGCGCACGGATACGCCGTTTCGTCGATTCGGAACAGCGCGTCGCCACTGATTTGCCCGGCCGTAGGATCGAGTGCTCGCTGAGCGAAAAACTGCAGGTGACGAACGAAGCGTTCGTAAGGCAGCGAGGTGTCATCGAGGGTCGTGGCATAGCGCTCGGAAACAATCGCGAGCACGTCGCGAACAAGCTGGACCGAGATGATTAGACGGTCGGAGCGTTGCGGCATGGTGGCGTTGACGATATGCAGCGTAATAAAACCCTGCTCTTCTTCGCTCATCTGGATGCCCAAATAGTCCTTGATAATCTGAAGGGCACGGCCCGCAAGCGCGTACTCCTTGCGATAGAACTGCTGGATCTCGAGCAGCAGCGGATTCTCGCAGGAAACGCCTTTGCGCTCGCGATCGAGGGCGAGGCTGATATGGTCTGCGAGAGCGATAAGAATCTTGTCATTGATATCGACATTGAGCTCTCGACGAAGCATCTGAACGATGTCCTCGGAAATCACGAGGTTGACGGTGGGGATGGACTCCAAAAGATGTGCCAAGCGGTCAATCGTACGCGAATCCTGAGAAGTTCCCTCCTGCAACGCGTAGGTCTTTTCGACCGACGTCTCATCGATGGCATCGCCGGCATGGCGACCAAAGCAGAGGCCTCGACCGATGACGATGAGCTCGGAGCCATCGTCCGAAGTGACCATTGCGACGTTGTTGTTAAAAACTCGCTTGATAACCACGGTACCCACCACAAGAATTTACTCGGAAAGCCAGACGACAGGCTCTTTAACAGCAACAGGGCCGGAAGCATGCTCACGAAGAGTCGAGTTCTCCGAACGCTCGCACACGATAACGAAGACCGTGGGATCGAAGCCGGCAGCGCGAACCGCGTCGAAATCGACCTCGACGAGGGGCTGGCCCGCGTCGACATGGTCACCCTGGGCAACAAGCGCATGGAAGCCCTTGCCCTCAAGCTTAACAGTGTCGATTCCGATGTGCAGCATCACCTGAGCAGAGCTGTCGTCGGACATGATGCCCAGCGCGTGCTCAGTCGGAAACAGCGCCGCAACGGTACCGGAAACAGGAGCGCACACCGTTCCCTCTTGGGGAACCACGGCAACGCCATCGCCCACTGCACGACTGCTAAAAGCGGGGTCATTGGTATTTTCTAGATTAACAAGCTCGCCGGAAACAGGGGCGAGAATCTCGAACTCGGAAGTCGCAGTCGCCTGCTTGTCCGAGCCACCCATAAGGCGAGAAAAGAAACCCATGGTGGCATGTCCCTTCATAAATATAGCCCAACCAAAATCAAACGAATGCATCCATAGAGACACACCCGTTCAAAGACTTTGGTTAGGCCCACGTCCGAGGGACTCGGTAACCTTCCGCATTTCTTTTTACGGGAGATATTGTAGACAAGCCCAAAGCCAGAACAATCATTATGACCGGTGAGCGGTATTTTTTCTTCGATAAACGGTATTTAGGCGGCACTTAGGGACGTTCCTTTCCTGCCGGCACCCAGGGGCACTCCTCACTCTGGTGCGTTGGGGACAGGTTTGTTTGCACCAGGTTGGTGCA
>CBCSNQ010000040.1:0-17664 GCA_965141565.1 uncultured Collinsella sp. | reverse complement strand
GGCCATTGTGGCTCTTGACAGCGGATTGGGTCATATGAGCGAAAACGCCCCTAAGCGAGCAAGGTGGCGTGAAAGAGGAGGGCATAGGCCTTGTGGCCATGCACGACGATTGAACGCCAGATTGCCGCTTAGGAACGTTTGCAGCGTCGAGCGGTTACGGCGTTTGGTAAAACGCCGTAACTTAATAAGTTTGGTACCTTGACATTGATTTCTCATGCTCCTAGATTAGTTAGGCACAAAACAATCCCTCTACCTAACTAAAGAAAGGAGCGAAGCTTAGATATGTGTGTTGAACCACTCGTCCTTCCGCATGAGCCCGGCGGTGACCCGTCGCAACCGGTAGACATACCCGAAGCGGTCAGCGCCGAGGACAAACTCGCCAAGCGCATCCTGAGCGGCTTGGGATTTTGCGGCCATTACATGCACTTTCATGGCGGAGGCGTGTCCGGCAAGGCGCCCATCGTCTGCCTGCTCGCTAAGCAGCCCACCGGCGAGCTTTCCCAACAGGAACTCGGCATGCACTTCGACCTCAAGCCGGGGTCCCTTTCCGAGATCCTATCCAAGCTCGAAATGGGCGGCATCATCGAACGCAGTCGCAATCCCAAAGACCGCCGGCAACTCACCATACGCCTAACCGAAGCGGGATGGGAAAAGGCCCGCGTTGAGCAGGCCGCCCGCATTCGCTTTAGAGAGCAGGCCTTTAGCGCGCTCACCCACGACGAGCGCGAGGACCTCGCCGAAATGCTCGAGAAAATCCGTGTAACCTGGGAGGAACTGGATGATTAAAACCCTCATGGGCAGCATCCGTGACTATATGAAAGCCACCGTTGCCACGCCATTGCTCGTGCTTGGCGAGGTGCTCTGCGAGATGCTGATTCCATTTATCACCGCCAACCTGATCGACGCCATCAAAGACGGCGCCACCGTAGCCGAGATGCTTCCCACCGCGGGCTTTTTGGTGCTCATCGCGCTGACGTCGCTTGCTTTCGGTGCCGCTGCCGGCGTCACCTGCAGCCATGCGAGTTGCGGCTTCGCCAAGAACCTGCGTCACGACCTGTTCTACAAGATCCAGACGTTCAGCTTTGCCAACATCGATGAGTTCTCGAGCTCCTCGCTCGTCACGCGCCTGACCACCGACATCAACAACGTGCAGCAGGCCTTTATGATGATCATCCGCATCGCCGTGCGCGCGCCGCTGGTATTGATCTTCGCCTTTACCATGGCATTTATCATGGGCGGCAGCGTTGCCATGGTCTACCTGGTCATCATTCCGCTGCTGGGCTTTGGACTGTTCTTTATCATCTTTAAGGTGCGCCCCATCTTCTCGCGCGTGTTCCACAAGTACGATGCCCTTAACGAGTCCGTCGAGGAAAACGTCACCGGCATGCGCGTGGTTAAGAGCTACGTGCGCGAAGACTTTGAGAAGGAGAAGTTCGCGACCGCCGCGCGCGACGTCCAGATGGACTTCACCCGCGCCGAGAAGCTGCTCGCCTTTAACAACCCCATGATGAATATCTGCGTCAACGGCGCGTTTGTCGTCATCATCTACCTGGGCTCCAAGCTCATCATCACGAGCCAGGGCACGCTGTTCGACGTGGGCCAGCTCTCCTCGATCTTTACCTATGGCTTCCAGATCCTCATGAGCCTGATGCAGCTGTCGATGATCTTTGTCATGGTGACCATGGCCGACGAATCGGCACACCGCATTACCGAGGTGCTGGCCGCCGAGCCCACGATCGCCGATCCCGCTGAGCCCGTGCTCGAGGTTGCCGACGGCTCCATCGACTTTGACCACGTGAGCTTTAAGTATTCCGCGCATGCAAAGCGCCAGGCGCTCGACGATATCGACCTGCACATTAAGAGCGGCGAGACCATCGGCATCATCGGCGGCACCGGCTCGGCCAAGTCCACGCTTGTAAACCTCATCGCCCGTCTGTACGACACCACCGAGGGTACCGTGCGCGTGGGCGGCGTGGATGTGCGCGACTACGACTTGGACGCCCTGCGCCACCAGGTGGCCATGGTGCTGCAGAAAAACGTGCTGTTTAGCGGCACGATTGCCGAGAACCTGCGTTGGGGCGACCCGAATGCCACCGACGAGGAAGTCCGCGAGGCGGCACATCTGGCCTGCGCCGACGAGTTTGTCGACGGCTTCCCCAAGGGCTATGACACCTGGATCGAACAGGGCGGCTCCAATGTCTCCGGCGGTCAGAAGCAGCGCCTGTGCATTGCGCGTGCCCTGCTGCGTCGCCCCAAGATCTTGATCCTGGACGACTCCACCAGCGCCGTCGACACCAAGACCGACGCCAAGATCCGCGCGGGGCTGGCAAGCTATCTGCCCAACACGACCAAGCTCATCATCGCCCAGCGCATCAGCTCCGTGCAGGACGCCGATCGCATCATCGTCATGGAGGGTGGCCGCATCGCGCAGATCGGCAACCACGATGAGCTGCTTAAGACGAGCGAGATCTACCGCGAGACCTTTACCTCGCAAAGCAAGATGTCTGCCGAGGGCGAAGGGGCCGTCGAGGCCGACACCGAGGCATCTGCAACGCAAGCTCAGACCCAGGAAGGAGGCGAGGCACATGAGTAAAGCAACGACCGCCGAGCGCGCGCTCAACCGCAAGGGCGGCACCATGTCGCGCCTCATCAAGACGCTCTTTGGCTTCTACCCCGTGCTTTTGCCCCTCGTCGTCGTCGGCGTGGTGCTCTGCGCCATCATCAACTCCATCGGCGCGACCTTCCTTCAGAGCGCCCTGCAGATTATTAGCGAGTCGTGGCAGTCGGGCGATTGGGCGACCGCGCAGCCCAAAATTCTGAAGCTTGTGACCACCCTCGCCTGCATCTACGGCGTCGGCATCCTGTCCTCACTCTTCTGGAACCGCGCCATGGCCATCGTTACGCAGGGCTCGCTCGAGAAGCTGCGCGAGAAGATGTTCAACCGCATGCAGGACCTGCCGATTCGCTACTTCGACACGCACCAGCGCGGCGACATCATGAGCCACTACACCAACGACATCGACACGCTGCGTCAGATGATCAGCCAGTCGCTGCCCAACCTGCTCATGACGACCATCGTCATCGTCACGGTGTTCTTTATCATGCTGTACTACAGCGTGTGGATGTGCCTGGTCATTGTGGCCGGCGTCGTCTTTATGACCTTTATGACCAAGCTGCTCGGCTCCAACTCCGCGCGCTTCTTCATTGCGCAGCAGACTGAACTCGGCGTGGTCGAGGGCCATATCGAGGAAGTCATGAACGGCCAGAAGGTCGTCAAGGCATTCTGCCACGAGTCTGCCGCCGAAGCCGATTTTGACGAGCGCAACGAAAAGCTCTTCGAGGTCTCGCAGAAGGCCAACATGTACGCCAACATCCTCATGCCTATCCTTATGAACCTGGGCAACCTGCTCTACGTGCTGGTCGCACTGGCGGGCGGCATTTTCCTGGCGCTGGGCGTGCCTAACCTGAGCATCTCGGGCATGACGCTGTCCATCGCCGTCGTAGTGCCGTTCCTCAACATGACCAAGCAGTTCTGCGGACAGATCGGTCAGATCTCGCAGCAGATCAACGCCGTGGTCATGGGCCTCGCCGGCGCCGACCGCATCTTTGAGCTCATCGACGAGAAGCCCGAAGCCGACGAAGGCTATGTGACGCTCGTCAACGCGCAGGTGAACCCCGATACCTGGCAGCTCGAGGAGGCCGACCACCACACCGGTATGTGGGCATGGAAGCATCCGCACCGCGCGACCGGCGAGATCGAGTACGTGCCGCTGCGCGGCGACCTGGTCATGGACAACGTGGACTTTGGCTACACGCCCGACCACGAGGTGCTGCACGGCGTGTCCGTGTTTGCCAAGCCGGGCCAGAAGGTCGCGTTTGTCGGCGCCACCGGTGCCGGTAAGACGACCATCACCAACCTCATCAACCGCTTCTACGACATCGCCGACGGCAAGATCCGCTACGACGGCATCAACGTCAACAAGATCCACAAGGCCGATCTGCGCCGCTCGCTGGGCGTGGTGCTGCAGGACGTGAACCTGTTCACCGGCACCGTGATGGACAACATCCGCTACGGCAACCTGGACGCCACCGACGAGGAGTGCATCGCGGCGGCCAAGCTCGCGGGCGCGGACGACTTTATCACCCGCCTGCCCGACGGCTACGACACGATGCTCACCGGCAACGGCGCCCAGCTGTCGCAGGGCCAGCGCCAGCTGATTTCGATCGCACGCGCCGCCGTCGCCGATCCGCCGGCAATGATTCTGGACGAGGCCACGAGCTCCATCGACACCCGCACCGAGGCCATCGTGCAGGCCGGCATGGATAAGCTCATGGAGGGCCGCACGACGTTTGTCATCGCGCACCGCCTCTCCACCGTGCGCAACTCCGACGCGATTATCTGCCTGGACCACGGCCGCATCATCGAGCGCGGCAACCACGACGAGCTGATCGCCAAGCGCGGGTATTACTACCAGCTGTACACGGGTGCGTTTGAGCTCGAGTAGGACCGGTTACTGACGGAGGGCGCCCCGGGGACGGGCGGGGTAATTCCTCCGTGCTCAAACATTCTCGCTGCGCTGCGAAACTGCGCGCGGAGGAAATACCCCGCCCGTCCCCGGGGCGCCCTCCTGCGCGCAATCAGCCCGTCGTTTAGAACGGAATAAAAGTTAGTGAGGCCCTGGCCGTTTGGCCAGGGCCTCGTTTTGTAAGGATGATTTGGGAGGTGGTGGAGGACCAGTCTTTTTGGGACGGGGCTAAATTAGCTGATTCTCCATCCCAATATCGATGAATCAACAAATCGCAACTGATCCCTAATCCAAAACCAGCTAATTTAGCCCCGTCCCAAAAAGACTGGTCAAGCTAACGGAACGCCGTAGCTAAAAATCCCCGTCCCAGAAAAATCATTGCGCAGGTAGGACGGCAAAGGTAGCCAGAAAAGCCCCATCCTAAATGAGCTACAAGATTTCGGCTAGGAGCGCTCGGCGCCCATTTGTTTTATCGCTGCAGGTAGAAAGCGCGATGATGCGTGCATCGGGGCCAACGTCATCCATGTTCTCGTGCACCGCCGTCTGCGAGACATGCGTGAGCAGCGTCTGCATCGAGGCCTGGTCCAGGTTTCCCGGCCCAAAGATAATGTCATCACTCGCAGCAAACGAGCACACGGCAACAATGCGCAGGCGGAACGCCCCATCCTTCGTGTAGAGCGTGCCCGTGCGGTGCAGGTCAAAGAAGCCCCTGTCTAAAAACCGGTCGACATCGCCAAACATCGCGCCGTTATCCATGTGGTGCGCATAGAGCAGATTGTAGGAATCGGTCATCGTGCGGCTGTTGCGCGCATCCAAAAACACCGCTCCCGAGACCGCGGATTCTCCCAAAACGTTTTTGTTGAGGTATTCCTGGTTATCTTTTCCCTGAACAAAGGGATAGTCGATGTTGGTGCCATCGATGGTAACCCATCCGACCACATCGGGATTTTTGGCCATCAGATCCTGCAGGCGTGCGCAATCGTTGGCCCCGGTGGGTTTGTAGTGCAGCAGCTCATCGCTGATGAACCCGCCGTTCATAACGTTGTTTGTATCCCACAGCGAATAGCCCCCGTACAGCAGCATGAGCAGCACGAGAAAGCCGGCAAACCACGTAAGTACGCGGTCGCCGGCTCTCGCCAGCCGAGCTATGCGTTTAAGCTCCATCGGCTGTAATCCTCGCTGTTTTAACGGCGGTTACGGCGAGGACGGAAGAAGACCACGCCCATCACGGCAGCAAACGCGACGATTGCCGCATAGGGAACGACCGTCCGAATAACATCGGTCGGAACGGTAACATCCTTGGTGTTGGTAAAGATCACCGTGGTGTCGGAATTACCGATAGCTTTCTCGGCAATAGAGCTACCTTCTGTCGAATTGGTGCCATCACCAATCTTGTACGACGTCTTATAACCGTCGCCATGATAATCCGCCTCAGTTACGGCGAATTTATCCTCCGATGAGAGACCGTAAACGATGACGGATTCCCCATGCTTAAGCGTCTCGGTAAACGTAGCTCCCGACTTGGTTGTAGTTTGGTTCATGGTAGTAACACCGTTTTTCACAGTGCCGTACTTATAAGTCTCCCCGTCAGCGCCTTTAATCGTGACGGTAAACTCAAAGTCCTTATTTTTATCGCCCTGGTTACCGGCTACGACCTTTGTGATGGTCAGCTTATGGGTGACATATTTGTTCTCAAAGCCTGAGATCTTGCTGCCCGATCCCGCCGCCGTGCTAAGAGTGCAGCCCTTAGCAACTAAACCTGAGTTGCCATTTTCTACGTAAACATCCAGGAACAGTTCCTTGTACACAACGTTGAGGCCATCCAGCTCTGGCGGCGTCTGCGTAATTTTGTATCGATAGATGCCCGGAGCCGCGAACCTTGAGGTAACAAGGCTGACGCTCATTTGGGCGGTTATTGTCTTAGTAACGCCGTCGGCATTATCTTCGCTAGAAAGACCTTCGGCAGAATAATTTACGGAAGACGGCGAAAGCGAAACGGCCCCTTCCACTCCAGCAGTAGCGGGCATACCCGTGTTCGTAAGCTCGCTCGCCTCCGCCGGCGCAATCGTATATTTAAAGTCCGCATTCGGCTCCACGGCGTACTTATCCATGGTGAGCTTCGAGGTGATCGTGACCCTCCCTTCAGTTACCGACAACTGCGGATTAGTGGATTGCCCCTCCGCCCACGCGGGCGCAGCAACCCCCACCAAAGCCAGCACCATCGTGGCCGCCACAACCGCAAATGCAGCCAGTCGCCTCTTTCCAGTTTTCATTTTGCATCCTTCCTCTCGGGCATATGCCCTTAATAAAACCAGGCTTCGTGTCTACAGGTTCGACCTGCGCAGCACGCTGATCACATTGCCTTTGATCTGCGAACGGGCAATCGGTCCATACAGGCGACTGTCGTGCCCGCCCTCGCGCAAATCTGCCAGCACAAAGAGCTCATCCGTTCCCAGATGCACGGGATAGTCCACAGCAGACTCATAGCGCGGCGTCGGCGTGGTGATATCGCTTTCCACCACAACAGCCCCGTTAACCATGAGCTCGCCCGACTCGGTAATTGTGACCTCATCACCGGGGCGGGCAACCACGCGACCCAGGCGCTCTTCGCCATCCGCGGTGTATACCACCACGTCACCCTCGTTAAAGCTCTGGCTGAGCCTCCAGTAGAGCATGACGTCACCCGAACAGATGCGGGGGGTCATCTCGCCAGTCGTGACTGCGCCCACGCCCAAGACCACACCAAAGAGCAGCCAGAGCGTCACGACAAAAAATGCCAGGCGCGCCAGAAAGCCCACGATATCGCGCCGGTCGTCCGCTTCTCCCAGATCTGGTGCCGCATGGGCGCCCAACCTCACGTTCGACGTGGCCGAATACCGCGAGCCCCGGGGTCTTCCCTGCGGGGCCGCTCGTGCGGCTGGCCCATCACCAGCATTGCTGGCGCCATGTCTTCTCATAGGCGCCCACCCCTCTTGGAGCCGCGGTGTAAACGCAGCGCAACCATGCCCGTAGCCAACAGCACGCCGGCGGCCAAAATCGCCAGGGCATAGATGGGGTTGCGCGTAATACCCGTAGGCACCGCGACCTGTCGGGAATTGGTGGCCTTAGCTTCAACGGCAACGGTCACACGCGGACCGTTGAGCGTGCCGCTCGCACCCGTAAGCTTAGCCTGATACCCCAACGAAGAATAATCGTCTTCGCTCACGGTATAGACCGCGTTGTAATCCAGCGCCTTAATCGAAACGGTCAGGCCGTCCTTAACGGCAAACGGCATGGTCGCCTTGCCCTGGCCATCGGCCGTAAAGGCCGTCTTGTTTTCCACGGTCTCGGCCCGATCATTCGGTCGCGCCACGAGCGCATGGCTGCCTTGGGCAGACGCATCCGAATACTCGATGGCGTAGGTCTGACCAGCCTTGAGGCCCGTAAAGGTCGCCGTCATCTTAAAGTAGGCACGCTTGTCGCCCATATTGCCCGTAACGCTCTTGGAAACCTTGAGCGTGTAGGTGCGTGGGGTGAACCGTGCGTATACGCATCCCGTATGGCGCTCTTTTACGTTGTACGTATAGGTGGGTGAAGACGACAGCAGCTCCGGGGCGTCCTGATTTGACAGGTCGTACCAGCCCTCAAAGTGATAGCCCTCCTTGGGAGTGGCCACCGCCTCCACAAACGTGCCGTCATCCACAAAGTAGGCGATACCCGAAGTTTTGTACGCGTCGGCGTCCTTGCCCGAGCGATCCCCGGCATCAATGGAGCCCTTTGCCCCCTTAAGCTTGGAGCTGACCGTACCGCCCGTCGTTACGTTGCTCCACGTGCCATCGGCATTTTTAAGCTGAGCAACAAAGGCCTGACGATACTTCCATTGCGCCACGAACGTCGCGCCTTGGCTCTCGGGAATGTTTTTGACCGTTACCTCATCGCCTGCAGCACCGGTATCCGAATCGACCTTCTTGCCCTTAATGGTAAGAGTGCCGGAATCCGTGGTGCCCTCGGGAGCCGTATGGGTCACCGTGTGCTCTGCGCTAAAACGAATGGCTTTTCCCGAGCCCGCGTACTCCCAGCCCATAAACTTCCAACCGTCGTTTTGCCCTTCGGCAGCATGGGAGGTATAGCTCGCTCCAGCACCAGAAAGCTGCACGAAATCGCCCGTGGACTCATTGGACGGATCATAGTGATACGCTTTGCCACCGTTCACATCGTATTGAACACCCGCCTTAGAAAACACAAGGTGCACTTTGTAGTGCTTTGTGACCTTGTCGACCTTAAAGTGATAGGTGCCATCGTCCAATTCGGTCCAGTGCGCCTTATCGTCCGCGGAATAGAACTCGCCGTTGACAAAAGCACCGATAAAGACTGCCCCGCCATCGCGCTTGGCGTCAACCATAAAGTAGGAGTTCTTTTCCTGTTTCCCTACGTAGTTTTTGGCATACGTAAAGTCCGCTGTCTCGTTGTCGGAGTTATAAAAATACGTTCCGCTTCCGTTGGGCGTCGTGTACGTCTCGATGCGATAGAACTCCCTAAACGAGATATTGTCGAGGAAGTTGCCGATCGAATTGCTCCCGTTGGCCGTGTTGTAGGCCACAAAAGCAAAGACGCTCTGGTTTTGGCCATCCGGAATGGTGTAGGTATAGTCGTAGTCAACCTTTTTGTTCTGCTCGAGCGCGTTGGAACCGTAGGAAGCCCACGCGTCGTTTTCGGACGCCATAATCCATACGCACCATTTTTCGGTATGCTCCGCATCGGCCGTCCATGAGAACGCGCTTCCGCTGGACGCATCGGCAAATCCGCCCACTTTGTCAAACTTGGTTGAATACAGGATGATCTTTTTGCTGCAGCCCGATTGGGAAAAATTGGCCACATCCAAGCCGACATAGTTATCGACGCTCATTTGAATCCATTAAACAATTTGCTGGTACTGATCGAGTGCCTTTTGATTGTCCTTGTACGGCTCGTTTTCTTGTCGCGGACCGATGATAAGGGCCATGGCGTCTCGACCCGAGCGGCCGCGGTGATCGAGCCCCCACTCGTACTGTTTTCCCGGCTCGGTCGTCACATATTGGTAGAGCGAACTCGCCTCGTGTGCGTTGAGCTCGGCTGCATAGTCACCATCGGAGGGCGTAAACGTAACAGAATGCCCAGCTGGGTCGATATAGTAGTCGTTCTGGGCAACGATCTCGATACGATGGTCTGTCTCGGTCGTACGCCAATGGGGCGAGCACAACGTAAACTTGCTGGGCCTCTGGTTCCCTAGATGTATATCCTCTTCAAAGCTGCCGTTAGCAATGTTCGTATTCTCGTTCTTAAGATTCGAGGTCGAGAACGCATAGCGCGTGAGCGTTGTCATGGTCTCGGACGAATTTTCTTGATACACCTTGGCAAAATCACTATAGATGTCGCGTGTGCCCTGCTTTTCCACATGAACGTCGTTGACCAGATTGCCAAACCACTCACGGTATTGTTCGTTCGCACCCGTAAGATTTGAATCGTAGCAAGTCAGCGCAAGCATCGTCTTTTCGGACGCTGCGGTATAGACTGCCTGATAGGCAAACTCATCGTCTTGCTCGGGAAGATCTCGATAATAATGCGTGCTGTTGGTGCCAAAGGAGAACCAACCCTGTCCGTTAGAGCTTACGAGCCACACCGAAAGCGCAATGCGGCCGTCGCTCTGTTCAAACGAAAAGTGGGATCCGTCAGCGCTGCTACCAGCAAAGCCGCCATTTGCGGCAAAGGAATCGCTGTAAACGGTGTACTGCTCAACGGTATTTCCCTGGGGCATCTTGCCCTGCGCCTTAAGCCAAGTCCGCAGCTGCATGAGCTGGTCTTGGCCTGCGTTGTTAACCGACAGATTCTCCTGTTGAGGACCCATCGTGAGCATCAGCACGTCGTGTTCGGTTGCGGCGCGATGGTTGAGGCCCCACTCGTACGTGGAGCCGCTCTGGGTGGAAAAGGTGGTGTAGGTTGATCCAGGTTCAAAATAAAGATTTTGATCCTGTGGCCTAAGATTCCACGCAAGCGCAAAACGATTACCGTTAGCTTGTTTGAGGTTTCTTTGACCGTTGAGGAGCTTCGTGGAGAGGTCGAGCTTCAACGTCTCGCCGATTCTCTTATTCGGAGAGGTCGTCGACCAACCAGAAGCTTGGTTGGTAAAGGTTGGGTTCGCTATAAGGTTGCCATCGTCACCGTACGCACGCGAGGGCAACCCCCCCCGGCCATAACGAACGCGCATAAGACCGCTGCCAACATCACAAAGGTGCGGCGCATCGACGCTATATGACCGAAAGGACCCCGCACGGGCGCATCCCCCCCCAGCCGCAGCCCGAGCTTTCGCGCAAGCTGCACAAGTAGTTCGTTTAAGTTTTTTGATTCTACAACCAGCCCAGGGCAAAAGCAAAATCATGCGTAACCGATTTGCAGTCATTTTTCGCATTTTCCGCATTGCGCAGGTAGGACGCCAAAAGTGGCTAAAAAAGCCCCGTCCTAAATGAGCTACTTGAGGAGTTGGGCCATGGCGTTGACGAATTTTTGGACTTGGAGGGTGGGCTCGAGCGGGTAGTGCAGAAAGACTGGCACCTCGCGGCCGCACAGGAACGGCACGCCCACAAAGGCCGGGTGCACCCCCGACCATGCGCCGCAGGTGAGCACCGCGTCGCCCTTTTCCTCTGCCTCGTTAAAGAGCGCAAAGTCAAAGCTGTCCACGTCGATCACGTCCACGCCGCCGTCGGCCAACAGGTCGATGCGCAGGCTGTCCATGGCGTCGTTGCCGTGGCGGAGCACGCGCAGGCGCATACCCTCCAAGTCGGCGACCGTAATGCGATTCTTGCGCGCCAGCAGGCTCGTGCGCGGCAGGTCGATATAAAACGGCACGTTAACGATGCGGAGCTTTTGGCAGGCGTCACCCCAGCGCGGGGTCGAAAAACTCGACTGCACCACATCGACCTCGCGACCGAGGCTGCGCATGACGGTCTCGCGTTCGTCGTAGAGGTCGCTTACCGGCACGATCTCAAATCGCAGCGACGGTTCCAGATCGTGGATGCCCGACCACATCGACAGCGTTTGGCGCCCTGGGCACATCATCGACACGCCCAGGCGCACGGCACCGCCATCGCCCGCCGCGCGTCGGGCACGGCGCAGCGCGTCCTCGGACTGCCGCATGATCGAGCGCGCGTCGTCCACCAGCAGTGCGCCCGCCGGCGTCACCTTGACGCCCGAGTGCGAGCGTTCGAACAGCGTGATGCCGAACTCGGCCTCGAATCCCGACACCTGCTTGACGAGCGCCGGGGTCGACACGCGCAATTTTGCCGCCGCACGCGAGAAGCTTCCCAGCTCCGCGGCGGCCGATATGGCCTCAAGTCGTCGATCGTACACGTCAATCTCCCGTTTTCGTGCCCGTGGCCACATGGTGCCACAGGGGGTTGTTTTCGCAGGTCACACGTTCAATTAATTGAGAATAAACTGCATCGCACAGTGTAAACCTACGGTTAACGCCATTCTAACAAATATGCAATTCACCTGCGCAAATGCAAAGCATACGATAACCAGCGAAAACCACGTGGGTCGGTTAATGGGAGCGACCCACCGGGAGGCACAAGAAGGGAAGTTCCTATGAGCAATTGGCTTAAGCTCGAGGGCGATGTCTGCGCCGTGACTGGCGCGCTCGGCGGTATGGGCGTCGAGATTTGCCGCGAGTTCGCCCGCAACGGCGCCGACGTCGTCCTGCTCGACCTGGACGAGGAAAAGGTCAAGGCCGCAGCCGCCGACCTCGCTGCCGAGTTTGGCATCCACGCCGAGGGTTACAAGATGAACGCCACCGACGAGACCGAGGTTCAGGCTGCCGTCGACGCCACCATCGCCGACTTCGGCCGCGTCGACGTTCTCGTCAACACCGCTGGCATCCTGCGCTTCGCAGCCATGGAAGACCTGCCGCTGAGCGACTGGGAGCAGGTGCTCAACGTCAATCTCACCGGTTACTTCATCACCTCGCAGCGCTTTGGTCGCGAGATGATCAAGGCCGGCCAGGGCCGCCTGGTGCACATCTCGACCGTCGCCAGCCACTCCCCCGAGACGTTCTCGGGCGTGTACAGCTCCACCAAGGCCGGCGTCAACATGATGTCCAAGATGCTCGCCGCCGAGTGGGGCCCCTACGGCGTCCGCTCCAACTGCGTCGAACCCTGCTTCGTTAAGACCCCGATGTCGGCCAACTTCTACGCCGACCCCGAGGTCGAAAAGAGCCGCAGCCGTCTGATCGCCACGCGCCGCATCGGCGAGGTCAGCGATATCGCCAACGCCGTCATGTTCCTGGCGTCCACGCGCTCGGACTTCACCACCGGCGACGCCATCAAGGTCGACGGCGGCTTCTCCAACATGATGGGCGACCTCACCGCCAAGCCCGGCGGCCGTCGCGCCTATGCCGACAACTACCTTAAGAACAAGGGTGTCGAGCTCTGGTCCGATGAGTCCGGCGTCGCCAAGCCGACTGACCAGTAAACCAACCTGACAGGGAGGTCCCGCGGACACGCCCGCTCCTCCCCCGTATCGATCAGAAAGAGTCCAATGGCTTCCACCAACTCCAACAAGGGTCGCGCCGTCGTGCTTTCCGCCGCGTGCGTCACCATGTTCTTCATCAGCTCCATCGCGCTGTATTCCGTCGTGAGCAAGAACCTGCTCGCCGTCTACCCCGAGTGGTCGAGCGCCCTTACCTGGGCCTTCCCGGTCTTTCAGACCATCATGGCCGTGACGGGCATCTTCGCCGGCCGCATCTCCGATAAGATCGGCCCGCGCAACGTCGTGATCGCCGCCGCCGTGTGCTACGGCCTGGGCTGGTTCATGTCCGGCACCGTCACCGAGCCGTGGCAGTTCTACCTGTGGTTCTCGCTCGTCGCCGCCATCGGCAACGGCCTGGGCTACAACCCGGCGCTCACCACCGGCCAAAAGTGGTTCATCGACAAGAAGGGCCTCGCCTCCGGCATCACCCTGGCCGCTTCGACCGCCGGCCCCGCTGTACTGTCCCCGGTGCTCGCCTCGCTGCTCATCCCAAGCCTGGGCATCTTTGGCGCCCTCAAGGCGCTCGGCGTCATCTTCTTTGTGACAATCGCTGCCTCCGCGCTGTTCCTGAAGGCCCCGGAGGCCGGCTGGCTGCCCGAGGGCTTCGAGGCCCCAAAGGGTGGCGCGCATGCCGGCACCTTCGGTGACCTCACACCGGGCGAGATGGTCAAGACCCCGCGCTTCTGGGTCCTCATCGTCACCTTCGCCTTTGCCGCCACCGCGGGCACCCTGCTCGTGGGCAAGGTTGCCTCCATCGCCGCCGTCCAGCTCTTCGCCGACCCCACGAGCGCCGCTGCCGTCGCCCTCGGCGGCGTGGTGGTCTCCGTCAACACCTGCGCCAACCTGGTTGGCCGTCTGTCCTTTGGCCAGATCATCGACAAGCTCGGCGCCTATAAGTCGCTGCTCATCAGCCTTGTCGTCACCATCGTCGCCCTCGTTATCATGTCGATGAGCTTTACGCAGAGCATGTTCTTCGTGGCGCTCGCCCTGCTCGGCTTTAGCTTTGGCGCTCTGCTCGTCATCTACCCGCCGCTCACCGGTGGCGCCTTTGGCACCAGCAACATCGGCGTCAACTACGGCATCATGTTTTTGGGCTACGCCGCTTCCACCTGGATCAGCCAGCCCATCACCGCCGTGCTGTATCACGCCGAGGCCGGCAGCGCCGCCTACCAGCAGTCCTTCTACGGCGCCATTGTGATCGCCGCCATCGCCGTCGTGCTCACCGTCTACATGATGGTCTCCGACAGCAAGAAGAAGTCCGCCTAGTTTTACCGATGCGACAAAGGAACAGCCCCTTTGTCGCATTCCACCGGTCACCAGTATTAAGGAGTCGAAATGTCTGAGCTCAACCCCGTCCGCATTGCCGTTATCGGCGCCGGCGCCATGGGCCGCAACCACATCCGCTTTGTCACCGAGGAACCCGAGGCCGAACTCGTCGCCATCGCCGACGCCTTTGAGGGCGCTCGCGCCACGGCCGAGGCCGCCGGCGTGCCGTTTTACACCGATCCCGCCCAGATGATGGACGAGGTCAAACCCGAGGCCGTCATTATCGCCACCCCCAACGACTTGCACCTGGGCGTTGCCCGCGAGGCTGTGAAGCGCAACATCGTGCCGTTGGTCGAAAAGCCGATCTCCAACGACCTGGAGGATGCCCAGGCCTTCGCCGCCGAGGCCGAGACCGCTGGCGTGCCCGTGCTCGTGGGTCAGCACCGTCGCCACAATCCCTTCGTCAACAAGGCCAAGGAGATCATCGAGGCCGGCGAGCTGGGCAAGCTCACCGTGTCGAGCTTCCACTACATGATCTATAAGAATGACGAGTACTTCGATGTCGAGTGGCGCCGCAAGAAGGGTGCCGGCCCGATCCTGGTCAACCTGGTGCACGACGTCGACCTGCTCCGCTACCTGCTGGGCGAGCCCGTTGCCGTCCAGGGCATGCAGTCCAGCGCCGCCCGCGGTTTTGAGACCGAGGACTCCGCCGTGGTCAACGTCCGTTTTGCCGATGGCGCGCTTGCGAGCATGACCATCTCCGACGCCACCGCCAGCCCCTGGAACTGGGAGGCCACCGCTCGCGAGGATCCGCAGTACCGCCCCTTCGACGCCGACGCCTACTTTATTGGCGGAACCTTGGGTGCCCTTTCGCTGCCCCGCCTGCACCAGTTCTCCTACGACGGAGCCTCCAACTGGCACAAGCCGCTGCAGATGGAGATTCCGGCCGTCGACCCGGCGCTGCCGCACAAGATGCAGCTCAAGCACTTTGTGAAGGTCGTTCGCCGCGAGGTCGAGCCCGTCGTGACCCCCGCCGACAACGTTAAGACGCTCACGCTGCTTAACGCCATCAAGGAGGCCGCCGAGACCGGCCAGCTCGTCGAGCTGTAATGCCTTAAGAGCGGCCGCGGCAGAAACCCCATGCCGAACCCCTCGGTCCGCCACAAATATGCCCCTCTTCTTTGCCCCGCGAGCAGCCTCCTGCCCGCGGGGCTTTTTGCTACCTTAACGACGATTTTTCTGGGGCGGGGGCTATTTTGCACCTCGGCTTGATTCGTTCGCCACCAAATGGGCCTATCTACTACGTTTAACCGATTACCCTCAACCATGCCGAATTTCGCGAAATTAAAACCGCAGGTAGACGGCTTGCCGATTTTCGGAAAACCGGGGGATGGTCGACCCATACGGTTCAAACGTAGTAGATAGGCCCCTTTCGTGGCGCAACCCCAAAACAGTCTTTTGGGACGGGTGGTATCCTTGGTAGCCCTGTGCTGCAAACGCACCTTAAACGCAAGGAGTCCCATGGATCTTATCGCCCAGCTCGCCCGCGAGCTCAACCTTAAGGCCGCCAACGTCGAGGCTGCCGTCAAGCTCATCGATGAGGGCAACACCATCCCCTTTATCTCGCGCTACCGCAAGGAAGCAACGGGCGGCATGGACGACGTCGCCCTGCGCGCGCTCGACGAGCGCCTGTCCTACCTGCGCAATCTTGAGCAGCGCAAAGAGGACGTCATTCTGCTCATCGACGCCCAGGGCAAGCTCACGCCCGAACTCGAACAGCAGATTCGCGAGGCCACGCAGCTCCAGCGTGTCGAGGACCTCTACAAGCCCTACCGCAAAAAGCGCATGACCCGCGCGCAAAAGGCCCGCGAGGCCGGCCTGGAGCCGCTCGCCAACATGATCATCATGCAGGCCTCGGCCAAGGGCAGCGCACTCGACGCCGCCGCGGCATACGTCAACGAGGAGGCCGGCTTCGACACGCCCGAGAAGGCGCTCGCCGGCGCCGCCGACATCGTGGCCGAGACGGTAGCCGAAGATCCCGAGAACGTCGCCGACCTGCGCGCCTTTACGCAAAACACCGCCGACATCGTCGTCGAGGCCACCGACCCCGCCGAAAAGACTCCCTACGAGCCCTACTACAACTTTGACGAGCCGCTGCGCCGTATACCCAACCACCGCGTGCTGGCTATCGACCGCGGTGAGCGCGAGGGCAAACTCCGCGTGCACGTGAACGTCGACGGTGCTGTCGCCACGGCGCGCCTCGGCAGCCGTTGGCCCCGCCGCCAAGGCGTGTTCGCGCCCGTCTTTGACGCCGCTATCGCCGACGGCTACAAGCGCCTCATGGCCCCCTCGCTGGAGCGCGAGGCCCGCGCCAAACTCACCGTTCGCGCCCAGACCGAGGCCATCAACGTCTTTGCCAAGAATCTCGAAGGCTTGCTCTCGGCACGCCCCGTGCGCGGCGCCCGCGTGCTCGCGCTCGATCCGGGCTACCGCACCGGCTGCAAGGTCGCCGTCATGGACGAGACCGGCAAGCTGCTCGACCACGGCGTGGTCTATCCCACCAAGCCGCGCCACGACGTCGCCGGCACCAAGCGCGAGCTCGCCCGCCTCGTCAAGAAGGACAGCGTCAACACCATCGTCATCGGCAACGGCACCGCCAGCCGCGAGACCGAGGAAGTCGTCTCGGAGTTCATTGCCGAGCAGGCGCCCAGCCTTCGCTACACCATCGTCAACGAGGCCGGCGCGTCGGTGTACTCCGCTTCCGAGCTCGCGAGCCAGGAGTATCCCGACCTGGACGTCACCGTGCGCGGCGCCATGAGCCTGGGCCGCCGCCTGCAGGACCCGCTGGCAGAGCTCGTCAAGATTCCGCCCCAGTCCATCGGCGTGGGCCAGTACCAGCACGACCTTGACCAGGCTGAGCTCTCGCACACCCTGGGCCACGTGGTGGAGGACGTCGTCAACCGCGTGGGCGTCGACGTGAACACCGCGAGTGCGAGCCTGCTGGGATACGTTTCGGGCATTACGCCGAGCGTAGCCAAGAACATCGTGGCCTACCGCGAGGAAAACGGCGCCTTTACCGATCGCCGCCAGCTTAAGAAGGTCCCCAAACTGGGGCCCAAGGCATATCTCAACGCCGCGGGCTTCCTGCGCATCAGCGGTGGCAAGAACCCGCTCGACGCGACGAGCGTCCACCCCGAAAGCTACGAGGTGGCCACGTCCGTCCTGGAGCGCGCAGGCGTTAAAGCCAGCGAGCTCAGCCGTGGCGGCGTGCCCGACATTGAGCGCCGTCTGGGCAGCATCTCGGCGCTGGCAAGCGACCTGGACTGCGGCACCC
>CBCSNQ010000039.1:0-18093 GCA_965141565.1 uncultured Collinsella sp. | reverse complement strand
TCTCGGAAGGCACGTGCAGACCTTTCGTCATGGCCTCCTACCTTTCTTTCGGGCCTTACTGGCCGAATGTATCAGCGCCCCTCCGTATGGGACGCTGCTTGCTGACAGCTCTAGTTATATCCAAAAACCACCCGCAATTCCACCTCGCCCCCGAACGGTCAGCAAAGTGCGATGAACGGTATATCGCATATGATTCCCCCATGATGCACTTCAGTTCTCTAAAGCAGGTTTTCAAAGGTAATCGTTCTTTTTTCTAAGGAATTGAGCAAGATTGCACAAATAATTTCATGTTTAGGAATTGCATAGCTAAAACTGTTTTCTGCATATATATGTCGTCTGTCCATGATTCAATTTGGATTCGATTATATTCAGCTAGCAATCATTCTTATTCATACATCCTCATCAGTTGAGTATGGATATAGATTGTTTTCAAAACGAGTTGGACAGTTAGTCGCATGCCTTGACAGCGTAAGAAGTAGGTAAAGATACCGTTCGCACAATACGTCCGTGCCACAAGTCGACTAAATTGAGACAATAGTGAATAGGGTTAGGCTACCGTCCCCTGCGGGGACTGAACGGACAGATGCATATGCCGAGCAAAATCGAAAAAAAGCAAGCCGCCGCAAAGCTGCGCAAACCGCCGCGCGACTTCTCGTACACGCAGAACCGAGAGCTCAGCTGGCTACGCTTTGACAACCGTGTGCTCGACGAGGCTTTTGATGAGTCCGTGCCGCTGTTCGAGCGCCTTAAGTTCGTCTCGATCTTCGAGTCAAACCTCGATGAGTTCCTTATGGTGCGCGTGGGTGGCCTGTCCGACCTTGCCGAGCTCAAAAAACAACCTGTCGACAACAAGAGCAATATGACCGCTTCCGAACAGGTCGATGCCGTCATGGCAGAGCTGCCCGGGCTCCTTACCCGCTGGGAGTCGATCTTTAAGAGCATCGAGGGCAAGCTCGATACCTTGGGCGTTCACCGCGCCCGCATCGATTCGCTTACGCCCGAGGAACGCACCTTTGTAACCCGCTACTTCCAGGCCTACGTGTCGCCGGTCATCTCACCGCTGGTGATCGACCCGCGCCACCCCTTCCCCAACCTGCGCAACGGCGCACTCTACCTGGCGTGCGGCCTGGACGGCGTCACCGACGAGGAAAGTCTGCTGGGCCTGATCGAGATTCCCGCCTCGATGAACCGCGTGGTCGAGATCCCCTCGCCCACCGGCACCTACTCCTACATTCTGCTCGAGGACGTCATCCTCGCCTGCCTGGACAGCTGCTTTGGCTCCTATAAGCCGCTGGATCGCGCGCTGATCCGCGTCACCCGCAACGCCGACATCGATCCGGACGGCGAGGGCGTCGAGGAGGAAGAGGACTACCGCCAGCATATGAAGCGCATCCTCAAGAAGCGCCTGCGCCTGCAGCCGGTAGTGCTCGCCGTCTCGGGCTCACTCGAGAAGCAGACGCTCAAGACTATCCGCAAGGCGCTCGAGCTCTCGCGTCGCTCGGTCTTTACCTGCGATATCCCGCTCAACCTGGGCTATGTCTTTGGCATTGAGGGCAAGATTCCCGAGCACCTGCGCAACGAGCTGCTCTTTACGCCGTTTAAGCCGCAGTCCAACCCCACCATCGATATGACCCGCTCCATCCGCGAGCAGGTACTGCAGCACGACAAGCTGCTCTTTTATCCCTACGAGGCCATGAACCCGTTCTTGGACCTGGTGCACGAGGCCGCCTATGACCCCGAGTGCATCTCGTTGCGCATCACGCTCTACCGCGTGGCCAAGCAGAGCCGCCTGTGCGAGTCGCTGATCGATGCCGCCGAGAACGGCAAAGAGGTCACGGTGCTCATGGAGCTCCGCGCGCGCTTTGACGAGCAGAACAACATCGAGTGGGCCGAGCGTCTGGAAGAGGCAGGCTGCACCGTCATCTACGGCTCCGAGGGCTTTAAGTGCCACTCCAAGATCTGCCAGCTCACCTATCGCGAGGGCATGGCGCTAACGCGCCTGACGCTGCTGGGCACCGGCAACTTTAACGAGAAGACGGCCAAACTCTACAGCGACTTTATGCTTATGACCGCCCACCCCGGCATCGGCGAGGACGCCAACCTGTTCTTCCGCAACCTGTCGCTGGGCAACCTACGCGGCGATTACCGCTTCCTGGGCGTGGCGCCCGTAGGCCTCAAGCCGCTCATCATGCGCGGCCTGGATCGCGAGATCCAGCGCGCCCTTGCCGGCGAGCCCGCCCGTGTGTTCTTTAAGCTCAACTCGCTCACCGACCGTGAGGTTATCGACAAGATCGCCGAGGCATCGTGTGCCGGCGTGCGCGTAGACATGATCATCCGCGGCATCTCGTGCCTCAAGCCCGGTGTTCCGGGCAAGACCGAGAACGTGCATGTCCGCTCCATCGTCGGACGCTTTTTGGAGCACGCGCGTGTTTACGCTTTTGGCGTGGACTCGGACATGATTTACCTGAGCTCGGCAGACATGATGACGCGCAACACCGAGCACCGCGTGGAGATCGCCTTCCCCGTGCTCGACCCCACCTGCCGTGCCCTGGTGCACGAGTACATGGGCATGCAGCTGCGCGACAACGTGAAGGCCCGCAGCCTCACGAGCGACGGCACCTGGGTCCCCGTGGAGCGTGCAGAAGGTGAGAAGCCCTTCAACTCGCAGGAAGCCCTGCTGGAGCGTGCCTATCGCAACGCCGAGGCCGCCGCGCAGCAGCGCGCACTGGAGAAGGAACGCGTGACCGAAGAGGCTATTCAGGCCGAGGTTGAACATGGGGCAGCTGCCAAACCGGAAACGGTTGCCGCTCCCCCGGCGAATGAACCCGTGGCTGCCGCAGAGCCCGCCGCGGAGAAAGCGCCCGAGGTTCAGAAGGTCCAGGCGACCGTCATTGAGCCCGAGCCTGCACCTGCGCCTCAGCCCGAGCCGCAGGTCACCAAGCCCGCACCCGAGACGAGCGCCCGTCGCGATAAGCCCGCCGGCAAGACCAAGGCCATCGAGCGCCATCGCCCCGGTCGCGTGCGCATGGGACTGGGTCTGATCGGCCTAGGCCTTAAGACGCTCATTACCGGCAAGACGAAATAGACGTTTGTAGAAGCGCCCCGCATTTGAGGAAAGCCTCGGATGCGGGGCGCTTTTCCCTGCTACCATGGTGCGGACAACAACGCGAATGACAGGCAGGGATATGAAGCTCACTATAGAATCGATGACCTACGGCGCCGATGGACTGGCGCACGCCGACAACGGCAAGGCCGTCTTTGTGCAGGGCGCCGTGGCAGGCGACACCGTCGAGGCCGAGGTCGTACAGGACGGCAAGTCGTTCATGCGCGCCCGCACCACCGAGATTCTGGAGCCAAGCCCCGATCGCATTCAGTCTCCCTGCCCCTTCGTGGGCATCTGCGGCGGCTGCTCGTGGGGCAATCTCTCACGCACGGCACAGCTCGCCGCCAAGGAGCAAAACCTGCGTTCCACGCTCGAGCGCATCGGCAAGTTCGCTCCTGAGCAGGTCGATGAGCTGGTGCAGCCCATCCGCCATACCAAGGACGACTGGGGCTACCGCAATAAAATCGAGCTCGAACCGACCGTCGTCAACGGTCGCGTACGCCTTGGCATGCACGGCGTCGATCCCAGCAAAATCGTGACCGTCGATTCGTGTCCGTTGTTCGACAAACGCTTCCCTAAGGCACTCAAATCGGTCGTCGGCGCGCTCAACTATCTGAGCGGCAGCCACGATCTGGGCCTTGAGCGCGTGGGCATTCGTGCCTCGCGTCGCACCAAGGCGCTCGAGGTCGCACTCTGGACGCCCACGGGTTCCTTCCCGCGCTCGCAGGTCTCCCGCGTGCTGGCGGACGCCGCTCATCCCACGAGCGTGGTGCGTGTGATGAGCAAGGGCGAAAAGAAGGCCCGCCGTGTCTCCAAGGTCGAAATGCTCGCCGGAGAGGGCTCATGGACCGAGAATATCGCCGAGGGTCAGATGCGCTTGTCTGCCCCGTCTTTTTTCCAGGTCAACACCAAGGGTGCCGAGATTTTAATCGATCTTGTCATGGAAGCGCTCGACCCGCAGGAAGACGAGCTTGCCGTGGACCTGTACTGCGGTGCCGGCACCTTTACCCTGCCGCTCGCCCGCCGCTGCGACTTTGTCGCCGCCGTCGAGGCCTACGGCCCCGCCGTGCGCGACCTGCGCCGTAACCTGGAGATCAACAAGCTTGATAACGTCGACGTCATTGGCGGAGACGCGGTGCGCGAGTTCCCCGACCAGGATGCCGACGTCTTGGTGGTCGACCCGCCGCGCGCAGGCCTCGCCCCCGAGGCGATCGACCTTATCGCCAGCACGAGTGCCCGCGATGTCGCCTATGTGAGCTGCGACCCGGCCACCCTGGCGCGCGATCTCAAACGCTTTGTCGAAGAAGGCACCTTCTCCCCCGTAAAGATCACGCCAGTCGACCTGTTCCCACAAACCTTCCACTGCGAGACCGTCGTCCACCTTAGGCGCAACTAGACTATTTGCCCAAGACCACGCCCGATGATTTTTCTGAGACGGGGATTAAATAATCAATTTGTACCGAATGATTATCTAATCCCCGTCCCAAAATTTCAGCGCCGCCCGAGAAAGCTAAACGCCTTCTGGCAGGTTGTCCCGGGCCGAGGGCGGCCACCTTGATCGCCCTCGGCCCTCACCCACCTCAACTGCTCCTCAATTACATAGAGCTGGTCGAAAAGAGCGCAGGCTAGCGGGCGCCTTCCTCATCGTCGTTGGGCCGGTAGGTGATGAACTCGATAACAAAGGCCAGGACGGCAGAGACGAGCGAGGCGATGATCGCGAAGATCATGTGGGAGATCCCGGCGCCACCAGGGGTCCCGTCGATGAAGTTGAGCAGGTTGAAGACGCCGAGGCCGCCCGAGATGTACATGAGGGCGCCCGTCATTCCCACGATGGCGCCGCCCACGGCGGAGCTCAGGCATGCCACGACGAACGCGCGCTTGTTGGGCAGGGCGATGCCGTAGATGCCAGGCTCGGTGACGCCGAAGAAGAAGGCGGAGATCATCGCGGGAAGGGCGATGCCGCGGAAGCGCTCGTCCTTGTTTCTGAGGTACATGGCAAAGATGACCGCTCCGAGCGCGAACCCGTGGCCGATGGTGGCGGCGAGCACGCTGTCGTGGCCGAGGGTGTTCAGGTTCATGATGGAGATGGGGATGAGGCTCCAGTGGAAGCCAAAGATGACGAGGCACATCCACAGTCCGCCGACCAGGGCGCTGCCCAGGACGGAACCAACCACGGGGAGCTGGAAGATGAACGAGAACGCCGCGCTCAGCAGGTTGGTGATGAGGGTGGCCACCGGGCCGATGACGAGGTAGCCCAAGACGATGGAGACCGTCATCGTGGCGAGCGGGACGAGGAACATCTTGAGCGCAACCGGCATCCAGCTCTTGAGCCAGCGCTCAAGGATAGAGCCGAACCACACCATGAGAAGGACGGGGATCACCGAGCTCACGTAGCCGGACACGGGCATGATGATGGGGAGCCCGAGGGCGGTGGCGTACCACGAGAACGTGCCGGCCACGCCGAGGTCGATGCTGCCGAGCGCCTCACCCGAGGTCAGGGCGACCATCGTCGGGTAGAGGAGCGCCACGCCGATTGCCACGCCGGTGAACTCGTTCATGCGGAACTTGCGCGCGACACTGAACGCCAGGGCGACGGGGAGGAAGTAGAAGAAGCCGTCAGCCACGGTGTAGAGCAGCGTGTAGAGGCCGTCGTTTGCAAAGGCCGGGACGAAGTAGGTGATGAGGGCAAGCAGTCCCTTCATGATGCCTGCGGCGGCAAGCGGTCCCAGGATGGGCTGGAAGATGCCAGAGATGAGGTCGATGACGACGGAGGCAACGGTCTTATCGCCCTGGGGCTCGTCGTCGGCGCTTGCGCCGTTCGAGAAGTTGCCGGCCTCCAGGACCGCGTCGTAGACGTCCTCGACGATGTTACCCACGACCACCTGGTACTGGCCGTTGGCCTGGATGACCTGGATAACACCCTTGAGGGCCTCGATCTTGGCCGTGTTGGCGCGGGACTCGTCCTTGAGCTTGAAGCGCACGCGCGTGATGCAGTGCGCGACGCTGGCGACGTTCTCTGTGCCGCCTACGTTCTCGAGTATGGATCTGGCCAGATTGTCGTATTTTTCAGCCATTATTTTCTCCTTAGCGATATTGCCCGGGCGGCTAGCCCAGGTCGCCTCCGTTGGTGGCGATGGCCTGTTGGTACCAGTAGAAGCTCTTCTTGCGCCTGCGCTCGAGCGTGCCGTTGCCCAGGTTGTCGCGGTCCACGTAGATGAAGCCGTAGCGCTTCTCCATCTCGCCGGAGCCCGCGCTCACGAGGTCGATCGGCCCCCAGGTGGTGTAGCCGAGCATCTCGACGCCGTCCTGCTCGATGGCGTCGCGCATGGCCTCGATGTGCTCGCGCAGGTAGGCGATGCGGTAGTCGTCCTCGATCGTGCCGTCGGGAAGCACCTCGTCATAGGCGCCGAGGCCGTTCTCCACCACAAAGAGCGGCTTCTGGTAGCGGTCCCAGAGGTCGTTGATCGTGATGCGGAACCCCAGCGGGTCGATGACCCAGCCCCAGTCGCTCGTGCGCACGTAGGGGTTCTCCACGCCGGCGAAGGCGTTGCCCTCGGCGACGCCGCCCACGGAATCGGGGTCGCCCGCGGTACAGCGCGAGGAGTAGTAGCTAAACGAGATGAAGTCGACGGTGTTCTCCGCAAGGATGCGCTCGTCCTCGGCGGTCATGCCCACGTCGATGCCCTCGCGCTCGAGCATCTTGAGCGCGTAGCCGGGGTAGTGCCCGCGTGCCTGCACGTCCACGAAGAAGAGGTCCTCCTGGTTCTTGACCTGCGCTGCGCGGACGTCCTCGGGACGACAGGAGTAGGGGTAGTAGCTTCCCGCGGCGAGCATGCAGCCTACCTTGTTCTCCGGGTCGACTTCGTGGGCGATCTTGGTGGCCCAGGCGCTCGCCACGAGCTCGTTGTGCGCGGCGCGGTACTCGGCCTCGCGGGCATTCTCCCCGGGCTCGAGGACGATGCCGGCACCCATGAAGGGACGGTGCAAGATCATGTTCATCTCGTTGAACGTGATCCACCAATGCACGAGGCCGCGGTAGCGGTTGAAGAGCACCGTCACAAGCCGCTTGTAGAGCTCGATAAGGGTGCGGTTTCGCCAGGCGCCGTACTTCTTGACGAGGTGGATGGGGCAGTCGAAGTGCGTGATGGTCACGAGGGGCTCGATCCCGTGCTCGCGGCAGCAGCGGAACACGTCCTCGTAGAAGGCGAGCCCGGCCTCGTTGGGCTCCTCCTCGTCGCCATTGGGGAAGATACGGCTCCAGGCGATGGAGAGGCGAAAGACCTTAAAGCCCATCTCCGCGAAGAGGGCTATGTCCTCGCGGTAGTGGTGGTAGAAGTCGATGCCCGTCTGGGCCGGGTAGTAGTGCCCGGGCTCAAAGTCGAGCATGCGCCTCAGGCCGCGACTCACGTCGTTGCGCTCCGGCCCGTGTGGGATGACGTCGACATTGGCAAGGCCGCGGCCGCCTTCGTCATAACCTCCCTCGCATTGGTTGGCGGCGGTGGCTCCTCCCCAAAGGAACCCTTTTGGAAATGGCATGGTGCCTCCTTCTTTCTGGCGCCCCCACCTCTGCGGGGGACGCTTTAATAACGTCCTTGCGACCTCACGCGCCGGGCCCGTGGCCCTTTCCCTGATGCGCGCGGGCCGCCTGTGAAGGGGTGACTAGCTGACGGCTTGTCCTGCGGCGGCGCGACGTGCCTCCCGGCCTCCAAGCAGGGAGGGAACCTGTGCCAGACACACGCCGGCGAGGATGATGGCGACGCCCAGCCACTCGACGACGCCGAGCGGCTCGCCGAGGACGATCATGGCGATGAGCAGGCCGGCGGGGAGTTCCGCGGCGGCCATGACAGTGGAGAGGCCCGCGGGCAGGTGCGGAGAGCCCATGCCGAAGAGCAGGACCGGGCAGAGCATGCCAAAGAAGCCGGCGATGACGGCAAAGGGCAGGATGCCCTGGGCGAGGACGCCCGAGACGACGTAGTCCGGGCACACCGTGAGCGACATGACCACGGAGCCCGCGCATACGATGATGCCACGCTGCTCGGACGAGCAGGGGGCCTCGACCTTGCCGGAGAAGGTGACAAAGAGGGAGCAGGACACGGCCGCCCCCAGCGCGCAGAGCAGGGCCACGGGGTCGTATCCGGTGATGCCGGTCTTGTAAACGCCGCTGGCGAACACCGTCCCGAAGACGATGACCAGGGCGGAGACTACTTGGAGGGGCCTCGGCGGCCGGCGCGTCATGACGGTCTGCCACACGAGCCCCAGCCATGTGAACTGGAAGAGGAGTGTGAGCGCCACCGGGGCGGGCAGCACGCTCATGGCGTAGCAGTAGAGGATTGAGGTGAGGCAGGTGAGGGCTCCCAGGCCCATGAGCTTAAGGGCGAGCTTCCAGCCCACGCGCTGCCAGCGGTGCCCGAGCGCGTGGCCCGCGAGTGTGGCGAGGGCGAAGAAGAGGCAGCCGAACCACGCCTGGCTCGCCACCACCTGCGCCGAGGTGAAGCCCGCGGCGTAGGCGAGCTTGTAGGTCGTGGCCATCGCGCCGTAGCAGGCGCCGCCCGCAAAGACCTGGAGCGCAGCCTTGACCTGTCCCGCGCCCGTGGCTCCCGCCTCGGCGGTCTGCTGCTTGATTGTGTTTGTTCCTGCCATTAGGCTCCCTTCCGTCTGCTGTCTTGCAGACGCACATCCGTGCGTCTGTTCCCTGCAGTCGGAAGGTGGGCTCATGCGGTCTTCTGGTGGTGCATGTGGTACCTGCTGCCAAAACGAAAAAAGCCACGCAACCGACTGCTCGGTTGCGTGGCAAAAAGGTGGCTAGCGCCCAGAAAAGTCCACGCGTTTTTAGACAGAGACAAAGTACTACAACAGAAGAGATGCCGTCAAGAAAAGCCGAGGAAAAAAAGTAAGTCTCTGCCCGCCGCACCTGTGGCGGTCGTTTCCCCGAACGGGGCGGCGCTGTTGGGGGCTGTCTCGATCTGTAACAGTGAGACCCGGTTTTGGTCCGTAGATGTTACAGATTTAGACGTTTTGTCGGTGCGGTTTCCGTTTGTCTTGATCTGTAACAGTTAGGGGTCAAAAGTGGGTCTAGATGTTACAGATTGAGATTGTTGAGGATGGGTGAGGGTAGCTAATTCGGACGGGGCTATTTTAAACATTGGGAAATCGAGCGTGGCAAGCGGAGGTCTTCGGGGTATAAGACGGCTAATTGTATGCCGCCTATGAAAGGAACCCTCATGCCCAGCGTTGCCGTTCTCGCCGCCGATGGCTTTGAAACTATTGAATGCTTGACCATGGTCGACGTCATGCGTCGCGGCGGCGTGCGTGCCACACTCGTCTCGATCATGCCCACGCGTGAGGTCGTAAGCTCGCTGCAGATCCCCGTGACCTGCGATGCACTCTTTGATGAGATCGACTTTGACGAGTACGACTGCGTCGTGCTACCCGGCGGCCTACCCGGTGCCACCAACCTGCGCGCCGATCAGCGCGTCTGCGACGTGGTCTGCGAGTTCGCCGCGACCAAGCACGTCGCCGCCATCTGCGCCGCCCCGTTTATCCTGGGCGAGCTCGACCTGCTCGAGGGGCGCCACGCCACGTGCTTCCCTGGCTTTGAGAAAAGCTTCCCCGAAGGCGCCTATACCGGCGAGAAGGTTACGCAAGACGGCAACATCATCACCGCCAGCGGCATGGCACAGTCGCTCCCCTTTGCGCTTGAGCTGCTGCGCACGCTCGCCGGCGACAAGGCCGTCGAGAAAGTCGCCGAGGGCATTCAGCTATGATTTTGGCTTCGCAATCACCGCGCCGCATCGAGTTGATGCGCGAGGCGGACTATGACATTCGCATCATTCCTGCCGATATCGACGAAACGCCGTTTGATGGCGAGGCCCCGCTTACGCTCGTTGAACGCTTAGCACGCGCAAAAGCCGCCGCCGTTGCCGCCGAGCATGCCGAGCCCAATGAGCTAACGGTCGCGGCCGACACCATCGTCACCTTTGACGGCAAGATTCTGGGCAAGCCGGCAACCGAGGACGAGGCGCGCACCATGCTCCGTGAGCTTTCGGGCCGCACGCACCAGGTCGCAACCGGCGTCTGCATCGTTAAGGCAGGCGATACGGCCGCCCCGCATGCCGCCGAGAGTCTGTCCTTTGTCGATGTGACCGACGTGACGTTCTACGAGCTCACCGACGAGCAAATCGAGCACTACGTCGCCTCGGGAGAGCCCATGGACAAGGCCGGCGCCTACGGCATTCAGGGCACAGGAGGACGCATGCTCGTGCACGATATTTCGGGCGACTTCTATAACGTGGTGGGCCTACCCATCGCCCGCGTCGCGCGCGCGATTCAAAAACTCTCGTAATTGCATCTGGCGCTGGGTATCCCCCGGCGCCTACAATTTTGGCGTACCGTACGGATCCCGACCGGGCACAAGGCGCGGCGGAAAACCGATAGGAGTTAAACATGGATACACTGCTTGAGGCCATTGACGTTTGCGATGTCGATGGCTTTTGCTTTGGCAGCTATACGGACGAGGAGGCCGGCACCGGTTGCACCGTAATCGTGGCACCCGAGGGCGCCACCGGCGGCGTTGACGTTCGCGGCGGTGCTCCGGCATCGCGCGAAACCGACCTGCTGCGACCCGAGAACACCGTCGACAAGGTCCACGCTGTCTGTCTTTCGGGTGGATCGGCCTTTGGCCTCGAGGCTGCAAGCGGCGTCGCTCGCGAGCTTGAGAGCCGCGGCATCGGCCTTCCCGTCGGCCCCACGCAGGTGCCTATCGTGTGCTCCAGCTGTATCTTCGACCTCGCCTTTGGCAACCCCACCGTTCGCCCTGACATTGAGGCCGGCATCGCCGCGGTGCGCGAAGCACTCGACAACACCCCCACCAGGCTCGAACAGGGCAACGTGGGCGCCGGCACGGGCGCTACCGTGGGTAAGCTCATGGGCCCCGCTACCTGCATGAAGGCCGGCCTTGGCGCTGCCGCCGTGGCGCTCGGCCCCATCAAGGTGGGCGCCGTGGTCTCGGTCAACGCCTGCGGCAACGTTGTCGACCCCTTCACCGGCGAGTGGGTCTCCGGTATGCGCGCCGCAGCCGATAGCGACCAGATTGTCGACATGGAACTCGCAGCCTTTGCCGCCGCCGGATCCATGCAGATGCCGCTCGACCGCACCAACACCACCATCAGCTGCATCGTCACAAACGTGGAACTCACTAAGGCACAAGCCACCAAGGTCTCCCAGATGGCCGCAGACGCCTACGCACACGCCATCCGTCCCACGCACACCACCAACGACGGCGACACCATCTACACCCTCGCCAGCGGCAAACTGGGCGCCCAGGCAAGCGCCGCCGTTCCCCTAGACCTGCTGGGCATGCTCGCAGTAAGGGCCCTGGAAACTGCCATCGTAAACGGAGCCAAAACCGCCAAAACCTCCCACGGCATCCCCGGCGCCGCGAAGTAACCTAACCTGACCGGTTGCCCGGTGGGGCTTGGTTATGTTTGCTGCTCTACAGTCCTGGCTCGCACGAAGAGCACATTAAGTGCTCTTCGGCTCGTGCGGAACTCGCGACAAACATAACCAAGCCCCACCGGGCAACCTACCAACCAGATTCTTTTCAGCCCAGGCCCCTGTGTACCGCGCGTCGAAGATCTTCAAATTCAAGTAAACTGACAATCGATTCTTATAGCAGAGGCCCCTTGGCCTTTAGTTTGATACAAGTTCCGCACGAGCCGGAAAGCACTAAATGTGCTTTCCGTGCGAGCAGGACTGTTCGCAGTAGCAAACTAAAGGCCAAGGGGCCCAGTCAACCTATCAGCAGCGATTACTCAGCAGCTAGTTGAATTTGAAGATCTTTGAGGCAAGACGGTATAGGCCGAGTGTGGTTTTGTCTCCGGCCCGTCCGCGCAGATTGGTGAAGAACCCGACCACGCCGTAGCGGGCACGACGATACATGCGCTCGTCGTAGGCCTTCAAATCATTCCACAGCGTCTTTAGGCGCTCGTCGGCGCAATCTTCCTCGGAAAGCTTGGTGAGCACCGAGCAGATCGCCATCATCATGGTGAAATAGCCCATCATGTACGAACGCAGGCGCGACGACTCGACATCGCTGTACAGGTGGTACGACTCCATCATGATACGCGTAACACGGAACTGCTGGTCCAGACGCTTGACCATCGTTGCCTCGTTGACGCTCTGGCCCTCGCGACCGATAAAGTAGCGGTAGAGGTCGATGTCGGCGTAGTACATGGTCTTGCAACGCGGCAGCGGCACGTAGGCGTAGATGTTGTCCACATAGAACGTGTGCGGCGGCATGGGAAGGTTGGACTCGCGCAGCACATCCGTGCGATAGCACAGGCTGTGCATAAGAAGGTTCTGGTCCAGGCGGAAATGACCGATCTGATCCCAGGAAAAGATCTTTTTGCGCGGCAGGGCAAATTTGTAGCCAATAGCGGTATGCGTGCCCTCGTAAACCTTCTCGTACACGTAGTTCGAGATAAACAGGTCAACGCGCTGGTCGCGCTCCTCAAAGCCACGCAGAATCGACAGCATGGTCGAAAGGGCAGCGCCGTCAAGCCAGTCGTCCGAATCAACAACCTTGTAGTAGGTGCCCTGCGCCTCGCGCAGACCCGAAAGGACGGCAATACCGTGACCGCCGTTCTCCTGGTGCACCGCGCGGATGATTCCAGGATAACGGGCCTCCCACTCGTCGGCCTTGGCGGCCGTCTCGTCCTTGGAGCCGTCGTCCACCACGATAATCTCGATATCGGTGGCGTAATTGCTCCCCTCCAAGATGGAGGTGATGCAATGGTCCATGTCCTTGGCGGCGTTATACGAGGGAATACCGAATGTTATGACTTTATGCATGGCAGGCGATAATCTCATCCGAAAGATCGAGGGCGGAATTGGTCACAGCGTCCATATCGTAGTAACGATACTCGGCCAGACGACCCACCGGGTGGAAGTTCGTCAGGTTCTGGACGCGCTCAAGATAGCGCTCATAGAGCTCACGGTTCTCGGGCTCAAGAATGGCGTAGTACGGCGTCTCGTCCGAGCCGGGCGTATAGGCCTTGGAGTACTCCTTCATGATGGTGGTCTTGCCGGGCAGGACCTGACCGGTCATGTTCTTGAACTCGGTGATACGCGTGTAGTCCTCGCTCGTGGTGTAGTTGACGGTGCCCACGGGCTGGAACTGGTCCATATCGAGCGTCTCGAACTTCATATCGAGCGTGCGGTACGGCAACGCACCCAAGTCGAGGTTGAACAGCTCATCGAGCGGACCGGTATAGACAATCTCGCCGCCGTAGACCTTGCCACCAATCTTGACGGTGGTCTCGTCGATCTCAAAGAGATCGCGGGCGTCCACGTCGCAGAACACGTCGATCAGGTCGTGGTCGAGCATGTGCTCAAAGAGCGCCGTGTAGCCCTCCTGCGGCATGCCCTGGAAGGGAGCTTGCGGGAAGTAGCGGTCATCATCGCCCACAAAGACGGGAACGCGGCCGGTGATCGAGGGGTCGATCTGATCGGGCGTCTGGCCCCACTGCTTCATGGTGTAATGCAAAAAGACGTTTTCGTAGACGTAATCGGCGACCTCGGCAAGATCCGGGTCGTTCTTCTTACGCAGCTCCATAATGGGCACCTTGACATCCTTGCCAAAGGTCTCCACGAGCTTCTGGTACAGCTCCTCGCCGCGCTCGTCACCAAAGGCGAGCTTGAGACTCGCATGGTTGAAGGGCACGGGCATAAGGGTACCGTTGATGTTGGCGAGCACCTTGTGCTGATAATCCGTCCACTTGGTAAAGCGCGACAGGAAATTGTGCACGCGCTCGTTAAAAGTGTGATAGATATGCGGACCGTACTCGTGGATCAGGATTCCGGCCTCGTCAGTGCAGTCATAGGCATTGCCCGCAATGTGGCTACGGCGCTCCAAAACGGCAACACGATAGCCGATGGTCTCGGCAAGACGGCGGGCGCAAACGGCACCGGCATATCCAGCACCGACGACAATCATGTCGTACGCGCCGGCGTTAAAGCCTTCAGGCAGGCCTGAGGTAATCTGCATCGATACTCCTTGTCAAAAGCCACGGGCTCGTTAGCTGGGCTTTTCTCGAACATTCTTCGAGACATATTTATCAGAGCGATTATAGCGCTAATGCGTCCTATAATGAGCTTGCCACACAAGGAAAGCTCAAGCACCGCGGCGTACATAATTGAAAGGTAAACCCGCTAGCAGCGGGTTTATTCGTGAACAGCCGGGTGCCTGGAGCTTAGCGAAACGCTTGTAAGGAGTAACATGAGCGATTTCCTAAACCGTATGAAGTCTGCCGCCAAGGCCGACCTTAAGACGATCGTCCTGCCCGAGGGCGAGGATCCGCGCACTATCGTCGCGGCCACCAAAATCATCGAGGAGGGCCTGGCAAAGATCGTCATCCTGGGCAACCCCGACGAGATCAACGTTCCCGGCGCTACCGTCATCGACCCGCGCAATGCCGAGAAGCATGAGGAGTACGCGCAGAAGTTTGCCGAGCTCCGCGCCAAGAAGGGCGTTACCATCGAGCAGGCTCGCGCCCAGGTGATGGACGCCACCTACTTTGGCACCATGATGGTCAAGATGGGCGATGCCGACGGCCTGGTCTCCGGCGCCTGCCACTCCACCGCCGACACCCTGCGCCCCGCGCTTCAGATCCTCAAGACCGCCCCGGGCACCAAGCTGGTCTCGGCCTTCTTCGTGATGTGCACCGACACCCCGCAGTTCGGTACCGACGGCACGCTGATCTTCGCCGACTGCGGCCTCAACATCAACCCGTCCTCCGACGAGCTCTCCGAGATCGCCATCGCCTCCGCTCACTCCTGGTCCACCTTCATGGGCAATGTTGAGCCGCACGTGGCCATGCTCTCCTACTCCACCATGGGCTCCGCTGGCGGCGAGGTCGCCAAGAAGGTCCAAGAGGCCGTGAAGTTCTGCAAGGAGAAGGCTCCCGAGCTCGCCATCGACGGCGACCTGCAACTCGATGCCGCTATCGTCCCCACCGTCGCCCAGCTCAAGGCTCCCGGCTCCTCCGTTGCCGGCAAGGCCAACGTGCTCGTGTTCCCCGACCTCGAGGCCGGCAACATCGGCTACAAGCTGGTTCAGCGCTTCGCTGGCGCCGATGCTTACGGCCCCATCCTGCAGGGCATCGCCAAGCCGGTTAACGACCTTTCGCGCGGCTGCTCTGCCGACGACATCGTGGGTGTCGTGGCCATCACCGCCGTCCAGGCTCAGATGGCTGAGTAGCAGACATATCCCCTCGGGACCGGAATTTCCGCCTGCTAGCAAAAAGGCCTCCCGAGCTGCTGCTCAGGAGGCCTTTCGTTCGATCACAAGCGAACGCGTTAGTTGTTCTTGGTCAGGCGCTCGACGTCGTGGGCGATCATGTATTCCTCGTCGGTGGGGATGACCATGACCGTGACGGCGGAACCGGCGGCACTGATGACCTGCGGGCCGTTGCCCACGGCCTCGCGGTTCTTGTTGTTGTCGATGCGTACGCCCAGCCACTCAAAGCAGTCGCAGAAGGCCTTGCGGATCGACCAGTCGTTCTCGCCGATGCCGGCGGTAAAGGTAATGGTGTCCACGCCCGCCATGGAAGCGATCATGGAACCGGCCTGCTGCATGGCCTTATAGGCGAACATATCGAAGGCGAGCAGGCAGCGCTCGTCGCCCTCGGAGGCGCGCGTGCGGATGTCGCGGGCGTCGTTGGAGATGCCCGAGATGGCAAGCAGACCAGACTGCTTGTTCATCATGTCATCGACTTCCTGATAGCTGTAGCCGCCCTCGCGCTGCAGGTAGCACACGGTGGCCGGGTCAATGGAACCACAACGGGTGCCCATCATCAGGCCGTCAAGCGGCGTGAGGCCCATCGTGGTATCGCGGCACACGCCGTCCTCAATGGCGGCAAGCGAAGCACCGTTGCCCAGATGGCACGAAAGCAGACGGTGGCAGCGCGAGCCCAGGATCTCCTTGGCCATCATCCACTCGTAGCGGTGGCTCGTACCGTGTGCGCCGTACTTGCGCACGTGGTACTTGTCGCACACGTCCTTGGGCAGCGCGTAGGTGTAGGCGACCTCGGGCATGGTCATGTGGAACGAGGTGTCGAAGACGGCCACGTTGGGCAGCTCAGGATACTTCTCGCGGCAATATTCGATTGCCGCGGCCTCGCCGTAATTGTGCAGCGGAGCGAGCGGGGCCACCTCAAGGATCTTAGCCATGACCTCATCGTCGACGACCGCGGAATCATCGAAGTGCCAGCCGCCCTGAACGATACGATGGCCAATGCCATCAATCGTAAAGTCGGTCTTCTCGAGCTCCTCGAGCACGCGAGCGATAGCAGAGCGATGATCGGGGAAAGGGACCTCCTCGGTCTGCTTGGCGCCACCGTTCTCGGAGTGGCCAAAGATGCCCATGTCCGAACCGATACGTTCGCAGTTGCCCTTGGCGAAAACCTCGCGGGTATCGGTATCCAAAAGCTGATATTTAAGGCTTGAGCTGCCGGCGTTGACAACAAGTACGTTCATGAGACTCCTTTGCAGTGCAATACGGTCGACGCAGACCCCTTAAGGCGGCCGCATGTTAATAAGAAGTTATCACAACTTAATAAATAACTATCAGGCATATCGCCCAACGAGCGCAAAAGAGGGGCTGAACGGCACTTGGTCGTCCAGCCCCTCCCCTCTTGCAATTACTTGCTGTTGACGATGCGCTCGACGTCGGAAGCGATCATGAACTCCTCATCCGTGGGGATGACGAAGATCTTGACCTTGGAATCCTTGGCGGACAGGCACCAAGCGCCGTCGCCGCGCAGGGCGTTGCGGGCATGGTCCATCTTGACGCCCATAAAGGCCAGACGGTCGGCCACGCCAGCGCGGACAGCCGGAGCGTGCTCGCCGATGCCGGCGGTAAAGACCAGGGTGTCCATGCCGCACATGGAAGTGGCCATCTCGGCGGCCTTGGCGGCAATCTTGTAGACGAACATATCGAAGGCGAGCTGAGCCTCGGGGTCACCGGCAGCGGCGAGCTCCTCAACGTTGCGGCAGTCGTTGGTCTTGCCGCCGGTCACAGCCAAAAGGCCGGACTTCTTGTTCATCATCTCGTCGACCTCGTCGAAGGTGTAGCCGCCTTCGCGCTGCAGGTAGCACACGGTAGCAGGGTCGATGGAGCCGCAGCGGGTGCCCATCATGACACCGTCGAGCGGCGTCAAGCCCATGGTGGTGTCCATGCACTTGCCGTCCTCGATGGCGCACAGGGAAGCGCCGGAACCGATGTGGCACACGACGACCTTGCGGGCCTCGCCGTTGGTCATCTCGGCAACCTTCTTGGAGATGTAGCGGTAGCTGGTGCCGTGGGCGCCGTACTTACGGATGTGCAGCTTGTCGCAGACGTCCTTGGGCAGGGCGTAGGTCTTGGCGACCTCGGGCATATTGAAGTGGAAAGCGGTGTCGTAGACCGTGACGTTGGGCAGGTCGGGATACTGCTCGAGGCAGTACTCGATAACGTTGGCCTCGGGGTTGTTGTGCAGCGGGGCGAGCGGAGCGACCTCGCGGATCTTGGCGAGGACGTCCTCGTCGACAAGGGAGGAATCGCCGAAGTACCAACCGCCCTGAACGATACGGTGGCCGATGCCCTCGATCTTGACACCGTTGGCCTCGAGGTCCTTCAGGACGACCTCGATGGCGACCTTGTGGTCGGGGAACTCGATGTTCTCGGTCACCTTCTTGGAACCGTTGGCAGCGTGGGTGAAGGTACCGCCGGTAAAGCAGACGCGCTCGCAGGAGCCCTTTGCGGACACCTTGTGGGACTTGGTATCGATGACCTGATACTTGAGGGTCGAAGATCCTGCGTTGACGACCAGAACGTTCATGTGTCTCCCTACTAACAGGCGGTGTGGCGCCGCCAGGTTACATACGCTTCAATAATAAACCCAAACGCCCTCGCGCTCGGGTTTATTGCGTTGATATATAAGTTATCGGTGCCT
>CBCSNQ010000038.1:0-18120 GCA_965141565.1 uncultured Collinsella sp. | reverse complement strand
CGTGCAGGCTCTCCATGGTGCCGGTGTCCAGCCACGCGTAGCCGCGGCCGAGGGTGACCACGGACAGCGTCCCCTCCTCCAGGTACATCTGGTTGAGCGTCGTGATCTCCAGCTCGCCGCGCGCGGAGGGCTGGACCCTATGCGCCTTGGCGGCCACGTCGCCCGGGTAGAAGTACAGGCCGGTGACGGCGTAGGAGCTCTTGGGGCGCTCGGGCTTCTCCTCGATGGAGACGGCCCTGCCCTCCCCGTCGAACTCCACGACGCCGAAGCGCTCGGGGTCGTCTACGTGGTAGCCGAAGACCGTGGCGCGGCCCGACTCGGCGTTCTGGACGGCGCGCGTCAGGTGGCGCGACAGGCCGTTGCCGTAGAAGATGTTGTCGCCCAGCACCAGGGCGCAAGGCTCGCCGGCGATGAACTCCTCGCCGATGGTGAAGGCCTGCGCCAGGCCGTCGGGGCTCGGCTGCTCGGCGTAGGAGAGGTTCACGCCGTAGCGCGACCCGTCCCCGAGCAGGCGCTCGAAGTTGGGCAGGTCGGTCGGCGTGGAGATGACCAGGATGTCCCGGATGCCCGCCAGCATGAGGGTGGACAGCGGGTAGTAGATCATGGGCTTGTCGTAGACCGGCAGCAGCTGCTTGCTGGTCACGAGCGTGAGCGGGTACAGGCGGGTGCCGGACCCGCCTGCGAGGATAATGCCTTTCATTGTGCTATTCCTTTCTAAGTTGAGTAATTGAGTATCTATTCCAGACCAGCCGCGCTATGCATCCGTTCATTTCCCTCGCGTAAGCACTCGCTTGGTCAAGGCAAGCATGTCTCGCGCCGAATGCCTGTTCAGTACCAAATAAGCTGCGTAAAGCGCCAAATACCCCAGGACGGCAACAAGCGTGGGCGCACAAAGCGCTAGCGCCACAAACGCAGCGGTGAGCACGACCTCTTCGATGGGAGCTGGTGTTGTGGAAACCCCAATTTTCGCGTTCAAATGCCGTTCCGACCAAAGGGAACGGCAAACGATGCATGCGACGGTGCCAAGCAAGACGGCATCGAGCGATCCGATCACGTAAACGCCAATGGTGCAAAGCGCTATGCTGCCCGCTAGCGTGCAAAGGTTCACCTTGAGGAGCGTCCGTTCCTCCCTCAGCACCTTAAAATACGTGGTGCAGCACAGGTTCATCTTCGTATCGAACACGCAGACGGGCAACAGAATCGCGAAATAGTGCATGGTGTCGGCGTATTGCGGAAGCCAGAGGGACAGCACCCATGCCATCGGGAAATACAGGAGGTAGACCACAGGAAACGTCACCTCCATCATGTCGCGAACGAAGCGGTAGAAAGCTCTTCGTTCTCCCTCGGTGCCCTGCCTAAGCGCCGGGAACAGCACCATGCTCGCCTGCGACACAAAGGTTATGAAGAAGTTCACCATCGAGAGCCAGAACGACACGCGCCCGAAGGCCTCAATTCCCCAGGCGTTGTCTACCAGCGCGCGCGCAACACCCAGGACGAGCATCGAGGCCACGTTCGATATCATCAGTGCGAAGCCGACCTTCATGCTCGAAAGGCTCAGCCTGGCGGCCTCCGTCAAGGGCAGTGCCCTGGCCGCGAAGAAATCACGGGAGCGAACGATGCAATAGGTCAGCGAACAGGCTTTCGAAATTAAAAAGGCGAAAACATAGGGCTCGAAATCAGGGACACGAATAAATACCATCACGAGGATGATGGCCAGAAACACCAGGCGGTCGATCATGGTGGAATACGAGAAGAGCTTGGTCTCGTTCATCGACTGGAAGATATAGCCAAGGAATCCGGCAAGGTTACAGAGCACGGTGTAGAGGGCGAACGCCAGTAGGACGAATGAGCGCTGCGCCTCGGGCGCCCAAACAACGGCGATGATGGCGATGACGGCGGCCACGACGAGCTGGAATGCCATGCCGAAGCGGAACTGCGAGTTCACAGCTCGCTTGTCTATCTCGCCTCTCGTGTTACCGCCTTCGATGAGGTAGATACCGTCGTTGAGACCGAGCATGAAGAAGCCAGAGTAGCTCGCGTAAAAAATAAACAGCTGCCAATAGCCGTACGTCTCGACGCCGAGCACCTTCGGCACGAGAAGTGACATAGCGACGCTCGCCAAGAACGAGATGCCCTGGGCCGCGAACGCGACAACCATGTTGCCCGCCAGAGACCTATAGTTCATGCCTGTCCCCTGGCTCATCTAGCAGCTCCCCAATGGAGCGCTCGTCCAGCGGACGATAGAGCTGTTCGATATGCGTCTCCATGAAACGCCTGTCCACCTTCGAGTAGTCGAGCGCGAGGAGCCGGTCGATGACGTCCTGGCTGAAGCGTTTCTTGACGGGTTTTGCCGGCACACCCCCAACGATCGTGTAAGGCTCCACGTCCTTGGTGACGACAGCTCCTGCTGCGACGACCCCCCCCGGCCTATATGGACGCCGTCCAAGATGGTCGCGCCGTAGCCAATCCAAACGTCTTCTTCGACGACGATACCGCCGTTCCCGCATGCCTCATCGTAAGTCTCTCCCAAGACAAAGCGGCGCAGAGGAAACGTCGTGAAATGATCGATGGGATGGTTGTTGTGAATTACGAAAGTCACATTTGGCGCAATCGAGCATAATTCGCCTATGGCGAGCTTGGGCTGCTTGGACGCCGTAAGAACGTTGATTTCCCCGTAGGAGTAATCGCCAATTGTGACATTGTCGAGCCCAATTGCCCAACGCCCGAGTTGTGTTCTGTTGTGCCCATTGGCTTTGGCCCACTTCAAAGAAGCGGATACATGCCTAATTTTCGTTCGGATTCCTAACATATGAAGCCCTAAGTTTTATTAAACCAATATTGAATTGTTGGTAAGGAGCGGAACCAACACCGTGTTAAGGTTCATGCTCATCAAGACCAACAATGTGACGCCCATGAGGGCAATGCCCAAAAGACAAGCAACGCCAAACAAGTCAGCCTGCTCTTTTCGGATGTTGCTACCCCCGGCGCAGCCAACCGAGTTGACCGCAACAAGGTAATAAATTAAAAATTGCGAAGTCTCTATGCGGTAGATGTCGGATGCAACGCCAACGAGGGGAATCAATGCGAGACAAAACAGGTTCGCATTTAGAATCACCCGGACGGCATCCGAATCTCCCCTGGTCTTTTTCAAATAGAGGCCAAACGCCATCCAAGCAAGAGAAGGAACAGCCAAACGAATAACATTGGCAAATCCAGAGCCGTCAACGCCGCCACCCATATTTAGTCGTGCGGAGACGCCCAGAAGAGTGACGATTTGAGTCAGCAAACTGGTTCGTGTCACCACAATCAGGCCGAGAAAAACAAGAAGGCACAACTTTCGAGCGTCACGATGCGATAGCCCTTTGGCAAATAGCAGCAATGCAAAGAAGAGAACAGCCGCATGGAAGCTGAAACCAATTAAACATGCAAAAAAGAAAACAGCCGCTTTTTTCTTTAGACCACCTTTGGCCTTTGATACATAGAGATATCCAATCAGAACAAATGAGATGGCCAGTGAAAACCTAAGCTGCACTGCATCCATGCAAAAAGGGAAAATCGAATACAGAGCCAAAAACAAACCTGGCCTCTTCGTCAAATTCCAGCCGCATAGACCAATAGAGACTAGATAGAAAGTTCCGACGAGCAGCTTCAACTGAAATAGCGTCGCGCCGCAATCCGATAAGAACCTGATTAACAGACTGTAACCAATTCCCTTGTCCTGCGCTAAAGTCGGGTTCATCAAATGCAGGTTGTAGTTGAAATCGTCAGCCAGTCCATTGCTGAAAACGAATACAAACCAAAGAAAAATCAAAAGGGCGAGGAAGGGCACTTTGCTCTTCTGGAACACCAATGCCGTTAAATCAAGAACAAGGAGGCCAGCAACAAGAATCATTTTGAAGATACTCCCGTTCTCGGCGTTCCTATACGGCTCTGCAAGCCATCGACAATTCCATGCATAAGCCTCGATATCTTTGAAGCCTTATTGTCTTCTAGCAAAAGAGCCTTGAAGAATTCCTGCGATATTTCTCGCACGCATTCTGCGCTGCTAATTTCACCCTTCTTCGCCAATAGAATCTTGTTTCTGGCTATGTAGTACTTGCGAAAACTGCTGTGGTTGGTGATGTGAATTACCTTGCCGTGAATCCGGACGCACCGCATGTCTCCAAGTTCATGGGACAGCGAAGTCGCAGGGTCAATGACCACGCGATAGCCGGCTCTACGAAGTCGAATGCAGAAATCGCGATCAACACTGTCGATGAACAATGTCTCGTCGAAACCGCCGATCTTCCTCCAGGCGTCAAGGCTCGTCAACGACGCGCTAGTTATCGTCCATTCGACCTCGTAGGGCCCATCTTGCGGCAATTCGTAATATTCCTCGTTGCCCGCGTAAGAAATCCAAGGTGCCGCAATCCCAACGTCTTTGGTCAAATGCGCCGCCAGCTTCTCCACCAAGCCATCTTCACATACCGAGTCCTGGTCGAGCGTCAATACGGCGGTGCATCGCTTCTCGTCTGCGGCAGCACATCCCATGTTGAGGGCGGCAGCAATGCCTTTGTTCTCCCCCAGGGGAACGAAAATGACATTGTCATATTCACGACAGAGCGCTTCCACCCCGCCCGCTTCGTTTGAGCCGTTGTCCACGACAAAAACGTGTTCCACCTGCTCGGATACAGCGGACAGACATTCCGAAAAGCGCGCAAGCTCAGGATTGTAGGTAACGATGCAGGCCGCAATGTCCCTCATCAACGCCTCCTTAGGGCAACAATGAGGTTTACAAGGCTAATTTTATCGTTGGCCATCGGCCCTTTCTTAATCAATTGCGCTATTAGCGGAAGCGGCTTTCGCTCCTCCATGGATTTGATGGCAACTTCGCGTGCCGCAATCTCCTTATCGAGTCGGTCGAGCGTACCGGAATCCAGCTCGTTGGCGCAGTACTTTCTACACGCCTCGATATGCTTGAGCTGATGCTTTCTGCCTTTAATGTGCTGCTCGGGGTTTGTCAGTCTCGACTTCAGAGAATAGGTGGGCGCGGATGCGTTGCTCCTGTGAACCCTGTGCAGGACAAGTGCCTCTCCGCCGACGCGGTAGAATCCGCCCTTGGCCGCCGCGAAGAGCCCGAGCGGCGAATCGTACACGAGGTCCTCGCGTTCGATGATTGGAGTCATCTCATCCATAAAGGAGCGCTTCACGCCAAGCGTCAGGCCGCTACTGAGCATAGATGAGACCTGCTGGCCGAAGTCAACCTTCCATACCCCCTCCTTCGTGCGCCTGAGCGAGGTCTGAAATGTGTTGTCAGATCTGTCGTCCTGGTCGATGATCGTCGTATCGCACGACACGACAAGCGCGTCCTCGTGCCTCTCGAACACGGCCATCATCTCGGAAATCTTGCCATCCGCCCAAACGTCGTCTTGGTCGGAGAAGAAGATGACGTCACCCGTCGCGAGCGAGCACCCCTTGAGGTAGTTGCCAACGAACCCGAGGTTCTTCTCGTTGCGATAGATCCTCCATGTGTCCTTCAGGCCATGCTCATTAATGTACGCATCGATGTATTCCGGCGTGCCGTCGCTCGAACAGTCGTCGACGATCACCACCTCGTCGGCCTGTCGCACCTGCGAAACAATCGAGTCAAGCTGCTCCCGAAGGAACTGTCTGCCGTTGTACGTCGCCATGACGATGGTGGCCGTCATTCCCCCGTGACTGACGCCATCCATATTAGCCATCAGCAGCCCCGAACTTCTGTGGTGCGCCGCTACAAGATCAAGAAATCGCTGAGAAACTCGCCTTTCACAATGCTCCCCGCCGCGACCACCGAGTTCGCCTCGATTTTCGTTCCTCGAAGGATTATCGTTCCCGCGCCTATCCAACAGTTCTCTCCAATCTCCACCGAAAACCATTCGAAGACGCCCTCTTTGAGGACGCCTTCCTGAAGGTATAGTCGTGGTCATAAACGAGGACGTTTGGTTCGAAGTCTGTACCTGCGCCGATAGTTACCGCGTCATGACAGATGACCATGTCGTCGTAGTTGATGCGGAAGTTGCCGTCGTTTGTAACGTTCGAGCCTTTTCTCTCCTTAATCTTGCTTCCGTTGTGGATTCGGACGGTGCGCCCGATATTGACTTTCGATCCCTCGTTGAAGTTGCAAACCTCATTGGGTGAAATCCTTTGGATCGCGCCTTTGAGGAGAAGGCTTCCCATCAGCCCGATTTTCCAAACGGCTATCCTTAAAAATGTCCATGTAGCGCTGATAACGTTGTTCACCGCCCCCCTCAACGGCGCGCCTCCTTCGCTTCTTCTGCAACCGCCATTTCCTTCAGGTAACGCTCGACAATTATCTGCCTGTCGAACTCCCTCTCGACCTTTCTCCTGCCGTTCAGCCCCATCTCCCTTTTCTCGGCATAGGGCAGGGCAAGAAAATTCTCGATTTTTGAGATAAGGTCTTCCGCGTCTCTTTGCTTTACGACGAAGCCATTGACCCCGTCATCCACGACCTCCCTGCACCCAGGCCGGTTCGTCGTAATGATCGGTCTGCCGCAGGCGCAGCTCTCCAGCAGGACATTCGACATACCCTCCGGATAGAAAGTGGGATGCACCGTGCAGCTTGACAGGGCATGCATCTCTCGCACGTCTTTGACGCTTCCGTGGTAGATGACGACGCCGTCCTTCTCGCAAGCCTCGAGGGAACCTCTGTATTCGTCCTCACAGCTGCCGCAGACATGAAACTCTGTATTTGGGTGCCTTCCTCGAATCTGCCTAGCAGCTTCGAGGAATTCTTCGATGCCTTTTTCACGCATTACTCGAGCGAAGAAAAAGAAACGAATAACCCCATCGTCTTTTGGATAGTCCAAAAGACGAAATCGCTGAAGATTAACTCCGGAGCCAGGCAACAGATCGCAACGATTCCCTACGATCCCCCTGGATAGCATAAAATCCCTGTTCGCCTCGTTTTGGAAAAAAACGACCTGTGCCCTCTTCAGCCCTAGCTTATAAAGCCCGAGTGTTAACTTCTGAAGCGGTCCATCATTCTCGACCGCAGTACCCAATCCAGTAATATTAACAAGGTAGGGAATACCGAACTTACCGCAGAGAATGCCACCATACACGTTTGGTTTAATTGTATATGTAAACACAATGTCGGGTTGGATTCTTTTGAGCAGCTTTCGATAAAAAAGAATCAGTTGGACATCGTCCACCGGATTCGTGCCACGCCGAATTAGAAAAGGGTTATCAATGAATGAGGCCCCGAGTTTTTCAATCTCAGGAACCAGCTCGCCGCTTGGTATGCAGAAAATAACCTCATGCCCAGCTTTAACGAGTTCCGCGATCAGTTCACCCCTAAAATGAAGCAAGCCTCCATCATTATTGGCAAGGATCAGCACCTTCATCGAGTCTCAACCTTTCCATCTGATGGCGTACCTGTGAAAGCTTCCATAGTCGCCGAGGTGCCACTGCTAATTCCACTTCGGCTGAAAAGTACCTTGAACGTCGTTAAGAACACTTTTAGGTCCATAGTGAAGGTGCAATTGCGAGCGTATTCAACATCGTAGGCGAATTTTTGTTCCCAACAGATAGCGTTGCGCCCGTTCACCTGCGCCCATCCCGTCATGCCAGGCCGCACATCGTGGCGGTGACGCTGCTCCTCGTTGTAGAGGGGCAGGTACTTTACCAGAAGCGGCCTAGGTCCTATCAGACTCATGTCGCCCTTCAAGATGTTGAACACTTCAGGCAGCTCGTCCAGACTTGTGGAACGCAGAGATCGGCCAAATTTAGTCAGTCGCACCTCGTCGGGCAGCAGTTCGCCGCTCTCATCACACTCGTCGGTCATTGTGCGGAACTTGTACATCTTGAAGATGTGTTCACCTTTGCCAGGGCGCTCCTGAGTGAACAGCACGGGGGTGCCCAGCTTGACCCTAACCAAGATGGCTAGGATAGCGTACAGCCACCAGAACAGCAGGATGAATGCAAAAGCGATGATAAAATCGAGCACTCGCTTCACGCAGCGCTCGTAAAAGTTAGCTTTGTGGACGGCTTGCGCCATTACGCGAAGCACCCCTTGATGACCTCGATGATGCGGTCCTGCTGCTCAGGCGTCATCTTATTGTCAGAGGGCAGACATAAACCACGATGGAAAATATCCGCTCCAATATCCAGGGGAAGTCCATCTGCACCCGTAGCGCCGCCAGAAATGTAAGCGTTAGTTTTAGCTCGACCATTGCCCTCACGCGTCACAAAAGCATTCATGCGATAAATAGGCTGCATGTGCATGGGCTTCCAAATGGGGCGGCCCTCGGCATTGATGGCGGCAATGGCCTCAAGGATTTCGGTGGGGCAGCTTTTTCCGGGCTCGCTTACGTAAAGAGCCTCACTTTCGCCACGAACCTGCTTACACATCGCGTTGGCATCAATCAGCATGCAGGAAAGCCAAAAATTCGGCTCGCAAACGCTGGGATTATAGGGGTTCATGCTTACCGGCAGACCCTTGAAGCCCTCTTTGTAACGCATGTAAATAGCCTTCTTTTGGGCAATATGCTCCTCCAGATACGGAATCTGGCCACGCACGACACCGGCAATTACATTGCTCATGCGATAGTTATAGCCAAGCTCCTCATGCTGGTACCAGGGAGCGGCTTCGCGTGACTGGGTCGACCATTTGCGAGTTTTATTAGCTGCCTCTTTGCTATCAGTTAAAAGCATGCCACCAGCGGAACCGGTAATGATCTTATTACCGTTAAAGCTAATGGCGCTGATGTCACCAAACGTACCAGTCTGACGACCCTTATACGTGGCGCCAAGTGACTCAGCAGCATCCTCAACAAGGACAGCCCCGTGCGCATCGCAAATTGAACGAAGCTCTTCGACTTTGCCAGGCGTTCCGTAAAGATGCGCCGCCACAACGACCTTTGCAGTCGGATGCAGATCGAAGGCCTTTTCAAGAGCGACGGGATCCATATTCCAAGTGTCACGCTCGGTATCGATAAATACAGGAACACCGCCCTCGTAAACAACTGGGTTCACCGTAGCGTCGAACGTCATATCGCTGCAAAGGACCTCATCACCGGGCTTAATTCCAGCGAGCTTCATGGCAAGATGCAGCGCAGAAGTACCGCAAGAAAGGGCAACGGCATAGCCGCAACCAATCTTTTCGGCCATCTGGCGTTCGACTTCGTTGATATTCTCCCCTACCGTCGACATCCAGTTGGTCTCATATGCCTCGGTAATGTATTTGAGCTCTTCGCCGTGCATGGTCGGCGAGCTTAGCCATACCTTTTTCTCAAAGGGCTTGATATCCATCGTGACTCCTTATCCCTAATCGTTAAACTGTGGATGATATGTAGGTACAACCTCAGCGAGCACAGACTTAACCGTGTCGTTTTCCTTGTCGAGGCAGTCTTGAAGCTTCTCGAGCTTGTCTTTGATCTCTTCCATCTTGTCGGCCTCGGCTGTGGAAATGCGAATCTCGGAATGCTCGGTAGGCAGGAGCTGCTCGTTGTCCATAAGGAGCTCCTCATACATCTTTTCGCCAGGACGTAGGCCGACTTCTTTGATCTGGATATCTTTGCCAGGCTTAAGACCGCTCAGCGTAATAAGGTTGATGGCAAGGTCATAAATCTTGACCGGCTCACCCATGTCCAGTACAAAAATCTCGCCACCATGCGCCAAAGCGCCTGCAGTTATGACAAGCTTGCTGGCCTCCGGGATGGTCATGAAGTAACGAGTGATGTCCTTGTGCGTAATGGTGATAGGGCCACCCTCACGAAGCTGGCGCTTAAACAGCGGGATGACCGATCCGTGACTACCCAGAACATTGCCAAAGCGAACAGCCGTAAAGATGGTCTTGCTGTTTGCCGCGTAATACTGAACGATCATCTCGTCCATACGCTTGGTAGCGCCCATTACATTTGTGGGATTAACGGCCTTATCGGTAGAAATCTGCACGTAGTGGCTGCACTGGTACTTGTCGGCAAGGCGCACGACGTTGAGCGTGCCAAAAACGTTATTCTCGATTGCCTCGCGGGCGTTGTGTTCCATAAGAGGAACGTGCTTGTGGGCTGCAGCGTGGAAAACAACTTGAGGATGGTACTTCTCAAAGACCTTGGTAATCGCGGGGAGATGTGTAATGGAGCCGATATAGACTTGAATATCAGTGCCTTGATCATGAGCAGTCTTGATGATGTCGTGATACAGCTCATAGGTAGTGTTCTCGTAAATGTCGAACAACACGATTTGCGCAGGCTTTGCCGGAAGCAGCTGACGTACAAGCTCTGAGCCAATAGATCCGCCGCCGCCCGTGACCAAAATGCGCTTACCGGTAACGTAGCCCATCTGGTTAAGGTCAAGCGACTTCTCTTCGCGAGAAAGCAAATCGCTGATCTCGACCTCACGAAGGGCAACTCTGCCTACACCATCCTGCGGAATATCGCGGACATTGGGGAGCGTGAGAACCCTAAGACCAGTCTTCATGCACAGGTCATATATACGCTGACGCTCTTCATGCGTGGCACTCGGAATTGCCACGACAATCTGCTCGGCCTCACAATCGTGCGCAATAGTAGGGATATCGGCGCAAGTACCGCAGACCTTAACGTCATGAATACGCTGGTTTTGCTTATTGGGGTCATCGTCAACAACGGCAACCGGATCACCGATCATATCAGGGTCTCCGTTGAGCATACGTTTGATGGAGAGAGAGCCGGTCTCCCCTGCTCCTACGATGAGCGTACGCGGGAGATGCGCATCGGAATTGCTTTTAAAGCGCCAGAGCTGGCTACCATATATTGCGCGAATGGCAAAACGGCCGCCACCGCAAATAATGAGGACGACAGCCCATGCCATAACGTCCTCACGAAGGGTCATGCCCTTGCCAAATAACACGTTAAAGATAACATCGCCAATAACTGAGCCTACCGTTACAGCAGCAACAATACGTCCAGCCTCGGAAACGCTCGCATAGCGCCACAGGCTGCTATACATATGGAAGAACCAAAAGACGACAACGTTAACAAGCGCAAGCACAAGAATAGCCGGACAAGCACCGGCTGCCCCGCTGAGCGTCGCCCAATGCTGCGTTCCCCATGATGCAACAAACACGGCAATAAAAGTTGCCACAATGTCATATGCCATCAACGCATACGGTTCAAACGCACTCAGCTTCCCTTTTTGCTTTGCGCTCTTAGATTCAGTGTTCAAAATAAGTTCTTCTCTTCCCTGTTGATCCCGTTATCCCCGGCCCGGGGATCCCCTTTGCTCCTTTAAGCAGCCGCCCGCAGTTAGGCGATTGCCTTTTTAAGGTTTCGCATTGCGCGCTGCTCGGCTGAAAGCACGGCAAGGCCAACGCGCGTAGTAACGCGTCGACCGCACAGATCAAGCTCCAAATAAGCAGTGCTCTTGCGTCTATTAATGGTTTTGATAAGGCCTTCGTGGGCCAGCAGCGGCCCTGCCGTCACTACGACCTGATCACCGTCTTTAAGGGCCTCGCTCATGGGCACTACGCGGTCTCCCCTATGCGTAAAGCCGCCAATAAGCTGGACCTCTTCTTTTGCCAGCGGCACAAACTGACCGTCCTGGGCAAGCACCCGGGCAAAGTCGTCCGTGCGTAGCAGATACTGTTGCACGGTGCGGGGGTCTGCCGTATCGCAGATGAGATAACCGGGAAAGAGCGGCTTGGTCGTTTTGACCCATTTGCCGTGCACCTTGATCTCGGTTTGAAATTGGGGATAAAAGAGCTCTTGCATGGCACCAGCCGGCACCATATGCTCGATGCGCTCGCGCATTATGTCTTCGCGACCGTTGATAACCTGGATCACATACCACACGAGCACCACCCCCTTGCTGTCTTACGTGTGGCTCATGGGATTTGGGTATGGCTTCGCCAGGGCGCTTGTGCGCGAAGGCGCTCCATATTCAAACCCTGAGCCCAGTCAGACAAGCACGTGGCTCTGTCCCACCGTGAACGGTATGTATAAGTGCAGTTACTAGAGACGCAGACGTGTATCGCAAAATGACCGCGTCTCCAGCTGGCTGCGTGCGAGCCAGTCAAGCGGGTACAAAACTGGACCGCACGCAGCAAGCTGTAGGACTACTACGCTTTGACACGCAAGCTATTAAATGCACCTTAGAATTACATCAATGCAAATAAATAACGTCGCATGACTTCTTTATTGGAGCTCGTGGTGTTTCTGGCACCGCCGTTACGGCCGGATGCTGATCGACCCTGCGCTTTATGGCTTGCTGGAGCCGCGAGCACAGTTGAACTCATGTACCGTTATGTATCCTAGCACAAGTTGTTAGTGAAACTGATTTGGGCAGTACTGGACAACATTTCGTTCATTTAGCGTGTTCAAGGGGGCTGTTTTGCGATGTTGTTCACATTGATGCAGGTTATTAAGGTGCTGGCGGTGATTAGGGGCGTTCCTGAAGCCCAAATGAAGCAGCGAGCTGCGCCGATGATCGCGTTCGTCTAACAAACTATGTACAGACATGGGAAATAAATTGTGCAACTTTTTGTTGCCGAAGGAGGGGTTTGTGGCGCGAGGTATTTTGAAATGAAAAAAGGCCTCCGGGATTCCGAAGGCCTTTGCATTCACGATGGTGGAGACGAGGGGAATCGAACCCCTGACCTCTTGACTGCCAGTCAAGCGCTCTCCCAGCTGAGCTACGCCCCCGTGACGGGAAGATACTATAGGGGAAGTTGGCGCGACGTGCAAGGACTTTTTTGGTCAGACTCTAAATGCCTAATGATATAGGTAGGCGATGGCGGTGCCGGTGTGAACTTGGATCTTTGATGTACCCCTGACGACGTTGCTAATGCCCATGTCGGCTAGCAGGCCCAGGGGGCTGTGGTCAAGCTCCCATTCTAGGCCGTGTTCGCTTACAACTGTCCCAGGGGCTATGGCGATGATGGAGAACGTCTTGCCTTCGGCGCCTTCGATGGTCCACGACTCACCTGCGCGAATGATGCGGGCGACTACCTTGTCCTCAGCAATCCAGACAGGGGCATCCTCGTAGCCCGCGAGCAGGCCCAGTACGGATAGCGCCATGTCCGGACGGCCGCCGGTGGCGCAGGTCGCAACCACTTCGGATCCCGACCAGCGACGGTGGACGGAATCGAGCGCCAGCGCCAGATCGGTGTAGTCCTTGTACGGGTCGTGGCGCTCAACTTCAAAGTCGGTGGCGGCATCGACTAATGCGCGGCCCGCATCACTCACCGTGTCGGCATCCCCCACATACACGTCACAGCACAGTCCCGCGCCCAGCAGCGCGTCGAGTCCGCGGTCCACGGCGACAACGTGATCGCACTTCCCAGCTAGCCTACGCAACAGATCCGCACTCGCCACCACGGGTGAGCCGCAGACCACTAATACCTTGCAAGCCACAGCCCTCGCCTATCCCTCAAACGAAAGCGCGCGAGCCAGGTCAAGCTCTTCGTAGCTGTCGATAAAGATATCGCAGTTGGCGCGTACGTCGTCGCGCTTCATGCGGCCGTGCGGGTCATAAATACCCACACGCTTAAAGCCGGCGACCCCAGAGCTCTTTAGGCCAAAGACGGCGTCCTCAAACACCCACGCGCGCTCAAACTTGCACCCATGGCGCTCCTCCAGGCGGCGCAGCGCCAGCTCGTACACATCGGGGAACTGCTTGGAACGTCCTGCCTCGCCCGTCGTGGTAACAAACTCCATGTAAGCGTCGAGCCCGGCACCAGCGAGCGCAGACTGTACCAGCTCGGCCGGCGTGGACGTGGCCACGCCCATAGCGATTCCCGCCGCCTTCGCCTGCTCCAAAAAGGCCAGAAGTCCCTCGCGCGGGGGCACCTTGGAGTACTCATCAATCAAAATCTCGCCCAGCTCGCGATACAGTTCCTCGCCATTCGCGCCAATGCCCCACGTGTCGTGGTAGGCCTGGCACTCGTCCTCCAGTGACAGGTGCTCAAATTGGGCAAAGTCATCCACGGTCACGTCAATCCCGTGACGGCGCAATAACTCGGGCTGCGCATAGCCCCAAACGGGGGTGCTATTTACCAGCGTGCCATCGCAATCGAAAATAAAAGCAACCTTGGGAGCAGCGGTATGGGACATAAACGAGCCTTTCGATGTCAAAGGGTAAACAACCTGCTAAAAACGTTTTACCAAACGTTAGCCAGACAATTTTGAAACCCAAATTGGTAAAACTGTCAAGAGTTTTACCACGGCAATTCTGCCAGTGGTCTAAACATGTCGCTTACCGATTAAACGTTCCCGCAAATCCGCTTTCGTACATAAACCTAACGTACAGGTGTTATCGTAGTTTTTGCCGAAAGTTCCACCGAGCACGCGAGGTGGAACGAATCACAGATACTTTGCCGTCCCTTCGATTCGTGCAGCCTTGGACCTTTCGCATCTAGTCACCAAGGCAACACGCTGCCGCGTCATGATGGGATCAAACGTGAGCGATACAAAGCTAAAGCCAGCAACCAAAAAGCCCGCTACCCGTAAAGCCGCCCCGCACGCACCGGAGCTCACCAAGGACGATGTCTATCTGTTTGGCATCGGTACGTGGGAGCGCAGCTGGGAAAAGATGGGCGCGCACCCCGACACGCAAAACCGTACGCGCGGCTGGCGCTTTTGCGTTTGGGCGCCCGACGTAAAGAGCGTCCATGTCATTGGCGAATTTAACGACTGGGACGAGGAAGCCAACCCGCTGGTGCCCATGCATACGAGCGCTATTTGGGAAGGCTTTATTCCTGGCGCCGAGCAGGGTCAGCTCTATAAATATCTCATCGAGACCAACGAGGGAGAAAAGCTCTACAAGGCCGATCCGTATGCCTTTAAGGCCGAATGCCCTCCGGGTACCGCCAGCGTGCTGTGGACCCTCGATGGCTACCAGTGGAACGACGCCGCATGGCTCAAGCGCCGCGCCGGCCATAATCACATGACGCAGCCCCTTAACATCTACGAGGTACATATTGGCTCGTGGAAGCGGCACGGCGATGCGCCGCAGGGCGAGCCGGACGAGTACGGCAACTACCCCGGCCCCATGGATCCCTTCCCCGCGCAGCGCGGTGAGTTTTACACCTACGACGACCTGTCGGTTGAGCTCGTGGACTACGTCCGCGACATGGGCTATACGCATATCGAGGTCATGCCGCTCATGGAGCATCCCTTCGATGGCTCCTGGGGCTACCAGACAACCGGCTACTACGCCGCCACGTCGCGCTATGGCAACCCGCAGCAGCTCATGCACTTTATCGATGCGTGCCACGAGGCGGGTATTGGCGTGATCATGGACTGGGTGCCCGGCGGTTTTTGCGCCGACTCCCACGGCCTTGCCACCTTTAACGGCCACATGCTGTTTGAGCACGAGATTCACCCCAACTGGGGCACGCACAAGTTCGACTTCGCCCGCGGCGAGGTCCGCTCCTTCCTGGTCTCCAACGTGCTGTACTGGCTCGAGAACTTCCACGTGGACGGCATTCGCATGGACGGCGTGTCCAGCATGCTGTACCTCAACTTTGGCATTGACGATCCCGGCCAAAAGAAGTTCAACAAGTACGGTACCGAGGAGGACCTGGACGCCAGCGCATTTATCCGTCAGGTCAACTGTGCCGTAGAGGCACACTACCCCGACGTGATGATGATGGCCGAGGAATCCACCGCGTGGCCGCTCGTGACCTATCCGCCGCAGGACGGCGGCCTGGGCTTCCACTACAAGTGGGACATGGGCTGGATGAACGACACCCTGCACTACATGCAGACCGATTTTCCGTGGCGCCCCGGCAACCATGGCCTGCTCACGTTCTCCATCATGTACGCCTTTACCGAGAACTTCATCTGCCCGCTGAGCCACGACGAAGTCGTGCACGGCAAGTGCTCGCTCATCGGCCGTATGCCGGGCGACTGGTGGCGCCAGTTTGCGGGCCTGCGCACGCTGGCCTTCTACCAGATGACGCACCCCGGTGCCAAGCTCAACTTTATGGGCAACGAAATCGGTCAATTTATTGAATGGCGTTACTACGAGTCCATTCAGTGGTTCCTGACCGATGAGTACGAGACCCACCGTCATCATCAGGCGTTTATCAAGGCGCTCAACCACCTGTACACCGCCGAGCCCGCACTGTACGAGCGCGGCTTCGCCGACGACGGCTTTACCTGGATCGACGCGGACAACTCCAAGCAGTCCATCGTGAGCTTTGTGCGCCAGGGCGAGGACGTCGATGACGACCTGGTAATTCTGATCAACTTTGATCCGGCGAGCTACGAGAGCTTCCGCGTGGGCGTGCCGCGCGAGGGCGACTGGGAGGTCATCTTTGATTCCGACCGTCCCGAGTTTGGCGGCAGCGGCTATGCCGGCGAGGAGCCCTACACCTGCTCGAGCGAACCCTATCCCTGGAACGGGCAGATGGACTCTATCGAGATGAAGGTGCCCGGCCTGGCAGGCGTGGTGCTTAAGCGCCGCGGTCCCAGCAGCTATAAGCCGCCTGTGGTCGAGAAGCCCAAGAAGGCGACGCGCAAGCGTGCGTCCTCGGTGAAGCCCAAGCCTGCGGCTGCTAAGAAGGCTCCGGCTAAGGCGAAGGCTGCCAAGCCCGCCGCCAAGGCTTCGGCCAAGTCCACCACGGCCAAGAAGGCTGCTTCCAAGGCCAAGGCAGCTGCCGTTAAGGATCCTGCCAAGAAAGCGTAACAAAGGTGTTACCACTGTAATTACCCGCCCCGCCGGGGCGTAGGATACAAGTCATAACCGTTCCGGGAGAAACATCCCCGGGGGAAGGAACGTATGAATAAGATCTTCGACAACAAGCAGGAGTTTACCGAGCTCTATCGCGATGCCGTCATGAGCATCAGCGGCAAGAGCGTCGAGGCCGCCAGCGACCTCGACCGCTTTAACGCCCTGGCCAAGCTCGTGGCCGAGAAGGCACGCACCGTTGCCACCAAGAGCGACGCCCGCGCCACCGCCGAGGGCAAGAAGCGCGTGTACTACTTCTCGATCGAGTTTTTGATCGGCCGCCTGCTCGACAACTACCTGCTCAACTTTGGCGTGCGCGACATGGTCGCCGAGGCGCTCAACGACATGGGCTTCGATCTGTCCGTCATTGAGAACCAGGAGTCCGATCCGGCTCTGGGCAACGGTGGTCTGGGCCGTCTTGCCGCATGCTTCCTGGATTCCATGGCAGCCGAGGGCATCGCCGGCTACGGCAACGGCATGCGCTACCGCTACGGCCTGTTTAAGCAGGAGATCGTCAACGGCAGCCAGGTCGAGGCTACCGACGAGTGGCTCACCCATGGCTATCCCTGGGAGGTCCGCCGTCAGGACAAGGCCGTGACCATCAAGTTTGGTGGCCGCGTCGAGGGCTTTGAGGAGAACGGCCGCACGTTCTACCGCACGGTGGACACGCAGGACATCCTTGCCGTTCCCTATGACATCCCCGTTGTGGGCTATGCTGGCGAGACCGTCAACAAGCTGCGCGTCTGGGCCGCCGAGCCGGTCGAGGAGCACTTCGATCTGGAGGCTTTCAACCGCGGCGACTACGCCCTGGCAGATGCCGAGCGAGCCGAGGCCGAGGCCATCAGCGCCATCCTCTACCCCAACGACGCCGGCGAGCACGGCCGTCTGCTGCGCCTGAAGCAGGAGTACCTGTTTGTCTCGGCCGGCATCTACAGCCTGCTCGACACCTTTGAGAAGGAGCACGGCGCAAACTGGGAGCTGCTGCCGCAGTTTGTGGCCATCCATACCAACGATACCCACCCTGCCATGTGCGGCCCCGAGCTCATGCGCATCCTCATCGACGAGAAGAAGCTCGAGTGGGATGACGCCTGGAACATCGTGACGCAGGTTGTGAGCTACACCAACCACACCATCCTGCCCGAGGCTCTGGAGAAGTGGCCCATCGGCACGTTCTCCAAGCTCCTCCCCCGCGTGTACCAGATCATCGACGAGATCAGCCGTCGTTGGCATGAGTCGTTCGACACCACGCAGGAGGGTTGGCAGGAGCGCCTGCGCCAGACCGCCATTCTGTGGGACGGCGAGATTCGCATGGCCAACCTGTCCGTGATCTGCAGCCATAGCGTCAACGGCGTGGCAAAGATTCACTCCGACATCATCAAGAACATCGTGCTCAAGGACTTCTATGCCCTGACGCCCGAGAAGTTCAACAAC
>CBCSNQ010000037.1:0-18475 GCA_965141565.1 uncultured Collinsella sp. | reverse complement strand
AATATGTTTCACACTACGTTATAGTCGTTATATACATTTTTCAAGACACAAATCGCCGAACGGAAAAATGATCCGCTGGGGACGGAGGAAAACGGATCAGTGACTCAGACCAGTCCCTAAGTGATCCGTTTTCCTCCGTCCCCAGCGGATTACTTGGCGGTTGCGGTGAAATAGTTCCTAAATAGAGGCTTCAAGCCCCCAAACAGGAACTATTCCACCGCAACTTATGAGGACATCGAGCTGTTAGGCCGCTCTATCCCCTAGTAGTCCAGCTTCCACATGTAGCGGCGCGTCATGTAGTCCTTGTGGGTGACGGCAGAGAGCGCGCGCATATACACGTTGTTGAGGATCGGGGCAAAGATCAGGTGGTTGAAGTACTCGCTCACGCTGTCCTTGATGTCGTTGAGGCCGAGCTCCTTGGCGTCGAGCTGATAGACGCGCTCGCCACCGTACTGGTTGACGAAGCGGATGCCGCGCTCGTCGTTGCAGCGGCTGCGGCCGACGCTGATGAGCTGGAACAGCGAGGTGCGCTTGTCCAGGATCTCGAAGGGGCCATGGAAGAAGTCGCAGGTGTTGATGGTGCAGGAGTCGATCTGCAGCATCTCCTGCACGTTGCAGATGCTAAAGACGTAGGCGGCACCAAAGAGCGGGCCCTGGGCCATGACGTTGATGCAGGGCTTGTCGGCGTTCTGCTCGGCCCACTTGGCAGCGAGCGGACGGGTGTACTCGACGGCCTTGCGATAGATGGGGTCGACCAAGTCGAACGCGGCCATAGCGGTCTCGTACTCGGCATAGCCCTCGGTCTGCTGCGTAAGCTCCATGGCGATCATGGTCACGACGGCGGAGTTGGTGCGGCCCATGCAGGACTCATCGACGGCCAGGCTATCGTACTGGATCTTGTAGTCGCAGACCTTGGTAAGGCCGGACTCGTCGACATAGATGGCGATGGTGCTGGCGCCGTGGTCCTTGGCGACCTGGGCGGCGACGATGGTCTCCTTGGTGCCGCGCATGGACACGACCACGGCCAGGGTGTTCTCGTTGACGTAGGCAGGGGTTGCGTGCACGAACTCGTTGCTGGTGTAGCTGGAGCTCACGACCTGCGTGGCCTCGTGCTCCATAAAGTACTGGGCAGGATAGTTGCCGCCGTTGGATCCGCCAGCGCCAATCCACACGACGCGCTTGATGCCGCCCTTGTCTGCCTTGTCAGCCAAAACCTGGGAGACGACATCCTTAACCTGTTCCTGAGTAGTCATCGTGCATCAGCCTTTCTTCTCGTTTGATGCTCTCGATGGCATACAAGTTACATACATGTTTTGGTTATGTCGACTAGTTGTATGCTATATTTATCTTAGAAATTTTGCTGATGCGGTTTTCGATAGCTAGCTACCAGCGGTTTTGTTGTTGTATTGAATACATGCTTGATTAGATACGCATACAAGTTAGATACAGGTTGATCGCATGAACGCTTCGTCTAAAAAGAAACTGGCCCAATACGAGCACTTGGCGGGTACGCTTCGCGACCGCATCGCCGCCGGCATCTACGCACGCGGAGACAAGCTGCCGTCCGAGATGGAGCTCATGGACGAATCGGGGCTGTCGCGCAGCACCGTGCGCCACGCCCTTAAGGTGCTCGTTGATGAGGGCCTGGTGCGCACCGAGCGCGGGCGTGGCGCCTTTGTGGCCGACACGCCCGCGCTCCACGAGAACAACCTAGTGTTTTCGAGCTATACCAAGCAGGTCGAAGGTCAGGGCATGAAGCCCACCACGCGCACCGTGGACTCGGGCTTTGCCAAGGCGGCCGGCAGCATAGCTAAGTTCTTTGACGCCGCCGTGGGCAGCAAGCTCGTCAAACTTGTCCGCCTGCGCTACCTGGACGACGCGCCGCTGTGCCTGGAGACCACCTACCTGCCGCCAAGCTTCGAGACGCTCATCGATCGCGATATTAACGGTTCGCTCTACGCCACGCTGCGACAGGAGTTCCATCGCGCGCCGGCACAGGGGCATAAGACCTTTGAGGTGTGCTACGCCTCGCAAAACGAGGCGTTTTTGCTCAACGTTGAGCGCGGGCAGGCGCTGATCCTGATCACCGACTACGTCTACGACACCGACGGCCGCCCGCTCCACGTCTCCAAGCGCATCCAGCGCACCGACCGCGCCAAATACACCGAGCCCATCGGCTAACCCGCCAAAATAAACCTGTCCCTAAATGGTGGGTTTGGGGAGGTCGGGAAACCAGATTGGTTTGGGTTGGTTGGGCGTGCGCTCAGCCAGGACCAGCTCCATCCAGCACATGTCGTACCAGCGGCCGAACTTTTGGGCGCAGCGGTCGAAGGCGCCCACCAGGCGATATCCCATATGGGCATGGAAATCCTGACTGTTGTGCGTCAGATACTCGTCGTCCTTATCGTGCGGCACGGCAATGAGCGCGCACATGTTGGTGATGCCCATCGCGACCAGGCATTGCTTGAGCGCGTCGTGCAGCTTGCGACCCAGCCCGCCATGGCGCACATCGCGTGCCAGGTAGATCGACGTCTCGACCGACCAGTCGTATGCCTCGCGGCTGTTAAGTGGACTCACGTAGGCATAGCCTACCGGACGCCCGTCCAACTCCATCACCAGATACGGATAGCGCTTGAGCGTACGCTCAATACGCCCGGCGAACTCCTCAACGCTCGGCACCTCGTATTCGCAGGTAATCGCCGTCTGGCGCACATACGGCTCATAGATGGCTAGCAACGCCGACGCGTCTTCGGGCGTCGCCAGGCGAATCGTCGGCTCGAACATCTCGGTCATACAACCCTTCTCCCCCAAAAGCAAAGGCCGCCTTGCGCCAAACCCAGCGCAAGGCGGCCCCCCGTCATTACATCAGGCTACAGAACCGCCGCCAACGCGTCGATATCCTCCTGCGTCGTGGCCCAGCTGGTGCAAAAGCGCACCACCGTGTGGGTATCGTCGTACTTTTCCCAGTACTCGATCGCCGCATGCTCGCGAATGCGTGCCATGTCCTCGTTGGGCAGAATCACAAACTGCTGGTTTGTGGGCGTCTCCAAGAAGAACCGGTAGCCGTGCTCGTGCAGCACGCGACGAAGCGCCTGAGCGGTCTCAATCGCCTGGCGACCAATCTCAAAATACAGGCCATCGGTAAAAAGAGCCTCGAACTGCACGCCCGTCAGGCGGCCCTTGGCAAGCAGTGCGCCATGCTGCTTAATACGCGGAATGGGATGCGCCGGAGCATGCATGCCGCAAAACACCACGGCCTCGCCGCACAGAGCGCCGCACTTGGTGCCGCCGATGTAGAACACGTCACACAGCTGTGCCAGCTCGGGCAGGGTAATGTCGCACTCATCGGCCGCCAGCGCATAGGCCAGGCGGGCGCCATCCACAAACAGCGGAATCTCGCGCTTCTGGCACACTGCGTGAATCGCCGCGAGCTCGGCCTTGGAGTACAGCGTGCCGTACTCGGTCGATAGACTCACATACACGGCACCCGGAAACACCGTGTGCTCGTAGCTCTCGTTTTCGTAGAATACCTGGATATAGTCCTCCAGATCCTCGGCGTGCATCTTGCCCTCGTAGCCGGGGATGGTGAGCACCTTGTGGCCGCCAAACTCGATGGCCCCCGCCTCGTGGCAGGCGACGTGGCCAGTCTCAGCAGCAACGACGCCCTCGTACGGCGCAAGCAACATGTCGATCACCGTCGCGTTGGCCTGCGTGCCGCCCACCAGAAAAAACACGTCGGCATCGGGGGCCTGACAGGCCTCGCGGATAAGCTGCTTGGCACGCTCGGTGTGTGCATCGGTACCGTAGCCGGGCTGCGGCTCCATATTGGTGTCGACGAGCGCCTGCAGCACTGCCGGATGTGCGCCGTGGGAATAATCGTTGTTAAACGCGAGCATGGCAATCCTCTCTTACCGGGTATCGGCCAGATGATTCAAACGGAGCTATTGTACGCCGTTGGGATAGGCAATGCGTGCGGCAAGGCACTCAAGTGCCAGTACCAGGGCAAAACCGCAGCTCACGTCACTCAAAAAATGCGCGCCGATCACGATGCGCCCAAAGGCGACGAACGCTGCAACAACAACCGCCGCCCAAAAGATCACGCGGCGACGCGAAGGTTTTTCCTTAAAGGCTGCCGCGGGAAGCCCGGCGAGCATAAGGCCGATCGCCGCATGCGCCGTGTGTCCGCTCGCAAACGACTTGAACCCGTCCTTGATCACGCCGGCGGCGATATAGGCCCACTTGTCGGGATTGCCGATCACCCACCACGGCTGAAAATTGAGCCCCGGCGTGACCTCGATCACGCGCATGCGCGGGCGCGACCATAACGGCTTAACAATGACGTTGAGGATGATGGCCTGAGCGACCCACACGGCCAGCACCATCAACGCCCAGCGCGTAAGCTCGTCGGGCTCGGTCGTGCGCGTGAGGCGGTAGGCGATGAAGTTGGCTGCGATGACCAACGCAAACGTCAGAACCAGCTGAAACGCAATGAGCTTGCCGCCGACGCGCAGCGATCCGATAATCTCGTAGCCGACCAGACCCACGTTGATCAAAACGCCCAGCGCAGCGAGCCACTTGCTCGCCTTGGAATCGGGGCGTGCCGAGCGTGCGAGCATAACGCCCGCGATGCTCGCCGTCAGCTCGAACGGCAGCTCACCGGCCGCCTCGACAAAGCGACCGTACATGCTGCCGATGTTGAACAGCGCACTCGAGATCTGATAATCGAAGAAGCTGCCCACGCCCAGACAAAGGCACAGGACAACCGCGATAATGGCGACATCTTTCTTATAGATGTATCCGAACATGCTTTCCTTTCGATGGGACTGGAATCAACCTGCGAGGTAGCGGGGCAAAGAACAACTGGTAGCCCCGCCACGCCCCTACTTGTTAGTCGTCGTCGCTAGCACCCAACTGCTGCAGCAACATGAGCGCGGCCGCCACCGGGCCGGTGCCGTCGTTGGCGTCGAGGCCGCGGCCCAGGCCGCTGCCCGCGCCGGCGCCCGCCTTGTAGGGCACCGAGAGCTTGCGGCTCTTGGGGAAGTTCACCGCGCCATAGCGATTCTTGAACTCAAAGGCTACCTTCTTGGGAACGTCAACCCCCAGGAAGGTAATGCGTCCACCGCTGAGCGTGACGCTCTCGAGTCCCAGGCGCTCGCCGCGAATGCGGATGCGAGCGCGGTTGAACAAGTTAAGCCCCGCCAACGGCAGCTCGCCATGCGCGGCCTCGGTCTCCTCCTGCACCTCGTCGATACTCTCCAGGTCCTCGGCCGCCGCGAGCTTGCGGTACACGAGCACGCGCTGGTCCACCGCCGGCAGGTACTCCTCGGACAAGAAGTAGTTGGCCGGCAGGTTGATGCCCACGCTCGCCGCCTCCACACCGGCATCGTCGTCGCCGCGCGCCTCGGCCACGGCCTGTCCCAGCATCTGCGTAAACAGGTCAAAGCCCACGCTCGACAGGTTACCGTGCTGCTCGGCGCCCATAAGCGAACCGGCGCCGCGGATCTCCAGGTCGCGCATGGCAATGCGCATGCCGCTGCCCAGGTCCTGGAACTCGGAAAGCGCGGTCAGGCGCGCCGTTGCCTCCTCGGTGAGCGGCAGCTCGCCCGGGAACATAAAGTACGCGTAGGCCTGCGTGGCCGAGCGGCCCACGCGGCCCTTAAGCTGGTAGAGCTGTGCCAGGCCCAAGCGCTGCGAGTCCTCGATGATGAGCGTGTTAGCCGTTGCGTTATCGATGCCGCTCTCCACGATGGTCGTGGCGATAAGCACGTCGATCTTCTTGGTCGCGAACTCGATCATCACGTCCTCGACCTCGCGCGGGCTCATCTTGCCGTGTGCCACGCCCACGCGCGCCTCGGGCGCAGCCTCGTGCACGCGTGCCACGGCATCGTCGATGGTCTTGACGCGGTTGGACACGTAATACACCTGACCGCCGCGGCCCACCTCCAGGCGAATCGCTGCACTCACCACGTCGGGGTCGTACTCCCCCACGTGCACGATCACGGGACGACGCCCGGTCGGCGGTGTGGTGATCAGGCTCATGTCGCGCACGCCGCTCGTGGCCATCTGCATGGTTCGCGGAATCGGCGTTGCCGAAAGCGTGAGCACGTCGATTTGCTCGCGCAGGTTCTTGAGCTGCTCCTTGTGCTGCACACCAAAGCGCTGCTCTTCGTCGATGATCACCATGCCCAGGTTCTTGGGGTTCACATCGGCAGAAAGCAAGCGGTGCGTGCCGATGAGTACATCAATCGTGCCCTCGGCAAACGCCTTGAGCGCGCGCTTTTGCTGCGCCGGGGTGCGGAAGCGGCTGAGCACCTCGACCTCCAGGCCAAACGGGGCAAAGCGCTCAAAGAATGTCTCGTAGTGCTGTTGGGCCAGAATGGTCGTGGGGCAGAGCACCATGACCTGGCGGCCGGAGTCCACGCACTTAAAGGCTGCGCGCAGGGCGACCTCGGTCTTGCCGAAACCCACGTCGCCGCACAGCAGGCGGTCCATGGGCTTGGGCGCCTCCATGTCTGCCTTGATGTCGGCGATAGCCTCCAGCTGGTCGCGTGTCTCGTCGTAGGGGAAGCTCTCCTCCATCTCGATCTGCTCGGGCGTGTCGGGCGGACAGGCGATACCGGTAATCGACGAGCGGCGCGTATACAGGTCGACCAGGTCAAACGCCAGCTTTTTGGCATTCTTGCGCGCCTTGTTGGTAACGCGCGTCCAGTCGGCTGTGTTGAGCCTGGTCAGGCGCGGCTTGTCGCCGTCGGGACCAACGTAGCGCGTGATACGGTCGACCTGCTCGAGCGGCACGTAGAGCTTGTCGCCATCGGCATATTCCAGCAAAAAGTAGTCGCGTTCCTTGCCGCCCACTTCCTGGCGCGCGATCTCGCTAAAGAGCGCGATGCCGTGGGTAGCGTGCACCACGTAATCGCCCGGCTTAAACGGGAACGTGATCTGCGTAATGTCCACCTTGCGGCGGCTGCGCGCGCGGTTGGCGTCCATGCGGGCGTTGAGGTCGGCGATCGAGAACACGGCCAGGTTGGCATCGGGCACCACCACGCCCTGCGGCAAGGCGGCATCGACAAAGGTCACACGTCCGCGCGAAATAGTGGGCACGGCGGCGCCGGCGGCAGCCTGCGCGGCGCCCGCCTCGAGCGAGCGGGCGTTGAGCGCGTCGGCCTTACGCTCGCGAATGGAAGCATGGGCCTCCTGGCGTGCGGCACGGTCGGCGGAATCCGCCGCTGCCACGCGAACGCGGTCGCCGATAGCGCCGACATTTTCGGGCGCCGCGGTCAGCGATTCCTCAAAGGTAATGCCCTCGTCGCCAAAGGTGAGCTCCATCGACTCACGCGCACCGCGGTCGGGGATGGCAAACACGCAGGCATAGCGCTTGCCCACGACCTCCTGGATGCGCGTCATAAAACGGTTGTCCGAGCCTGCGATGGCCGGCTGCTCAATCTTGAGCTCTGCCGTCACCGCGCCGCCGGCACGAATGAGGCTCACGTAGTTCAGGCGCTGCTGGGCACCAAAATCGAGCTGTTGGGCGCGCACGTACAGACCATCCAGGCGGTCAATCCCTGCCTCGCCGGCACGGGCCTCAATATCCTCGTAGGCGCGCAGGCAGTCGTCGAACAGCGAGCGCGGCTCGGACAGAACCACGAGTGCCTTGCCGCTCACGTGCGCCAACGGGCTTACGGTCTGGCCGTACATCACCGGCAAAAAGCGGTCGAGCTCGGGCGTGACGATGCGCGCATCCACCATCTCGAGCAGCGCCGCCAGCTTGCTGTCGTCCTGGCTGGCACGGTAGAGCGCCACGTGCATGTTGTGGACGGCATCGTCGGTAAGCGCCAGCTCGCGGCAGGGGAAGATCTCGATACTGTCCTCGTTGCCGATGGTCTGCCCCGTGGAGCTCACCATGCGGCGGATGCGGTCAATCTCGTCGCCGAAGAACTCGATGCGCACGGGCGCCTTTTCCTGTGCGGGGAACACCTCTACGGTGTCGCCGTACACGCGGAACAGGCCGGGCGCGTCGGCGGCACCGGCATTGGTGTAGCCCATGCCCACCAGGCGCTGCGGCACCTCGTCAAAAGGAATCTCCTCGCCCACCGCAAAGGTCGTGGACTCCCAATAGCGGCTCTCGACCGGCGGCACGCAGCGCAGCAGCGCGCGGGCCGAGGCAACCATGATGCAGTTGTCCCCGCGCACGATGCGCCCCAGAGCCTCGCAGCGCTGCGCCACCACGGCATCGTCGGGCGCCTGCTCGCGCCACGGATAGTCCTTGCGCTCGGGAAAACGGCACACGTGCGCCAGGCCCACGTAGGCGGCAAGGCTACGAGCGGCGCGATCGGCCGCATCCTCGCCGCTCACAATGTAGACCGTCGGGCGCGGGCGGCGCGCAAACTGGGCGGCCGCCATAAGCGTGCGGCCCGACTGCGACACAGCCAGCGTCACGTCCTCGCCGGCATCGAGTCCGGCCTCGACGGTCTGCAGTGCCTCGGCAGTGTAGAGCTGCGCGGCTATACGGTGAATGAGCATGCTGTTCCTCCGGCATTGCAACGCCAAAAGCCCGCCGGGGCAAGCTCGGCGGGTATGCGGCGGATTTCATTGCCTGTCATGGTAGCGCATGGAGAGGACTCCGGCTCAAGGGCAAACCCAGCCCCGCAAAAAACGCCAGACGAAGATGCGTTCCGCCCTACCCCGCTACGCGCACGCTGGGGCACAAATCCGCCAGCGGACACTCGTCACACTTGGGTTTGCGGGCGTCGCAGATCTCGCGGCCAAAGGTAATCCACTGGTGGTTGGCCGATCCCCAATACTCGTGCGGCAAAATCTTGAGCAGATCTTGCTCGGTCTTGAGCGGCTCCTTGGCATGCGTCTTGGGACTCAGCATCAGGCGGTGCGCAATGCGGTTGACGTGCGTGTCCACCGCGATGCCCTCGACAATGCCAAACCCCACGTTGAGCACGATGTTCGCCGTCTTGCGTCCCACGCCCGGCAGCTTCACGAGTTCCTTCATGTCGGCCGGCACCTCGCCGCCATAGTCGGCGACGATCATCTGCGCGGCCTCGACGGCATGCTTGGCTTTGCTCTTGTAGAAGCCGAGTGACTTGATGGTGTCTGCCACGTCAGCCACACTCGCCCCGGCCATGGCCTCGGGCGTGGGCCACTGGGCAAACAGCCGCGGCGTCACCTTGTTGACCTGCGCATCGGTCGTTTGCGCCGAGAGCAGCACCGCGATCAGCAGGCGGAAGGGATTCTCGTGATCCAGAAAACACTCGACCGGGCCATAGCGACGGTTGAGGCGCTCGCACACCTCAACGGCGCGCTCGCGTTTGGCGGCATTGGTCTCGCGTGGCATAACGGCTCCTCGGCTCAACGGCACAATAAACTTATGGGCACAATTGTCCCACGTCCGAGACGCTTACGCCTCCAAGAATGCGCCGGTCTGACGGCCCCACAGGCTCGCATACTCGCCACCCGCCTCGACGAGCTGCGCATGCGTGCCGTCCTCGACGATCTCGCCATCGGCCAGCACCACAATGCGGTCGAGCGCCGCCACGGTGGACAGGCGGTGCGCCACCACAATGGAGGTACGTCCACGCATCAGGTTTTCGAGCGCCTCCTGCACCAGCGCCTCGGACTCGCTGTCGAGGGCAGAGGTCGCCTCGTCGAGCACCAGAATCGGCGCGTCGGTTAGGATGGCGCGGGCGATAGCCACGCGCTGACGCTGGCCGCCCGAGAGCTTGACGCCGCGCTCACCCACCATGGTGTCAAAGCCATGGGGCAGACGGTCGATAAACTCCAGGGCATTTGCCAGGCGCGCGGCCTCTCGGATCTGCTCGTCGGTGGCGTCGGGGCGTCCGTAGGCGATATTCTCGCGAATGGAGCGATGGAACAGCAGCGCCTCCTGCGGCACGTAGGCAACCTGGCGGCGCAGGCTCTGCTGCGTACAGCGCGAGACATCCTGGCCGTCCACGAGCACGCGGCCGCCCTGAACATCGTCCAGGCGCAGCAGCAGCTTGGTGAGCGTCGTCTTACCCGAACCCGATTTGCCCACCAGGCCCACGCGCTGGCCCGCCGCCACATGAAGTGTCAGGTTACCGAACACGCTCTCGCCCGCCGCAGCGTCACGGTACGCAAAACTCAGGTGCTCAAAATCAATCGCGCCCTCGGTCACTTTGAGCTCAGGGGCGTCCGGGTCGTCTGCCACCAAACGTGGCTCGTCCAGCACGCGCGTCATCTCGGCCGCATCGCCCAAAGCGCGGTTGATGCGCTGCATCATGGAGCTTACGTAGTTCAGGCGCATGGTGAGGTTATAGGTGTAGGTAAAGATCATGACGAGCGAGCCGGCCGAGATGCCAAACCACGCGTTGCCGCCCGCCACGAACACACTCACCACGGCCATGGTGATGACGATAAGGCCCGATGTCGTAAAGTTGCGCTGCATCATGGCGTGCATCGAGACCGTCTCGGCGTCGCGCGCGGCACGATCGGCGGCGTCGAACAGATCGCGTTCAAAGTCCTCGCGCCCGCAGGTCTTGACGGCCAAGATGTTCGTGACCGCGTCGGACAGCACGCCCGACAGTTTGTTCTGCGCGGCAGACGTCGCGGCCGAAAGCGGCATGATGCGCTTGTACATAAGCCAGACAAACGCGATGTAGACGACCATGATGCCCACCAGGATCACGGTAAACGTCGGCACCACCGGGGCGAGTGCGGCCACGGTGCAGATGACCGAGGTGATGGTGGGGATGAGCGAATACACCGTCACGTCCACCAGCCCCGTATAGCCGCTCATAAAACGACTCGTCTGACTCACGAGCGATCCGCCAAAGCGGCTGGTATGGAATGTCATGGATTGGTTGGAGAGCGTGTCGAAGCATAGGCGCGCCAGGTGATAGTTGCCCGCGATCTCGAGCTTGTAGACGGTGTAGTCCTGCAACTTGGAGAGGATCTGACCCACCAGGTTAACGAGTACGAGCGCCAGGATATAGGGGCCGAAGACCTCAAACACCTGGTCACCCGCCACGGGACCGGCTTGAACGCGGTCGACAATGAGGGCCATCACATAGGTATTGGCAAACGTCAGCAAAAAGATGTAGCCCGCCGACGAGAACACCGAGAGAAAGACAATCAGCGACTGCGTGCGCGTGACGCCCCAAAACCGCTGCAGCGTGCGACGCACGGTGGAGCGGCTGAGCGGGCTGGTGCTTCTCTGAGACATGGGCTTCCTTTCGCATCTGATTGGGCGAAACGCCATTGTTGCACACTAAAGCGCACTTCAGGCAAGCGCGATGTGAAAGGCAGCGGGGTGCCCGCGTTTGCGCCGGTGCCCTGCTGCCTTGTTGCAATTAGTCCTCGTCTTCTTGGTCTGTGGAAAGGCCCGCGGGCGTGAGTCCCAAAATCTCATCGACTTGGTCGGCGTCTTCCAGTGCGTCGATGTCCTTGAGCTTGCGCTCCATTACGTTGGTGCGCGTGGTAATGATGCCCTCGACCGTTTTGCCCGCGGTCTCGATCTGCTGCCGGGCGCGGCGCAGCGCCTTTTGATAGCGCGGCAGCTCGGCCTTGACGGCGGAGAGCACGCGCAGTACGTCGTCGGTACGTTTTTGCAGCCTAAACGTCTGGTAGCTCATCTGCAGGCTGTTGAGAATGGCGGCCATAGTGCTGGGACCGGCAACGTTGACATGATAGTCGCGGCCCAGGGTTTCGATGAGCCCGGGTCGGCTGACGACCTCGGCGTACAGCCCCTCAAACGGCACGAACATGATGCCAAAGTTGGTCGTTGCCGGCACACTCAGGTACTTTTCGCAGATGTCCTTTGCCTCGCGTTTCACCATCATATCGAGCGTCTTGCGCGCTGCGGCAACGGCCTCCGCATCGCCCGACTCCTGGGCGTCGAGCAGATGCTCATACGCGTCGCCCGGGAATTTGGAGTCGATCGGCAGCAGCACGGGATCGCCCTCGTCTACCGGCAGCTTGACGGCAAACTCAACGCGCTCCGAGGCGCCGGGCCTGGTGGCAACGTTTTCCAGATACTGGTCGGGTGTGAGGATGTCCGTCAGGATCGCACCCAGCTGTACCTCGCCCAAAATGCCGCGCGCTTTTACATTGCCCAGCACACGCTTGAGGTCGCCTACGCCGGTGGCGATAGATTGCATATCGCCCAGGCCCTTGTACACGGCCTCGAGCTGGTCGCTCACCTGCTTAAACGATGCCGAAAGTCGGTCGTTGAGCGTGCGAGAGAGCTTCTCGTCCACCGTCGCGCGCATCTGATCGAGCTGCACGTTGTTGTCTTCGCGGATGGCACCCAGCTGAGCATCGACCGTCTCGCGCACCTTGTCCAGGCGATGCTCGATACCCTCGCGATTGGCGCCGAGCTGTTGGGCGGTCTCGCGGCGCAGATCATCCATCCGGTCACCGGCTTGCGAGAACTCGCGCGCGATGGTCAGGTAACGTTGCTGCTCTACGGCCGCATCGGTCGTCTGCTGCTGCGCGATGGCATTGGCCGTGCGACGGGTTTCGGCCAGCGCGACGTTCAGGGCATCGAGCGCTTTGTTAGCCTGCTCGAGTGCTGCCAGCGTTTCCGCGCTACTGTCGCCACGCTCCCGCAACTCGGCACGCAGGCTCTTGAGTTGGAGGGCGCAAGCCACAGCAACCCCCACCGCCACCAAGGCGATCACAACAAGCACAATATCAATAGCAGACATAAACTCCGCCCAACAAACCCAATCGAGCACCAATCAAAACCGCGATCAATCTTACCCCGCCATACGCACCGGGCGCCCGGTCCCTTCTTGGGCGCCCCTCTCCTCCGCATATTCCATAATGCGGCGCGCCGTCTCCCTGCTCACCTTTGAGTCATCACCGGCTAAATATGCGTACACGTTTCCCTTATTCAGATTCAAATCGCGGCAGAGACCGTAGCGCGTTACGCCCGATTCCTCTAGCGCTCCCAACGTTCTTTTTCGCATCAGGGCGTTGATCCTTCTGTCCGCCACTGGCTTTTCCTTCACCGCTCTATACGCACGCCAAACGTTGGCATAACGATTAGGAAGTTTATCCTCGGCGCATAGAGATGCCAGGCTACCCGTTTGGGCGTACAAGGACAAAACGCCTCGGTAACCCTCTTCCATCCACGAACCCTCGGATAAGCCCAGAACGTATTCGGCTTTACCCTGTGCCAAAGCGAGCAAAAACAGGGGCTCCGCCACGCGCGGCGCAACCGTCGTCGCTTGCTTAACCAGTTTTCTAAAACTGAGCGACTGCTGTCCGGATAGCTCTCGGCAATAGCCTTTTAAGAATCCCTCAAAGGTCAGATTCAACCGAGCACCTCCTTTTTGTATTGCCTGTATGCACAGACCATCTCTTGATAACTCCGCTCCGAAGGCGACGACGCCAGTGCTTCTCCCTCGTCGAATATAAGCCGTTCGAGCAGCCCCCAATCAAGTCGGTCGACGAATGCCTGACTATGAAGATCGATGATGTCGTTCGGACGGAAGGCATAGAGCTTCATTACCGCCAGATCCTCCAAGGATGGCGTAAAGTACCTGATAAAACGCGCCCCAATATCCAAGGGGATCAAACGATCTTCGTAATTGAATGGCATCTGATTACAATATGCCACCGCCATACCATTCACCTCGGGGTATCGAGCTATGATCTCGCGGAGGCACCTGTCCGCCTCAAACACATCGATGTCATGTGTAACCGAACGATTCGTCACATCGTTTAGCATGAAGGCGCTTCCTCCCACCAATACAACGCTCGGCCTGTCGTCTCTTGGACCTATTTCCAGCTCTGCCTCTTCGTCAATGCCCAACAGAGTCTGCTCTAAATCCTGCTTATACATAACAAATCCTATTATTATTCAACTTCAATAATACTATTCAGTCGCACGACAGGACCAACAGGATGCAAGAATTCCGCTCGTGGCGATAATCCCTACACCCTAGAAGTCCTAATGTTACAAACGCTAGCTCTCCCAGCCGGTGCGGATGGTTGTTATGACGTCGCCTAGGCGCTGGCCCAGGGCCGCTAGATGTTGGAGCACCTCGTTGGGCGATGCGCCGTTGAGGATGCACGTGAGGGCATACGACGCCAGAAAGATGACCGCAAGCCCCAGCGGGATGAGCACGATCATCGCCAATGTGCGCAGGCGCTGGCCCACGCGGCGACGACGCGTGCGGCGTTTGTCGAACGCAAGCTCCTGCGCATATGAATCTTGTTGTACGGAATAGTTCTCTGGCGCCAATCCGCCCGCAGGCGAAACCGCGGGCGTAACGTTTTGCGCAGGAGGCTGGGCGGCTGCCCCTTGCATTTGCATCTCCATGAGTCGTTGCTGTTGGCGCAACATGCGCTCGGCTTGTTGCTGCGGAGTCTCAAGAAACAGATCCATGCTGGCCTCCAAAATCGGAGCATTCGACGCTTACGACCAGCATCCCGCACCGCCATGACCGCGACAACGCAATCGCCGGCAATAGCCACAAAGTTTCTTCTGCTCAAAAGCTGTCGAAAAGCTCAACAACTCCCCTACCAGCACTTTCTCTGAGCTTTTTTCGCCAGCAATCTTTTGGCCTTCCACCCTTACGCCAACTGACCAAAATCTAACCAAAAGCTTGACGGAAATTGTGAAGACAGGGACCCCACACAAAAAGTGCCGCCCCAAAGGGGCGGCACACAAACTTATTATCAGCTTTTCTGTAACGAGCATGCGACGACTCAACGCCGGGGGCGCAGGGCGGGGAAACCTTTGCCTCGCGCGACCCTGCGAAGCCGTGAGCGAGAGGGGAAGGTTTCCCCGCCCTGCGCCCCGTGGTCGGTGAGAACAGACTACATGCCCGCGAGACCTCGGGCGGCGGCGGCGCATATAAACGCCAAGGCTAGAATCACGAGCGAGCCCGCGATGTCTGCCAGCACGCCCATTGCACGGCGCTCAAACAACCAGCTCTCAAAGTGCGGGGCAACGTTGCGCCAAACACGCCACAGCAAGATGCCCATACCGATGACGCCCGGGATATTGAGCAGTAGGATCTCGGAGCACAAAAGACCGATCAGGTTACCGGCGGCAAAGCCCGCATCACCCTCGCAGTATTTGCGATAAATCATGTACAGCATGTACGCCACAAACGGCTGCAAGCACGCAGAGATAAACGTAACCACCATCGAGGGGTCCTGAGAAAAGACATCAGTGAGTTTATCGACACTCGTGGCGTCCTTCGAAGCCAAGAATAAACCGACAACCACAAGGGGCACCACGCCCAAAATTACCTCGACCAGAGTAAACAACTTGGCAGTCAAATCCTCACTAGCCGAATTCAAATGAGGCGCCCACTCAGGATGAGCATGCGCGCCGACTTTCTTGTCCTTCTCAGCACGATCGGCCTTTTTGCCCTCGGCAACCCGACGACCAGGATCCTTGCGAGTTCCCGCCGCAGCAACCCGAGCCCGAGACTTCTTACCCATACAAAAACACCCCACAACAGGAAATTAACCAAAACGCCACTGCCCAGTGTACCCCCTAAACAAAGGCGCCGCCCCAACCCAGAGCAAACCCCGCCAACCAAGTAACCAAACCATCAACCAAACGGCCGCAACCCAATCCCCATACAAAACGTGCCGCCCCTAAAGGGGCGGCACACAAACTTTAATATCAGCTTTTCTGTAGCGAGCACGCAACGACCCGAAGCCGGAGCGCAGGGCGGGAAATGCCTTTGCCTCGCGCGACCCTGCGCAGCCGTGAGCGAGAGGGAAAGGCATTTCCCGCCCTGCGCTCCGCAGCAGCCAGCGCCAAGCGCTAGTAGTTCACCACCTGCTCCTCAAAGTACGCCTTCGGGTGGTTGCACACCGGGCACACCTCGGGCGCCTCGGCACCAACGTGCAGGTGCCCGCAGTTCAGGCACTTCCACACCTTCACGCCCTCACGCTCAAACACCTCGCCCGACTCAATGCGCTCGACGAGTTTGTTGTAGCGCTCCTCGTGGGCCTTCTCGACGGCGGCGACGCCACGGAACTTCTCGGCGATCTCGGCAAAGCCCTCCTCCTCGGCAGTCTTGGCAAACTCGTCATACATCGTGGTCCACTCGTAGTTCTCGCCTGCGGCGGCATCGCGCAGGTTATCCAGAGTGCCCGGAACGGCGCCGTCGTGCAGATACTTAAACCACAGTTTGGCGTGCTCGGACTCGTTGCCTGCGGTCTCGGCAAAGATATTCGAGATCTGAACGTAGCCATCCTTCTTGGCCTTGGATGCATAGTAGCGATACTTGGTGTGTGCCTGGGACTCACCGGCAAAAGCAGTCTCGAGGTTCTTCTTGGTCTGAGAGTTCTCAAAATCCATAGGTGTACTTCCCTTCAACACGTGCCGCCCATAGGCTTTGAGCGACCTTGTCTTTAGGATGCCCTCAAGCCGCGAATTTAAACCTTACAATCCCGTTCTTCAGATTTGAGCGGGCTACACACTCAACCAACGATCGTCCTCGGCTCGGCAAAAGCCCTCGCGCTCCAGGTCAGCTAGAATGCCCGCGATCAAGTCGCACTCGACCGGCCCGCGACCGGCTGCCGCTTCCATCTCGTTAACGCCCACCACGGCATCAGCAAGCGTAATCCCCGCCGGCTGCCCATCGCGCGCTGCCAGCAACATACGCACGATATGCGCGCGCTTTTGGCGACGCGAGCCCTCGAACTTGGACTGACGACTATAGCCCGCCGACCGCCTGGACGGATTGGGCAGCGTCTTTTTAAGATACGCGCCGTAATCCAGCAACGCGTAATACCACGCGCGCGGCGTGTCGGCATCGTCTTGAGGCGCGGCAAAGGGCGCGATCTCATCCGCCGCCGCACCAGGGGCCGCCGGACAGGCGGCTTGAATCAGCGGCACCAGCTCGCGATCGGGAACGGCCGGCACATCGGGAAAGAAATGATGCAGAAAGACCGTGCGCACATTGGTCTCCAGATACACGCCTGGAAGATCAAACGCAAACGAACGGATGCCCTGCGCCGTTGCCGGGCCAATACCGGGCAGCGCGACCAGATTGTGCGTCTCGCGCGGAAACTCCCCGCCCCAATCCTCTACGACCCGTTGAGCGGCCCCATGAAGCGCCAGAGCGCGTCGGTTGTAGCCCATGCCCTGCCAAGCGTCCAAAACATCGGAAGGCGCGGCCTGGGCAAGCGCCTGCACAGTCGGAAAACGATCGAGCCACACCGGCATGCGCGCCTCCACACGCGGCACCTGCGTTTGCTGCAGCATGACCTCAGAAAGCCAAATGATGTACGGATCGCGCGTGCGGCGCCACGGAAGGTCGCGATAACGCAAGACCCCTTCCGAACGAATCATCGAACGAAAGGGGTCCTGAATCATAGCTATACTCCTTATGCGGCGCTATTCCTCCCGGCAAGCGTACGCGCAGGCAGCGTACTCGGGAAACGCATCGCGATCGGCGAACTTGGGATCGACAGCCGGGAACTGGCGATGGGCGACGATATCGCCGAGCGAAACGGAATCGAGGTAGTCGCGCATCAACGCCTGGGCTCCGGCCCACAGGGGATGATAGCAGCACGCGCCCATGCGCGCACAGTCACCATCGGGGGCGGTGCAGTCGTTCATAACCATAGGGCCCTGAACGGCCTCGACGACCTGGCGGATAGTGACGTCGTCCGGACTGACCTTGAGACGCATGCCACCGTGGACGCCACGCAGGCTCTCCACAATACCGGCCTGGACCAAACCGTGCTGAATCGAGCGGGCAAACGAATACGGAACATTGACCTCTTCGGCAGCGGTGCGAACAGAAAGCAAACGCTCCGGATCCTCAGCAAGCATCGCCAGCATACGAAGGGCGTAATCAGTCTTCCTCGATATGTCCATTTTTCCCCTTTCAAGGAATACGAACAGCTCGAACGAACTCCGGGGCCGAGCTTGTGTCGAGACGCTAAATGACCGCCAGGACATCCAAATGGTAAATCGGATATCCACTGAGTGCCGCGCTTGGAGCGAAATGCATCAGATGCGGCGCACAGTGCAATTTAGTATAACCTAACCCCCTGTCTCGTAGAACAGGTGTTGCGCAACAAAGCTGTTGTTCAGACAGATATACTTATTAGATTTTACTTGCGTTCCCGAAGGCGCGGGGATTCTGGGCGAAGATGCACCGGGGCGATCGTTCTATCGAAACAAAGTGCATCAAACGCAAAAAGCCACGTCCGAAGACGTGGCTTTAATTGCGTTGGCGGGAAGTACGGGGCTCGAACCCGCGACCTCCGACGTGACAGGCCGGCGCTCTAACCAAACTGAGCTAACTCCCCAGGCAGTCGTTCGCGTTTGTTTCCGCTCGCGTGCGCTGCGGGGATTAGTATACACAGAAGTCTGTCCGGCACGCAACAACTTTTTTGAAAAAATTTTTTGGGTCCCTCCGGGAGGGTCTCCGGGGCTGAGGGCGGGGGTTAAGTTTGCTGCTCTACAGTCCTGCGCAAGACGGAAAGCACATTAAGTGCTTTC
>CBCSNQ010000036.1:0-18561 GCA_965141565.1 uncultured Collinsella sp. | reverse complement strand
GCCTTCTCCACGGCAAACGACTCCATCTCGTAGAGCGTGCAGAACTGCAGGGCCACGTCGACGATGCCGTCGGCATGCAGGTCCTTGGCCATCTGGACAATGTCCTTCATACGCTGGTCGTTGGGCGTAAAGACGGCGCAGTTGATCTTAAAGTAGCGCTCGGCGATGGCGTCGAGCATCTCGTCGACCGTCTCGCCGGACTCGTCGACCAGGTCCTTGTAGTAGCGCGAACCCGTGCAGGACTCCTCGCCCACCACGACGCCGCCGGCCTTCTCGATGAGGTTGAACAGCTTCCAGTTGGGCACGGCCATGGGCGTACCGGTGTACAGGATGCGCTTGGTGCCCTTGGGCGCCACACCCTCGCCAGCCTCAACGCGTTGCTCGCACTCAGCCGCCATCTCGTTGATGGCGCCGGTCAGGCGCGGCGTGTCATCCATAAAGGCGGCCTGAACGGTCAGCAGGCTGTCGAGACCGCTGATGGGCGCCGGATCGGCAGCGCGGGTCGCAGCCAGACGCTGCAGGGCGCGACGCTTCTCGTTGACGGCGTGGATGGCAGCCTTCAGGCGCTCGGGCGTAATCTTGACGCCGCACTCTTCCTCGATCTTGGCGGCAAGCTTTTTAACCTCGGCCTTCCAGGTCACAAGCGTCGACTCGTCGTGCACGTTGGGGATATCCATGACGTACATGTTCTTTTGCGTGGCAAAGAACTCGTAGGCCTTCTTCTTGCCATCGCAGGTGTTCTCACCGACTACCAAGTCGCTCGACTCGATGTAGGGGCAGACCTCGCCCAGCTTAAAGCCGGCAAAGCTCTTGATGAGCGGGCAGGTGTTGCGCGGCAGATGCTCCTCGACCTTGTCGGTTGCCCAGTCGGCACCCGAGCACAGGCCCACGGGGATGCCATCGCAGGCAAGCACGATCTCCTCGGGCACGTAGACGCAGAACGAACCGACGATCTTGGTGGCCTCGCCGGCCTCCTTCTTGTCGAGCATCTCCTTAATACGGCCGCTGTGGATGTTGGTGGCGACAAAATCCAGGTAGGACGTGGACTTGGGGCGATTGTTCTGCGTCAGGAACATATCGCCGTACATCTGGCCCACGGCGCCCAGCAGCATGTCGTGGTCGGCAAGATTCATGCCGAGGCTCTCCCACATCGGATGGAAATCGAATTCTTCAGCCATGACGGTTCCCCTCTCGAACCCAAAATGAATAGCTACGGTATTGCTGCACGGTGGGTGGCGAAAACCCAGCCGTGCTCAAACCCGGAATTTTGGGGAACCCGCTTTGAAGTCGATTATTTAGTTGCGCGTCGTCTCTCCCGGAGCCGTGAACATACCTGCTCATATGCGGCTCCGAGCCATATACAGGGAGCGCGCGGCAACGCGACGCGAATATGTCATCTGCAGCACCGGCGCACCCTCCTTTTTTCCTATTGAAGGAAACTATATCAGCGGTCATCATCCAGACGAACACCGCCGACACGTGTACGACAGCTTCGGAATGCGAGCATCTCGCTGTCTGATAAATAGTTATCAGACTGATAAGATTTTGTCATCCCCGATTCGGCGAATGGCGACCCGCTAAGGAGCCGGACGGCCAAAAAGCCGATTCCCGGCCGTACCCGCACGCCGCGCTATCGGCAAACGAGATGAATCCTGCTGGCATCAAAATGCATGCGCAGGGTCTCACCCGCCTGTGGCAGCTCTTCCACGGGTACACTCACCTTATTCACCTTCCACTGCAAGCGCGTCGGCGCATCGGCACGCGGCACTTCCAACAGCACCAGGCGCTCAAAGCGCGAATCGCTCACTCGGGCCACGTGCAAATCATAGCTGTTGCGACCCCGCTCCGCGCGATTGTCAACATGGAAGTAGCTTGCGCGAATGCCAAGGTACGCCACATTATCGGGAACCTCGCGACCTACGTTAAAGGTCATGCCCCAGTCGAGGGCCTCAACTTCCTGAGGCCCGATCTTGCGCGCGCGGCTCGTATTTTTGCAGCCCGTCAGGCGCAGTGCTGCCAGCGTCTGCGGGCGGCGAACCACGTCTTCGACGGAGCCAATCTCCTCCACATGTCCGTCGTGCATCACGCAGATGCGCTGGCAGAGGCGGCACGCTTCGTCGATGTCGTGACTCACGTAGAGCACGGTACGGCTGCACACATCGAACAGGTCGAGCATGTTCTGCTCGAGGGCGCTCTTAAGATAGGAATCGAGCGCGCTCATGGGCTCGTCGAACATAAAGATGCCCGGGTGTGCCGCCACCATGCGGGCAAGCGCCACACGCTGCTGCTGGCCGCCCGAGAGGCGCGCGGGATAGCGGCCGGCAAAATCGGCCAGACCGAAAATGCCCAGATAGCGCTCGGCGAGCTGCTTGCGCGCCGCGGCGTCTCCCGCATCCTTTACACCGGCGCATACGTTATCGGCCACCGTCATGTTGGGAAACAGCTGATAGTTTTGGAACAGCAGGGCGCATTTTCGCTCCTGGGGGGCCAGGTTGATGCCCGCCGCCGAGTCAAAAAAGGTCACGCCGTTGACGGCGATCTTGCCCTCGTCGGGCGTCTCCACGCCGGCGATGCAGCGCAGCGTACAGCTCTTGCCGCAACCCGAGGCGCCCAGCAGCGCCACGCGCTCCTCGCCGGCCTTAAGCTGCATGTCGAGCATAAACCCGGGATAACGTTTCTTAATATCCAAAACGAGCGACATAGCTTATCGACCTCCCTGCGGCGCCGCATCATCGCGCATGAGCTCGGCCAGCGCCTCGCGATCGATACGCAGGGCATCGCCGCCCGCCGGGTCGAGCGAATCGCCCTGTCCGGCGAGATCTTTGGCCTGTTTGCGCTCCGCACGGGAAAGGCCCCGTTCGCGATACTTTTGCGAATGAGCGGTGTACATGTTGATGAATAGGATGACCAGGAAACTAAACACGATCACGACGGCGACCCAAAAGAGGGCCACCGAGGTGTTGCCGCCCATCCATTCAAAGTAAATCGCAATCGGAATGGTCTGCGTAATGCCGGCATAGTTGCCCGCAAAGAACAGGGTGCAACCAAACTCGCCCATCGCGCGGGCAAAGGCGAGCACCGTGCCGGCGGCAATCGAGGGCCAACCAAGCGGCATCATAAGCTTGGTAAAGATGCGACGCTCGGACCAGCCCAGCGTGCGCGCCGCATCGAGCATCTGCGTGTCGAGGCTCTCGAAGGCTCCGAGTGCCGTACGATAGACGAGCGGGAACGACACCACCACGGCAGAGATCACCGCCGCCGGCCACGTAAAGACAATCGAGATGCCGTGCGCGATAAGCCACTGGCCCACCCCGGTCGAGCGGCCAAACAGCATGAGGAGCAGAAAGCCACACACCGTAGGCGGCAGCACCATAGGGATGGTAAAGACCGAGTCGAGCAAGCCCTTGATGCGGCTCGAGGTACCCATAGTCTTCCACGCGGCGAACAGGCCCAGCGCAAACGCGATTACTAGGGCAAGGCCGCTCGTTTTTATGGACACCCAAAACGGGCGATAGTCGATATCGCCCAAAAAGGAGGCCAGAGAGGTCAAGGGCCCCTGCTCATCCCGCAACACGACAGACGACGCTTCTACCATTTGAGCGCTATCAAGCCAACGCGCGCCGCCCTTGGCATCACCCGAGGCTGATGCAATCACCACATAGCGGTCCCCATCCGCACCGCGCTCGTCAAAGCCATAGGTATACCCGCCGGCATCAAACGTTGTTTCCGCCGTGACATACCAAGGAAGATCCACGTCCCCTAGCTGCGCACCTCCCATGCAGTTTGCGCTGTCGAGCTCACAGACGAGGGCCTTGAGACCCGATACGCACTCGTTGTCCTGCGGATCCAATCCATACTTCTCGACCGCCTTGGGCGATATCCACACCACAACGCGATCGGCAGCAGGCGCCACTACAAGGTCCACGTCCTCGGCAACGGGAAACCGGTAGCCCTCAGGCTGGCCCTCCATGGCACGAGCGGTCCCCTTGGCTAACCGCTCAAAACCCTCGATCCCATAGGAAAGCCCATGAGCGGTCGCAGCAACCTGGGCCCCGTCCTCAGTGTCCCCAGCAAACGCAAACCCCGGCACCCAGCAAAGCGCGAAGATCAAAGCACAGGCGACAAGCATGCGGAATCTATTAAGCACGAAAAGCTCCAAGCGAATACAAGGACGGAGTGAAACACAAAACGATGGAATTATCGCGCCAAGCCGCACTACGCGGAAAGCTCAAAGCCGTACTTAGCCCAAATCTTCTGAGCCTTCTTGTTGGACAGGCAAAAGTCGATGAACGCCTTGGCCTCGTCGGCATGCTCGGAGCTCTCGGCAACGGCACCCGGGTACACGATGGGCTTGTGCGAATCCTCGGGGCACACGAAGGCCTCCTCGATGCCGTCGTAGCGGAAGATATCGGAGCTGTAGACAAAACCGGCTACGCAGTCGCCCGTAGAGACGTAAGACGCAGCGGTGCCGACCTTATCGGCCAGAGCGACCTTGTCGGCGATCTCGGGAGCATACTCGCCATCGTCGCCCTCGGTGCCGGTGTAGAGGCCCACGGAGGCCAGGGCCTGGTTGGCATACTTGCCAGCGGGAACGGTCTTGGCGTCGCCGATGGCAATCTTGCCGTCCAGATTCGCGACGTCGGCGATGGCCTCAACCTTGGTGTCGGAACCCTCGGCGCGAATGATCACGAGGTCGTTGACGAACATGTCCTCACGCGTATCAGCGTCGACGAGCTCGGCGGTCTCAGCGTCATCCATGGTGCCCTTGGAAGCGGTGATGAGCACGTCGACCGTGGCGCCGGCCTTCATCTGCTCAACGAGGTCGCCGGAGGCCTTAAACTGCGTATCGGCAAAGGTGGTGCCGGTCTGGTCGGTGTAGAGCTCCTGGACCTCGGGAAGGGCCTTCTCGAGGGAGTTAGCAGCAAAGACCTGCAGCTCGACAGCTTTCTTGGAAGATGCCTTAGCAGAACCGGCATCGGATCCGGCCGGCTCGGACGTCTTGCTGCCCGAGCAGCCGGCAAGACCAAGGCCGGCAGCGGCGACAGCAGAAAGCGAGACGAATCCGCGGCGAGAAACCATATCGAACATATTCAACCCTTTCGGACCTTGTGCCCGGGTACCCCACCGCGGGCTTTAATCTGCAACCAGATTATACTTCAGCGCGAATAATGATAGTGAGAAATTATTCTCACCAGAGAATATAGTTTCGAGTTAGCGTATACCTCGGCGTCGCTTCGGCGGAAAACAAAGGCGGAGCAGCCCGTAAGGTAGCTCCGCCGCAGGTAGTGCGCTTATTTGGAGTGTCCGCCGCCCGCCGTCATCTGGGCCGCATGTTCCAGCTGGTCTGCTATGGCCTCCCAGCTTTCGCGGGCGGCCTTCGTAGAACCGGGAAAGTTTACGACAAGTGTATGACCTCGTTGCATGCACACGGCGCGCGAGAGCATAGCGCGGCGCGTCTTGGTCATGGAGTACGCACGAATTGCCTCGGCAATACCCGGCACATCGCGGTCGCAGACGGCACGCGTCGCCTCGGGCGTCACATCGCGCATCGAAAGCCCCGTGCCGCCGCAGGTGAGCACGACATTGGCTCGGCACTCATCGGCGGCTTCCACAATGGCATCACCAATCTCGCTGACGTCATCGCGCACGACCACATGTGAGGCGACCGTCCAGCCCTGTGCCACGATGAGTTCCTCGAGCGCGGCTCCAGCCTCGTCCTGGGCAAGGTCGCGCGTGTCCGAGCACGTCACGATCGAAATCTTCAACTCCATAGCGATCCTCCTATAGCACCGTTCCCTCAGGCAGGTCGACGCGAACAACGTCCACGACATCTCCCGCCTTGAGCTCGCACGGTCCTTCGTCAATACGCAGCAGGCAGTTGGCCCGCTGCATCGTGCCGAGCAGCGCCGAATTCTGCGTCTTGGCCTCGGTCACCAACAGCACGTCGGTCTCGGGGTCGCGCAAAACCGTGGCGCGATCGAAGAAGCGTCGGTCCTGGCGCTTTTTCACACCGTGCGTCAATATCGCCTGCTGTACGGGACGTGTGCCCTCGGCAAAGCCGCGCATCTTGCGGATCGCCGGACGGGCGAGCATCTCAAAGCCCACATACGCCGCCGCCGGATTGCCTGAAAGCCCCAGGTAGGGCTTACCCCCGAGCAAGCCAAACGTGATGGCCTTACCCGGACGCATCGAGATGCGATCGAACAGCACCTCGCCCTCGCGCTTAACCAGCGCCGTCACGTAGTCGTAGTCGCCCGCCGAGGCGCCGCCGCTCGTAATGACAAAATCGCACTCTCGCGTGGCGCGATGCACCAGCTCGGCAATCGCCTGCTCATCGTCGGGCGCGATGCCGTAGAACACGGGCTCGGCGCCGGCATCGAGTGCCTCGGCCATCAGCGCCGAGGAGTTGGAATCGCGAATCTGACCGCGCGCCGGTACCTTACTCGGTGCGACCAGTTCCGTGCCCAGCGAGATAATGCCCACGCGCGGGGCAGCGTGCACCTTCACGCTTGCATACCCGGCGCTTGCCAGCAGACCCGCGCCCGCCGGGGCCACAACCTCTCCAGCACGCATCACGACGTCACCGGCATGGGCCTCCTCGGCGGCAGAGCGAACGTTCTCCCCTACCTTGGCAGATGCCGAGAAGCTCACGTGCGAGCCCTCGTTGCCGTCACCGTCAAGTACCTCGACAATCTCGTATTTCACTACGGCATCGGCACCCTCGGGCACCGGCGCGCCCGTCATGATGCGAACCGTCTCGCCCGCGCCGATTGCGCCCTCAAACACATGGCCCGCGGCCTCGTGTCCGATAACGTCGAGCGTCACTGGCGCCTCGCCAGATGCCTGCACCAAGTCCGCCGAGCGCACGGCATATCCGTCCATAGCGCTGTTGGCAAACGGCGAGATGTCGATATCGGCCACCGCGTCCTCGGCCAAGGGAAAACCAGCCGCCTGCCACACGGGAATCTCGACGAGATCGGTCGGAGCAACATGCGACAGGATAATCGACTGTGCGTCATCCAGCGGAATGAGTTTCTCTGCCATATGCACCTCTTAATGCCACGGCGCACAACAGGGGCGCCGATTCTTTATGCTTGTCTCAGTATAATCCCCCGACGCACGACCGCGACTCGGCCTGTACCCGCAAATACACCTGTCGGTTGCAGGCCGCGAAACAGAATGGAAACCAACCCACCGGCTCGTCGCGTTTACCGCGTTTTATAATGCTTGCGTTGCAACCTAAAAGAGGAACGTATGGCTCATAACGACAAACCCGAAAGCGCAAACGAGGCGCAAGATCATTCCCAGCCGCTCGACGACGGCGGCTTTTTCTCCCTGAACGACGTCATCACGGCAGGCAGGCATCAACTTACCCGCTCCGAGCATCTCTTGGCTGCCGACACGCGCCGCAACGCCCGCAACCTACTCGCGAGCGCCAAGTTGCTCGTACTCGTCGTCATCGTCTCGCTCGCCATGGGCGTTGCCGCTTGGGCGTTTTTGGCCTCGCTGAATATCGCGACCGATTATCGCGAGCACCATGCGTGGGTGTACGCCCTGCTCCCCATCGTGGGCATGGCCACCGCATGGGTGTACAAAAACCACGGTCTTGCCGCCAAACGCGGTAACAACCTGGTCATCGACTCCGCTCTGGGCACACGCCTCATCCATATGCGCATGGCCGTCCTCACCTTCGTCTGCTCCACGCTCACGCACCTAACGGGCGGATCGGCCGGTCGCGAGGGAGCCGCGGTTCAGATTGGCGGCACCATCGCCAGCAACATCTCGAGCCTCGCCCACCTCAAAAAGCATGATCACCACGACCTCATGCTCGCCGGCATCTCGTCGGCCTTTGGCGCCGTATTCGGCTCGCCCCTTGCCGGAGCTTTCTTTGGCATGGAGATGTGCTTTATCGGCAAGATCGACTACACCGCAGGCATCTACTGCCTGGTCGCCTCGTTTACCGGCTACTTTACATCGCTTGCCTTGGGAACCGAGTACGAGGCGAATGTTATCGCCAGTGTTCCCGCCATGTCTCCCAAAACGGTCGTCATCGTTGTTATCAGCGCCATTATCTTCGGTCTGACGGCACGTCTCTTTGCCTGGTCGGTTCGAACCGTCAAGAGCCTGTACGGTCGCTTTATCACCAATTACCTTGTTCGCGCACTTATAGGCGCACTCGTGGTTTTGGCCGCCTATGCCTTCCTCGACGCCTGGAACTACGCCGGCCTTGCCACCTGGCTCTCAGGCGCCGGGTTCTCCGGTAACACTACCCTTGCTGACGCATCCATCAAGCTCGTGGTGACGGCGCTCACCCTAGGCGCCGGCTTCCAAGGCGGCGAGGTCACGCCTCTGTTTGGCATCGGTGCGGCACTCGGTGGCTGGATCGGTTGCGTTACCGGGCTCGACCCCAGTTTTCTGGCGGCTCTCGGCATGCTCGGCGTGTTCTGCGCCGGCCTCAACGTGCCCATCACCACCTGCATGATGGCCATCGACCTGTTCCACGGCACGGCCGCCGGGTTCTTTGTCATCGTGGCCTTTATCAGTTACCTAACCGGCGGACACCGCGGCGTGTACCCCGCCCAGCGCATCATCTCACCCAAGCGCCGTTCGCTTATTGTGGATGAGGGCGGTACGGTAGCGGAGGCTATCGAGCGCCACAACGACCTGATAGAGTAGACGTTAGTATTCGCCGTGCAGCCACAATCGGGGGCAATTCGACCTGAGCGCGACCGCACCGTCACGTCACACGCCGGGAGTCGCCCCATGCACGCAACTGATTTTGGTCGCACGCTCATCATCGCCAACCCAGCCGCCCAGTCGGGTGCGGCGCGCGAAGTTGCCGAGCGCCTGCAGCGCTTTTTGGACATGACCGCGCGCGCATCCCAGTTTGACTTGGTGCTGACCGAACGCGCGGGGCATGCCAAGGAGCTTGCCGCCCAGGCAACGGGCTATCGCACCGTTATCGCACTCGGCGGCGACGGCGTGATCCACGAGGTCGTCAATGGACTCATGACGCAGGATGAGGCGATCCGGCCCGCCCTTGCCGTCCTGCCCGTAGGCTCCGGCAACGATTTTGCCCAAACGCTCGGCATCGACGATTTCTCCGGCAAGGATTTTGGCGCGCTGCTCACCTGCGAGCTGCAGCATCAGGACATCGGGCGCATTCGCTCGTGGAGCCCTGCAAGCGGCAGCGGCGAGGCTGCCGCTGAGTACTACGACCAGACGCTTTCGGTCGGCATCGATGCCGCCATCGGCCTTGGCACCACCGAGCTGCGCAAAAAGACGGGCCTCGCCGGCGCTCCGCTCTACACTCTTTCGGGACTTGAGCAGTTTGGCCTGCGCTATCGCAAATACCCCATGACCGTCAGCTTTGACGGCGCGCCCGCCGAGCGCGTAAGGGCGATTATCATGGCGATTCAGCTGGGCCCCACCTATGGTTCGGGCTATCGCATCTGCCCCGACGCCGACCCGTGCGACGGCATACTCGACGTCTGCTACGCCTGCGGTCCCGTCCCTCGTGCGGTTGCCCTGCCCATGTTTCTTTCGGCCAAGGACGGCCACCATACCAAGCTGCCGCCGGTTCGCATGCGTCGTTGCCGTCATGCCGAGCTCACGTTCGAGGAGCCCGACTACCCCATCCAAGCCGACGGCGAGCCCGTTGTCGCCTCGCGCATCGAGGTCGACGTCCTCGGTGGAGCCCTCCACGTCTGGCGCCCCACCCGCTAACCCCACCTAAGTTGCGGTGAAATGGGGGCTGTTTATGCAGCAAAAGCCGCAAAACAGTCCCTATTTCACCGCAACTTATGAGGAAATCATTCGTCGCTGCCCGGTTTGCGACGGTTGGCCTTTTTAATCGCGTTGAAGTGCTTGTCATTGAGCCTGCGCTGGCGCGATCGCTGTGGCACCTTGGTCTTAACGCGACGCCGCGGCGGACGGCCACGACGCTCAAGCTCTGCCCTCAGCTTACGCAGACAGCAGCTGCGATTCTGAAACTGACTGCGGCTCTCACGCGCCGTCACGACAATCCCCGTGGGCCCATGTTTCATGCGCACCGCTGAATCCGTCGTGTTCACACCCTGGCCGCCCGGGCCCGTCGCGCGAAACACCTGCACCTCGCAATCGCGTGCCAACTCCTCGACCGACATCTCGGCAAAGCGCGCATACTCGCGCCATCCCATCTTGTTCTCATCCATATCAGTACCTCCCCTCATACAAAAAATGTGACAAAGGGACAGTCCCTTTGTCACATCGCATACCAATCGCTTGTGCTGCGCGCCTAGGCGAACGTGATCTCACCGTTCTCGCAGTCCATTTCGGCGATACGGGCCAGGCTCTCAACGCGGAAGCCGCGCTCGCGGAGCTTATCGCCACCGCCCTGGAAGCCCTTCTCAACGGCGATGCCGATGCCGGCAACCTCGGCACCCGCGGCCTCGCAGATCTTAATAAGGCCCTCGAGCGCGCAGCCGTTGGCCAAGAAGTCGTCGATAATCAGGACCTTATCGCCCTCGGACAGGAAGCGCTTGCCAACGATGACCGGGTACTCCTTCTGCTTGGTAAAGGAGTAGATGGTCGTGGCATACTGCTCGCCGTCAAGGTTGATGGACTGTGCCTTCTTGGCAAAGACCACCGGCACGCCGCCAAAATGCTGAGCTGCGATGCAGGCCATGCCAATGCCCGAAGCCTCGATCGTCAGGATCTTGTTAATCTCGACACCCTCGAACAGACGGGCCCACTCGGCACCCATGTGGTCGAACAGCTCAACGTCGCACTGGTGGTTGAGGAAGGCATCAACCTTAAGGACGTTACCGGCCTTTACGATGCCGTCATGGCGAATACGATCCTCAAGCTCCTGCATGGCGCAACCCCTTCTCGCGGCAACGATACCGCGCGATTAATAAACGTTGTTCGATAGTCTACCACGGACCGACCCCCGCCCGCCCCACAAGCCGCATCGCACCATAAAGCTGCAAGACCAGTAGATAGGCCCGATTCGTGGCAAGCCTGCCACCACAAGCTAATGGCGGGCGCGCATCCTCACCAAACGCACCATAGCGAGCGCAAAGCCCACAGCGGCCACAGCCATGAGCACGTAGAACACCGAGCGAAAGCCGAACAGGAACACATCCGGACGTCCTGCAACAAAACTGGTCACGGCCTCGCCCATCGCCACACTCATCTGCCCATACAAGATATTCGATGCCACCGTAATGCCGAGTGCCATGCCGGCGTAGCGCGCCAAACTGCCCAAGCTGCCCGCAAAGCCGAGCGCCTCGCGCGGAGCCGAGCCCATATACAGCGAGTTATTGGGGCTCTGGAAAATCGACGTGCCGCACGACATAAACGCGGCACAGCACACGATCACAGGGATGGAAGAGTGCTCGTCGAGTGTGCTTACCGCAAAAAGACCGCACACGTACACTCCCAGGCCGACCGCCGTGGGGCCCTCGCAGCCAACACGGTCCGAAACCGTACCCGAAAGAGGGCCGATAAAGGCATTCACCATCGGCAGCGCCAAAAAGAGCAGGCCCGAGATGTCGGAACCAAAGCCGTGGGCGTCCTGAAAATAGAACGGCAAAATAAACTCGGATGCGCCAATGCCAACGAACACGATGAGCATACAGGCAAGGTTGATGGTGAAGGCCGAATTAGCAAAGCAGCGACGCGCGGCCTCGATCAGGGACATGGGGCGCTCGCCGGCCTCCGGCTTAACATGCGGCAGCGTGTAGAGACCCACGATAAACGAGATGACGCCAATGGGCAGGTTAATGAGGAAGATGCTCTCCCAAGGAAAGCTTGCCACCAGCATGCCGCCCAGGACGGGGCCACACATCATGCCGAGGGCCACGAAGGTCGCGAGAATACCCATAGCACGACCGCGCTCGCGCGCCGGAAACGACTCGGTGATGATACCCATGTTGTTAGCCATGGCCGCCGCGCAACCAATACCCTGAACAATGCGTGCCAGGATAAGAACTTCGAGCGAGGCCGAAAGGCCACAAAGCAGCGAGCCGACCGTAAAGACGATGACGCCCAGCTGGAATACGCCCACCTTGCCGCGCACATCGCCCAGACGGCCAAACGGCAGCATAGCCACACATGTCGCAAGCAGATACACCGAGCTCACCAGCTGAATGCGATCGAGGCCCACACCCAGCTCCTTTTGCATCACGGGCAGCGCCACGGTCACGACGGTCGAATCCAGGCACGCCATAAACGTCATGATGAGCACAGTAAACAGAATCGCCCATTTGTTCTTGCCATGGGTGTCACCCTCTAGGGCAATGTGCTCGCGGCGCAGCTGCTCTGCAGTTTTCTCCATATCCATCCTTTCGAGTGGCGCAACGCAAAAACGGGGCCGCAATCGCCTGCAAACAGTCGCGATTGGGGTCCCGCCTACGGAATCGGAACGAAAGGTCGCCGAAGCTTTCTGCCAGCATCGGCACCTTGTACGGAGCTAGCCTAGCACTGCGCAAGCGCCTGCTCAAGGTCGGCAATCAGGTCGGCCGTATCCTCGAGGCCGCACGACAGGCGCACCATGTCGGCAGAAATGCCACAGGCGATGAGCTCCTCATCGTTCATCTGGCGATGCGTGGCATTAGCGGGATGCAGGCAGCAAGTGCGGGCGTCGGCCACGTGCGTGGCGATCTGGGCGAGCTTGAGGCTCTTCATAAAGGTCTCGGCCGCCGCGCGACCACCGTTAAAGCCAAAGCTCACAACACCGCAGGTACCGTTGGGCATGTACTTCTGCGCCAGGTCATAGTACTTATCGCCCTCCAGGCCCGGATAGCTCACGAAGCGCACCTTGGGATGGCTCTGCAGGAACTTGGCAACGGCCAGGCCGTTCTCGCAATGACGCGGCATGCGCACATGCAGGCTCTCGAGCGAGCTATTCAGAAAGAACGCCGCTTGCGGGTTCTGCATGGGACCAAGGTCGCGCATGAGCTGCGCGGTGGCCTTGGTAATGAAGGCGCCCTCGCGACCGAACTTCTCGGCATACGTCACGCCGTGGTAGCTCTCGTCGGGCGTGGTGAGACCCGGGAACTTGTCCGCATGGGCCATCCAGTCAAACTGGCCGTGGTCGACGATCACGCCACCCAGATAGGCCGCATGGCCATCCATGTACTTAGTGGTGGAGTGCGTAACGATGTCGGCGCCCCACTCAAAGGGACGGCACATCACGGGCGTCGGGAAGGTGTTGTCGACCATCAGCGGCACGCCGTGGTCGTGCGCGGCCTTGGCAAAGCGCTCAATATCGAGCACGGCGAGGGCGGGATTGGCGATCGTCTCGCCAAAGACAAGCTTGGTATTGGGCTCAAAGGCTGCCTCCAGCTCCTCATCGGTGCAGTCGGGGGCAACGAACGTGCAGGTCAGGCCCATGCGGCCCATGGTGTGGGCGAGCAGGTTATACGTACCGCCGTAAATGGCAGAGCTCGCGACCACGTGATCGCCGGCACCGGCAACGTTAAAGATCGCAAGGAAGTTCGCAGCCATGCCCGAGCTCGTGAGCATCGCAGCGGTGCCGCCCTCCATCTCGCAGATCTTGGCGGCAACCAGATCGCACGTGGGGTTCTGTAGACGGCTGTAGAAGTAACCCGACTCCTCCAGGTCGAACAGCTTGCCCATGTGCTCGGACGTGTCGTACTTCCACGTGGTGGACTGGTAGATGGGCACCTGGCGCGGCTCGGCATCTCCCGGGTGATAGCCGCCCTGAACACATGTGGTACCGATGGTCTGCTCGCTCATATCTAGCTCCCTTGCCTGGGTTACGTTTTATTCGGTTCACGATACCGCTACCCTGCACCCCTCTCAACCCATCACCAAGGTAGGTTATGGGACTAATTGATCAGGGTCATTTATCTCAAGCCTTGGACATTTGCTCGATAGATAAAAATGAGGCATACATGAAGCTCTCGATGATTACACGCACCGTCACGGGTACCATAGGCGGGTACACCGTGACCAAGGAGACAACGATGAAGCAAATCGATACGGCCCAGCTCGACATCACCACCTGTCAGGCTCAGGCTGCCGAATACCACGCCCGTGGCTTTAACTGCGCGCAGGCCGTCGCCTGCACGCTCGCACCTGCCGTCGGACTCGACCCTCAGGTCGCCTTTACCCTCACCGAGGGCTTTGGCGCCGGCATGGGCGGCATGACCGAAACCTGCGGCGCCATCTCGGGCGCCGTGGCCATCATGGGCTTCGTGATGAGCGACGGCATGGAAAACCCCAAGACCAAGGGCCAGACCTACAAGCTGTCGCGCGAAATCGCCAAGCGTTTTGGCGAGAAGAACACGACGACCGTCTGCGGCACGCTCAAGGGCATCGGATCGGATAAGGGTCCGCTCCGCAGCTGCCCCGGTTGCATCGACGATGCCATCGAGATCGCCTGCGATGTGCTAAAGCAGCTCGCCGAGTAAACGGCAGCAACAGAAAAACGACGGCCGGCGCGCTTGGGATCCATCCAAAAGCACGCCGGCCGTCGCCGTCAGAACTCGGCAAATTCGGGAGCGCCGACCTCGATCTCCTCGCGTCCCGCCATAAGCTCGCGCATCTTGGCGCAAAATGGCTCCTGCTCCCCCGCCTTAAACACCAAGTGAAGTGTAACGGTATCCGCGTAATCGGTATCCGAAACCTTGGCACCCGAATCCTGCGCCAAGCGAAGCACCTGCTCATACTGTGGATAGGCCACATACACGTCAACCGGCACGACGCTTGTCATCTCGACGATCTGCCCGGCCTCCTGAGCCGCGGCCACCGCCGCCTGCGTCGCCGCGGTATAGGCGCGCACCAAGCCACCAGGCCCCAACAGCGTGCCACCAAAATAGCGCGTCACTACGCAGCAAACATTTTTGAGCCCCGCACCGCGCAGCACCTCGAGCGTCGGCATACCACTCGTGCGGCTCGGCTCACCATCATCGCTCTGGCGCTCGCGCCCATCGACCAAAATCCACGCGGGAACATTGTGTCGAGCGTCGTAATGACGCTTGCGAACCATCTCGATAAAGGCATTCGCCTCATCCTCGGACTCAATATGGACCAGCTGGGCAATAAACCGGCTCTTGCGGTCCACAAACTCGCCCGAAGCCTCAATATTCGATTGCAGAGTAAAATAGCTGTCCAACAAAGCCCCTCAACAGAATAAAGCGCAGCAACAAACAGCCTCAATAATACGGCAAAGACAGTACCGGTAACCCCGGTAAATAGAACGGCAAAGTCAATGACCAGGCAAAAACAGCGAGACGGCGTCAGCTGAGTCGATTTGGCCCGAAAGAGGAGGGAGCACGCCTTATGGCGGCGACCGACGAATGAGCGCCAAATCGGCCAGCTGACGCCGTCGAAGGCGAGAACCCGTCAGCGCGAGCAAGGTGCCTTGAAAGACAAGGGCATTGACCTTATGGTCATGCCCGAAGGCTTGAAAGGCAGATTGCCGCGCTGACGGGTTCGCAGCGTCAACAAAGTGCTGAGTGGGCCGATAAGCCGGGTTCTGTCGTGAACGGTCATTTATCTTGTCTGCACGTTACCATGCAGCTCCACGCACGCTACCCGAACGCGGACCGGGCCGGCCCATAGCGTTCCTATTCGCGCTTGCTCCGGATGGGGCTTGCCAAGCCGCCGTGTTGCCACGACGCTGGTGGTCTCTTACACCACCGTTTCAGCTTTTCCCTTTACGCCTTGCGGCGCAGGTGGGAGTCTTCTTTTCTGCGGCGCTTTCCGTCGGATCACTCCGCCCGGCCGTTAGCCGGCATCCCGCCCTCTGGAGCCCGGACTTTCCTCACGCGTACTGCAAGCAGCACATCGCGCGACCGTCTGGCCCACTCAGCAGTGCAAGAGTGTAACACACCGTTGCCGCAGGCAATGGCACAACGCAAACGCTCGACACGATAAACCAAGAACCACACCATGCAGTACAATATGGTTGTCGATGGGCAACGTCGTCAGTCGAGACGCGACCGCGCTCCACACCCCTCCGTCTACTCGGTGTGTTCCCGCCTCCTCCCCGAGGCGGGATGTCGGCATATTTTTCATGCACCGACAACCCAATAGCCTATGGACAGCCCGGGCAGTATTACGCACGGACAGCATCGCACATCTCGGCAGCAAAAGCAAAAAGGGACCCGTCCATTGCGGACGGATCCCTTAAAACAAGTGATCGTCAAACCGATTTACTCGGCGTCGGTCTCCTCGTCCTTCTTCTCGGAAGGAAGCGGGGTAACCTCGATCTCGACGCCCAGAGTCTCAGCAGCGGACTTCATGGACAGGGAGATACGACGACGGTCGAGGTCGATCTCCATGACCTTGACCTGAACCTTGTCGCCCACGTGGGTGACCTGAGAAGGCTGATCGACGTGCTTGTTGGCCATCTCGGAGATGTGCACCAGGCCCTCGATGCCCTCGCCCAGATCGACGAAAGCGCCGAACGGGACAAGCTTGGTCACAGTGCCCTCGACGATAGCGCCAACGGGGTACTTCTTGACCAGTGCGCGCCACGGATCCTCGGTGGTCTGCTTGAGACCCAGGGAGATGCGCTCGCGGTTGAGATCGACGTCGAGAACCTCGACCTCGACCTCCTGGCCGACCTTGACAACCTCGGAAGGATGGTTGACGTGGTTCCAGGAGAGCTCGGAGATGTGGATGAGGCCGTCGATACCGCCGAGGTCGACGAAGGCGCCGAAGTCGACGATGGAGGAAACGGTGCCCTGGAGACGCATACCAGACTTGAGCTTGGACAGGATCTCGGAGCGCTCGGCCTTACGGGACTCCTCGAGCACGACGCGACGGGAGAGGACGACGTTGTTGCGGTTGCGGTCCATCTCGATGACGCGAGCCTCGATGCGGGTGCCCATGTAGGAGGTGAGGTCCTTGACGCGACGGAGGTCGACGAGGGAAGCGGGCAGGAAGCCACGCAGGCCGATGTCGAGGATCAGGCCGCCCTTGACAACCTCGATAACCTCGCCCTCGACGTTCTCGCCGGAGTTGAACTTCTCCTCGATGCGGTTCCAAGCACGCTCGTACTCGGCACGCTTCTTGGACAGGACCAGACGACCGTCCTTGTCCTCCTTCTGGAGAACCAGAGCCTCGATGGGATCACCGAGTGCAACGATGTCTGCAGGGTTAGCGTCCTTGCGGATGGACAGCTCGCGGACCGGGATAACGCCCTCGGACTTGAATCCGATGTCAACGAGCACCTCGTCATGCTCGATCTTAACGACAGTGCCGTTAACGAGATCGCCCTCATCAAAGTCGGTAATCGTACCGTCGATGAGGTTGTTCATCTCCTCCTCATTGACATCGTCAAGAGAGAAAATGGACGAGTTCTGAATCTCACTCAAAGGTGGACCCCTTTCGAACTACGGGGCCCCGATTGCTAGGACCTACAGAAGGGTGCGACAAGCACACAACGTTTAGGAACACTCGGGAGCCGACAGATACTAATGTGACGCTTATGCAATCACGTTCGTATAGGTTACGGGGAAATGAGTTCGATTTCAAGCGTGAACTGCGATTTTTTACTCGTGTGGAGACTTTTTCGTAATCTTATGAACACACGTCTCCGCAACTTGACGATAACCAGCCAGGCATTCGGCTTTGGGGTAAAGTATCCGGAGCCAACGATTCTAGATCGATTTTTCGAGAAAGGTGCCCGCGTGCTCAAAGCAGTCGTTTTCGATATGGACGAGACGCTTCTTAGCATCAACCTCAACGCGTTCATCCTTCGCTATTTTAAGGATGTCTCATCGATGCTCGCGGATATCGGGCGCCGCAGCCGCGGTGGCACGATGGCGCGCCTCGGCACCATCCTGGTCGACCTCAACGCCAATCGCCGCAGCGGCACGGACAATCGCACCAATCTTGAGTTTTACCGCACCGAGGTTGAGCGCAGGTGCGGTATTTGCCTCTCCGATCCCATCATCTACGAGGCGTTTACCTACTACGAGCGCGAAGTTCTTCCATACAAGAACGACGATGTCATTAACGCCCACGCCATGCCGGGCGCACACGCCGCGCTCCAGGCCGTACAGGACGCGGGGCTGCGTTGCGCGCTCTTTACCAACCCCAGCTTTCCCCAAGGGGCCATCGAGTGCCGCATGGGTTGGGGCGAGCTGGCCGACGCCCCCTTTGAGCTTGTCACGCACATGGGAAACGCCACCCGCTGCAAGCCCGATGCCACCTACTATCTAGAACAGCTTGAGGTGATGGGACTCGAGCCGCACGAGGTCCTTATGGTGGGCAACGATCCCAAACGCGACTTCCCGTCCCCCGATTGCGGCATCCAAACCGCCTTTGTGGGCCAAGGCAAGCCCAGCCGAGCCACCTGGCGCGGAACCATGGAAGACTTCGCCCGCGACTTTAACGCCGTAATCGAGGCCTTCTACGAGCACCAAGTAGCCGACGAACTGTCATAGGACCCCTCGCTCGCTCCAAACAAAATAACGTCGCAGACCGAATGTGACAAAGGTTCAGCCCCTTTTCACATTACAAAGATGGCGCCGATGTTTTGGCAACGACAGACACTATGACCCAATCCGAGGGCACTAAAAAGATAGGAGCCCCCGCTCG
>CBCSNQ010000035.1:0-18806 GCA_965141565.1 uncultured Collinsella sp. | reverse complement strand
CAATAGCCTTGGCCGATGCGCGAGAGGACAGCACGTCGCGCGCATACATGCCGCGGCGATCGGCCTCCATCAGCACATCGAGCGCAAGCTTGCGCGCGGGAGACAACTTGCTCATGACAAAACACCCCACGAAAGATCGGCGCCCTGCAGGCCAGCAGCCCAGGCGGAAGCGGCCATAGCACGCTTGCCATCTGGCTTAACCTCGAGCAACTCAACCGAACCATCGGAAAGGCCAAGGTAGACGCGCTTGGCTTGAACGGCAACAGCGCCCTCGCCAAGCGACACATCAGCCGACGCAGCATCGAGCACACGCACGGTCTTGCCGGCAATCACGCAACGAGCAGGCGCGGTATCGGACGAAGCGAGCACATGACGCACGCAATCGAGCGCAGCCATCTGCGGATCCAGACGCATCTCCAGCTTGGAAATCTTGGCAGCATGGGTAACGAGCGCCTCATCCTGTTCAGTCCACACGGCGGTGCCATCGGCAACCGACGGCAGCGTATCCGCCAGCAGCTTGCCGCCCAGCTCGCCAAGCTCCATGGTCAGTGCCTCGGCATGCTTACCCGCAACCGAGGTCGAGACCTGCGCGCAATAAGCGCCCGTATCCACGCCATGCCCAATGCGCATAATGGAAACGCCAGCAACCTCGTCACCAGCAAGAATGGCACGCTGAATGGGAGCAGCGCCACGCCAACGCGGCAGCAGCGAAGCATGAACATTCACAATACCAAGCGGCGCCATATGCAGTACCTCATCAGGCAAAATGCAGCCATAGGCAGCCACACAGAAAATGTCAGCCTGGGCAGCCTGAAGCGCCTCAACAACATCAGGCGTCATACGATTGGCCTCAACAACCGGCAACCCCAACTCAAGCGCCTTGGACTTAACAGGAGAAGGCTCAAGCTTCTTACCACGCCCACGAACAGCATCGGGACGAGTAATTACGAGCGCAATCTCATTCCCAGCCTCAACAAGCGAAGTCAGCGAAGGCACAGCAAAATCAGGCGTACCCATAAACACAATACGCATAAAGAACGTCTCCCCTCAACCAAAGCCGAGACGGCTACAAATAACGGCGGAAAGCCAAGTACCAAGCACATCCGCAATAACAATTCAACAAGAACAAATATACCCAAAACCAAAGAAAGAGCCGCAATAAAAGCAGCTCCCTCTCAACAAAGACTATCAGCGAAGACGCCCCTCCCTGGCCCGACGGCACCCGGGTGAGGAGGAGCACGAAAACGCAGTCCCCTTTCGCCGCAGGGCTTAGGTTATTGCTCCACGCGCAGTTCCGCACGAGCCGAAGAGCACTTAATGTGCTCTTCGTGCGAGCAGGACTGTTTGAGCATGGAGCAAAACCTAAGCCCTGCGGCGAAAGGGGACGGTGGGATCTACTCAGTCTCGCCCGGTCGAGCGCCACGGGCCAGGGCGTCCTGGTACTCCTTGATTGCCTTGATCCTCTGCATGGGCTTAAGGCGCTCGAACATGGTGTTGCCGTGCAGGTGATCGATCTCGTGCTGCAGACACACGCAGAATAGGTCGCCCGAGGCCTCGTAGCGAATCAGGTTGGCGTCCAGGTCGTACGCCTCGACGACGACATGGTCGGGACGATCGATCTCGCAGCTAATGCCGGGGATGGACAGGCAGCCCTCGCTAAACGGCACCAGATGGTCGCTCTGCTCAACAATGACAGGGTTGATGAGCACGTACGGGTCATAGTCATTCTTGTCGCTGTAATCGCAGTCGATGGTGACGAGTTGAATGAGCTCACCGATCTGCGGGGCGGCCAGGCCGCAACCGCCGTTGTCGAACATCATCTTCTTCATCTTCTCGGCAAGGGCCTCGATCGCCGGGGTGATCTCCTCGATGACGGCGCACTCCTGACGCAAACGAGGGTCGGGCGACAGTACGATTCCGTTGGCTTCCATGGCCATCCTTTCGGGTTGTTACATCAAATCATAGGCGTCGACGTCAACGCTCACGCTCACGCCGCGCACAGAGCCCACCTCTTTGAGGCAGGCGTCGATATCATCAGAGACATGGTACCCCACGGGCGACTTCACAAGCAGATGGAAGCGGTAACGGTCCTTGGCTCTCTCGATTACACACGAAGCCGGGCCCAGCACCTGCGGCACGGCACTCCCCGCCTGCAAAAAGTCGGGCGCGGCAGCATGCCAACGGCGCTTGAGGAGCTTTGCAATGCGCCCGATGTAGTCCTGTGCTTCGTCTCGGTTCGCCGACCACACCAAGATGTTGACCAGGCGAACAAAAGGCGGGTACAGCGCGTCGCGGCGCTGGTCCAGGTCGTAGTCGGTAAAGATCGAACGGTCATGCTCAGCGACGGCGCGAATGACCGGGTCCTCGGGCAGGTAGGTCTGGATGATGACCTCGCCGGGGCGATCACCACGACCGGCACGGCCGGCGACTTGCTCCAGCAGATCGTAGGCGCGCTCCCCTGCGCGGAAGTCCGGCAGCTTGAGGGCGAAGTCGGCATTGACCACGCCCACGAGCGTGACCTCGGGAAAGTCGAGGCCCTTTGCGATCATTTGGGTGCCCAGCAGCACCGCGCAATCGGCGGCATCGAACTTCTCAAGCAGCTTTTTGTGCGCATCCTTGCCGCGCGTGGAATCGGCATCCATACGAATAATGGCGACGTCCTCGGGCAACATCTGGTGCAGTGCGTCCTCGATCTGCTGCGTACCCAAGCCCATTTTTGCCAGGTAGCGACTGCCACATTTGGGGCAACGGCTCGTGGGCGCGGGATACGGCTGCACGCGCCAAGACGAACCGCATGTGTGACACTGCAGCGTGTGCGTGCGCTCGTGATACGTAAGCGCGGTGGAGCAGTGGTTGCAGGTGGGGACGCAGCCGCACTCGCGGCACATAAGGAACGGCGCAAAGCCACGGCGGTTATGCAGTAACACGGCCTTCTCGCGGCGCTCGACCACACGCTCCAGGCCTTCCATCAGCGGTTTTGAGAACATAGAGCGGCTGCCGTGCGAGAACTCGCGGCGCAGGTCGGCAATGCGGACTGTCGGCAGCACGGCGTGTCCCGGGCGCTCGGGCATCTCGACGCGCGTCCAGGTGGCACCGTTATACGTGCCACGGCGGCAGCGGTCGAGGGCCTCAGCAGAAGGCGTGGCCGAGCCCAGCGCGAGCGGGCAGCGATAGCGACGCGCCATCTCGGCCGCCACTTCGCGCGCATGGTAGCGCGGGCTGGAACCCTGCTTGTAACTGGTCTCGTGCTCCTCGTCGATGATGATGAGGCCCAGGTCGCTGAGCGGGCAAAAGAGCGCCGAGCGGGCGCCCACGACCACGCGCGCGGCACCGCTGGCGACCATATCCCACTGGTCCAGGCGCTCGCCGGCCGAAAGGCGCGAATGGAACACGGCAACCGTCTCACCAAAGCGCGAGCGAAAGCGGCCGACGGTTTGGGCCGTCAGCGAGATCTCGGGCACAAGCACGCACGCCGAGCGACCGGCTGCGAGCACGCGCTCGATGGCGGAGAGGTACACCTCGGTTTTGCCGGAGCCGGTGATGCCGTCGACAAGGACCACGTCTCCGTGGGCGTCAAGACGGGCGCGCTCAATCTGCGCGAGCGCCTGCTGCTGGCCGTTGGTAAGTGCGACCGGCGCCTTGCCGCTTGCCGAGGACAGCGTGGTCTGCTCGCTGCATCCACGCCAAGCGCGGCGCTCCTCCACAACCACGACGCCGCGTTTTTCGAGCGCCTTGATGGTCGCCGACATGCTGTTATAGAGAAGGTTGAGGTCGCGCGTCGTGACCGGGCCGCACTGGAGCGCCTCAATGAGCTGACGCTGACGAACTGCAGTCTTGGGCGGCGTATAGTCGAAACCCTCGGGCGTGAGCATGACCCAGCGGTTTTGGATTGGCTTGACGGCGGGACGTTCAACCGTCCACACGCCGTCGTCACCCTTGACCACGCGCGGGCTGCCGCCCGGAGGCAAGAACAGGCGCAGGCACTCGGAAAGCGTTGCGACGTACTCGCGGCTCATCCAGCGTGCGATACGGGCGGCTTCGGCGGTAAAGAGCGGCTTGCTGAGGATAGCCTCGATAGGCTTGATGCGCGCAGGATCGAGGGTGTTGTTGCCCTGCAGGTCGCCCAGCTCGGGCGCGATATCGACGATATAGCCTGCGGCGGCACGGTTACCAAAGTGGACCAGGACTGTGGATCCGATCTGCGCCTCGTCGGCAAGGGACCGAGGAATGCCGTAAGCAAACGGCTCGGACAGCGCGCGCGTCGGGATGTCGAGAACCACGCTCGCATAGGCGGCGATGGGCTCAGGTGCAAGCTTAGGCTGAGCCGAGGCAGCGGCAGGCACGGGCTTCGCCGGAGTCTCCTCCGGTTCCGGCGAACCAAACAGCGAAAGTTGCTCGGCCATGGCCCCAGCACCTCCTATCCCATACGTCTACAGAAACAAGAGCCCCGCTCGGGGTGAACGGGGCTCGGATACAAACGTTTGCGCAGCGATTACAGCGCCATCGTGCGGGCGCGGTCGATGCGCGCCAGGCAGTCGTCGCGGCCGACGAGCGCCATGGTCTCGCCCAGCGGAGGGCTCACCATGTTGCCGCAGACGGCGACGCGCACGGCCTGGAACACCACGCGCTTCTTGAGGTCCATCTGCTCGGGCAGCGGCTCAAGCGCGGCGTCGATGTTGGCAGCCGTCCACTCGTTCACACCCTCGAGCGCGGCCTTGGCGGCATCCAGAATGGCACCCATGCCCTCCTTGGCCAGGCCCTTGTTGACGGACTTCTCGTCATACTCGAGCGTCTCGGCCGTAGCGAAGATGGGAGCGGCGACGGTCACGGCGTCGGCCGGCATCTTGGTGCGCGGCTTAACGATGGCGGCAAGCGCGTCGATCCAATCCTCGCCGTACTCGACATTACCCTCGATGAGACCCGCCTCGTGCAGCTCGGGAACCATGATCTCGTCGGCAAACTGAGCATCGGACATGCCATTGATGTACTCGGCGTTGACCCAGTCGAGCTTCTTGGGGTCGAAGGTCGCCGGGTTCTTGGAGATGCGGTCGAGCGAGAACTTGCTGGCCAGGACATCGCGCGGGATGATCGTGGTTTCGCCGTCGAGCGACCAGCCGAGCAGCGCCAGGTAGTTGACAAAGGCGTCGGACAGGTAGCCGGCGTCGCGGTACTCCTCCACCGAGGTGGCGCCGTGGCGCTTGGAGAGCTTTTTGCCGTCGGCGCCCAGGATCATGGAGATGTGAGCGAACGTGGGCACGGGAGCGCCGAGGGCCTCGTAGACCATGACCTGACGCGGGGTGTTGGACAGGTGGTCGTCGCCGCGGATGACGTGGGTGATCTTCATCATGGCGTCGTCGACGACGGTCGCGAAGTTATACGTGGGCGTACCGTCGGAGCGGAAGATGACAAAGTCGTCGAGCTCCTTGGCGTCGAAGGTCACCTCTCCGTGGACGGCGTCGTGGATGACGACGTCGCCGCGGTTCTCGGGCACCTTGATGCGCAGGACGTAGGACTCCCCGGCCTCGATGCGGCGGCGGGCCTCCTCGGGATCAAGATCGCGGCAACGGCGCTGATAGCCCTGGAAGGGGTCCTTGCGCTCCTGCGCGGCCTTGCGGTCGGCGTCGAGCTGCTCCTTGGTGCAGAAGCAGGGATAGGCCTTGCCCTCGTCCCAAAGCTTCTGAGCGGCCTGCTTGTACAGGTCCAGGCGCTCGGTCTGGGCGTAGGGGCCAAAATCGCCGCCCACCTCGGGACCCTCGTCCCAGTCCAGGCCCAGCCAACGCATGGCGCGCAGGATGATCTGCGTGTTCTCGTCGGTGGAGCGGGTGGGGTCGGTGTCGTCGATGCGCAGGATGAACGTGCCGCCGTTTGCGCGGGCGAAAGCCCAGTTATAGATAGCGGTGCGGGCGCCGCCGATGTGCAGCTTGCCCGTCGGTGAGGGTGCAAAGCGGACGCGAACGTCTGATGCCATGGAAATCTCCTCGATTGCAGGATGGATGTCTAACCGCACCAGTATAAAGCATCAAAGCAACCTCCGCACAAAGGGCACCGACCTACTCATTGGGGACAGACTTAAATGACCAGTCGTTGGGCAACCTGTCGGCATTTAGGTAAGACTGTTCGTTTAAGCCTGTCCCCAATGAGTACCCGGCCGGCCATTTATGTCTGTCCCCAATGAGTAGGTGCGGAAAGGGTGTGAATGTTTGATTTACGCGCTATGATGTGCCCTTGCATAGAGAGCCCGGCGGAATGGTAACGGTCGCCGGGACACGTTTTTGAAAGGACAATCATGTCAGAAGAACTTCGTTCCATCCCGCCCCAACACGGGTCCTTTGTTTTTACGTCGGAGTCGGTGACCGAAGGTCATCCCGATAAGATCGCTGACCAGATCAGCGACGCCGTCCTCGACGCAATCCTCGCCAAAGAAATAGAGCTACAGGAGCAGGGCTACATCGCCCCCAACGGCGTGCCTGCCAACGTGGAGAACGTCCGCTGCGCTTGCGAGACCCTCGTGACCACCGGCACCGTCATCGTCGCCGGCGAAATTCGCACCCAGGCCTATGTCGACGTACAGGAAATCGCCCGCGGCGTTATCCGCCGCATTGGCTACAACCGCGCCAAATTCGGTTTTGACTGCGATACCTGCGGCGTTATGAGCCTCATCCACGAGCAGTCGCCCGATATCGCCCAGGGCGTTGACGAGTCCTTCGAGACCCAGACCGGCGCTACCACCGACCCGATCGACCTGATCGGTGCCGGCGACCAGGGCATGATGTTCGGTTATGCCTCCAACGAGACCAAGACCCTCATGCCCATGCCGCACTACCTGGCAAGCCGCCTGGCCGAGCGCCTGGCCGCCGTGCGTCACGACGGTACCCTCGCCTATCTGCGTCCCGACGGCAAGACCCAGGTCACCGTGCGCTACGAGGAAGGCAAGCCCGTCGAGGTCACAACCATCGTCATCTCCACGCAGCACGCCGCCGAGATCGAGGACATGGGCAAGATCAAGGCCGACCTCATCGAGCACGTCATCACTCCGGTCATGGCTGCCGAGAACATGCCGTGGGATAACGCAGACATCTACGTGAACCCCACCGGTCGCTTTGTCGTGGGCGGCCCCATGGGCGACACGGGCCTCACCGGCCGCAAGATCATCGTCGACACCTACGGCGGCTACGGCCGTCACGGCGGCGGTGCCTTTAGCGGAAAGGACTGCACCAAGGTTGACCGCTCCGCCGCATACGCCGCGCGCTGGGTTGCCAAGAACGTGGTCGCCGCCGGCCTGGCCGACCGCTGCGAGGTCGAGCTTGCCTACGCCATCGGCGTTTCCAAGCCCCTTTCAATCATGGTCGACACCTTCGGTACCGCTAAGGTCGCCGAGGACAAGATCGTTGAGGCCGTAGAGAAGACCTTCGACCTGCGCCCGGGCGCAATCATCCGCGACCTAGACCTGCGTCGCCCGATTTACGAAAAGACGGCAGCCTACGGTCACTTCGGCCGCGAAGACGCCGACTTCACCTGGGAGAAAACCGACCGAGTCGAAGAACTCAAAGCAGCCTGCGGCCTGTAAGCACGCGGCTAAAGCTACAGCCAAATAGAAACGCACCAAAAAGAGGTACCGAAACAACCGGTACCTCTTTTTTATTTAATCGGTGGTGAAGATGAGTCGACATGGAGCACAGAATAGGTCTCCAGCTGATGGATTTTGCAGCATGAGCGCCTCTACCATGTATCCTAAGTTCCGAGGGCTTTGGTATTTGGTCGATCGCGAGTTCCGCACGAGCCGGAGGCCACTTAATGTGGCCTCCGTGCGAGCCAGGACTGTAGAGCAGGCGACCAAATACCAAAGCCCTCGGAACGACGGGATAGAGAAGGAGCACCCATGGCAGGCAAGCCGCAAACACTAGCTACGACCTCGGCATTCGAGATCTTGGGCCCCGTCATGGTCGGCCCCAGCTCATCGCACACCGCCGGCGCCCTACGCTGCGCCCAAGTTGCCGCCAGCCTGCTGGAAGGCCGCATCACCAAAGCCACCTTTGGCCTGTGGAACTCCTTCGCCCACACCTACCGCGGCCACGGCACCGACCGTGCGCTCGTCGCGGGCATCCTGGGCCTCGACACCGATGACGAGAACATCAAGCAGGCCTTCGACCTCGCGCGCGAGCAGGGCCTAGAATATCACTTTGACATCAAGGGCGACGACGCCTCCATCCACCCCAATACCGTCGACATCGACATGGTCGACGACACGGGCGCCACGGCACAGGTCCGCGGCGAGAGCCTGGGCGGCGGCAAGATGCGCATCAGCCGCATTAACGGCGTCGGCGTCGACATCTCGGGCATGTATTCCACGCTCTTCGTGGCGCACAAGGACGTTCCCGGCGTGCTCGCCGCGCTCACCAACCTGCTCGCCTACGCCCATGTGAACATCGCGTTCTGCCGCACCTACCGCACCGAAGTGGGCGGCCAGGCTTACTCCGTCTTTGAGACCGACGGTGCGCCCGACGACACCGTCGTCCCCATGCTCCGCAAGCTCGACAATGTCGATTACGCGACCTTTATCGAGCTCCCCGGTTCTGCCTCGTCGCTCTCCCCCGGCGTCTCGGCTAAGGAGATCTTCGACGACGGCGAGCAGCTGCTCGATGCGTGCGAGGAACTGGGACTCAGCATCGGTGCCGTCATGGCCGTTCGCGAGGCACGTCTGACCGGGGAGGCCCACGCCGTCGCCGCCATGCGCCGCGTGCTCGACGTCATGCGCGAGGAGACAACGGCCCCCATCGCCAATCCGCAGCGCTCGCTCGGCGGGCTTATCGGCGGCGAGGCCAAGCTCGTCGAAGCAACCCGCTGCAACGATTTGAGTGCAAGCCTGATGGGCACCGTCCAGACCGACGCCGTTGCCCGCGCCATGGCCGTGCTCGAGCGCTCAGCTACCATGGGCGTGATCGTCGCCGCCCCCACGGCAGGCTCCGCGGGTGTTGTGCCCGGCTGCGTGCTGGCGCTTGCCGATCACCTGCAGCTCGACGACGAGCAGGTCATGGACGCGCTCTACTGCGCGGCCGCCATCGGCCTCAACCTCACCACAAGCGCCTGCGTTGCCGGCGCCGAGGGCGGCTGCCAAGCCGAGGTGGGAAGCGCCGCCGCCATGGCAGCCGCCGCACTGGTGCAGATGCTCGGCGGCACGCCCGAGCAGGCGCTCGACGCCAGTTCCATCGCGCTGAGTAACCTGCTGGGCCTCGTTTGTGACCCCGTCGGTGGCCTCGTGGAGGTGCCCTGCCAAAACCGCAACGCCATCGGCGTAGCAGCGGCCTTTAGCTCGACACAACTCGCCCTCGCAGGCATTAAGAGCTTGGTGCCGTTTGACCAGATGGCACATGTAATGCTCTCGGTGGGCCACGCGTTGCCAGCCACGCTGCGCGAGACGGCAAAGGGCGGCATCGCGCAGGCTCCGGCCGCACTTTCGGCCTGTGCAAAATGCGGTGTGTGCGGATAGCGGCAAAGAACGACTCAAAGGTGGGACATTTGTCCCACCTCTTTTGAATGCCACCGTTTCCGTACCACAAACAGCAGGGCAATCGCTATAATGCAAGCCCAGTAAAAACACGATGAACCGCAAGGCGAAAATCGAAGGATATGCATACGATGTCGCAAAACGATCGAACTCAACTGATTCCCGATCCGCAGCAGCCGAACAGGCACACCGGCGGCGTTCAGTCGCCGCGTCCTATCGCGCCGAGCCACCGTCAGCAGCGTAGTGCAGCAAACGCTTCCCAACGCCCGAACCAACAGCGACAGCAGCGTCAACAACGTCAGCAGCGTCAGGCAAACGGCAATGCGCCCAAGCAGCCCCCCACGCACGCTCGAGGCGATCGTGGCCCCGCGCGCAAGTCCGCCGAGAACAATAAGTCGGGCAAAAAGACAACGCTCTTTGTCGTCCTTGGTCTAATCGTCATTGTCTATATCGTAGGCGTCGTAGCGTTTTCGCAGGTAGCCTACCCCAACACCACCGTCGCCGGCGTCGACGTCTCGTTCTCCAACGCGTCGTCTGCCGCCACCAAGGTCAACTCGGCATGGAAGCACTATAAACTCACCGTGACAGGAGATGACTTTAGCTGGACCTATCAGCCCGAGTCCGATGAACCCATCGTCGACGGTGAAGCTGCTGCAAAAGAAATCATCAGCCACAACGAAGCCTTTATTTGGCCGGTCCGCCTTGTGGAATCCTTAAGCGGCAAGACCAAAACAACCGCTACCTCCAACGAAGTCGATCTTGATCAAGACGTCGACCTGTCCATGCTCTCCGATACCTTTGACCAAAAGCAGTTTGAGAAGGATCTGGGCGCCGCCATCGACGAGTTTAACGAGGGGCGTTCGGGCACGTTCGAGGCCAATAGCTCCTATGACGAGCAGGCCGGCAAGTTTACCGTCGAGAAGGCGCGCTCCAACGAAAAACTCAACCGCGAGCATGTCATTAAGTATGCCGAGCTCGAGCTTGCCTCGCTGGCCGAGACCGTAGATCTTTCCAAGCTCGGCAACGATGCCTATGAACCGCTCAATGGAACGCTGACCGATGATCAGATTCAGGCCGCATGCGATGCCGCCAACAACTTCCTGGGCGTCAACGTGACCCTCAAGCTCAACGGCGAGGATGCCGGAAAGGTCGACGGCAGCTCCGTGTTGCAGTGGATCAGCTTTGCCGATCCGGCCAACCCCACGCTCGATACGACGCAGATCAGTAGCTGGGCAGCCGAGCTCGCCAACGGCTTTAATACCGTGGGCTCCACTCGTTGGTGGACGCGCGCCGATGGCAAGCAGTGCGCCGTCGAAGGCGGCGACTTTGGTTGGTCCATCGACAGCAGCTCGCTCGCCAAGCAGGTCGAGGACGCCATTAACAACAAGCAGACCGGTGAAATCGAGATTAAGTACTCCCAGAAGGCCGACACCTTTACCGCAAAGGGAGAGCCCGACTGGAAGGCATACATCGATGTCGATCTGTCCGAGCAGCACGCGCGCTACTACGACGAGAACGGCAATATCGTGTGGGAGGCCAACTTTATTTCCGGCAAACCGGGCGAAGACGCCACCCCCGAGGGCGTGTGGCAGATCAACAGCAACGACGGCGGCAGCACCCTGATCGGAGCCAAGGACCCCGAGACCGGTAAGCCCAAATACGAGAGCCCGGTGAGCTACTGGATGCCTTTTGAGGGCAACATGATCGGCTTCCACGATGCCACCTGGCAAAACGACAAGAGCTTCGATAATGCCGAGTCGTACAAGTGGTGCGGCAGCCACGGTTGCATCAACCTGCGCCTGGCAGACGCCAAGGCACTTCACGACTGCATCAAAGTCGGCCTGTGCGTGGTTGTCCACTCGTAGTGCAACGCGTACATTCCTACAACATGGAGCTGCTGCGACCAATCTAACAGTTCCGAAAGAAACCGTCCCATGCGCCCGCCCCAACCGGTGGGCGCATATACTTATCGAGGTACTTTCTATAAAGGAGACGCTATGCCGAATGTCCCCACGACCACCCCGGGCCCGGATGATACCGAGCACACGCCCGAAGATGTCACCGAAACGATTCCTCTAATTACAAACGTGCATGCCGACAAGCAGAGCGGACGCACGAACGATACGGCCGAGATTTCCGATGAAGAAGCATATGCCAAGCTCAAGGCAAAACGTGCCGAACGTCGACGCAAAAAGCTGATTCGACGCGGTATTGCCGCCGGCGTCGTGGGTACCATCGCGCTCATTGCCATTGTCGCAACCCTTGTTATCAATGCGCAGCCACAGGGCGCTAGCGGGCCTGTGACCGACATGGTGACCGAGGGCACGTTTACCACAACGGTCGAGGCGAAAGGCCAGCTCAAACCTATTTCGTCCTCAGTGGTCTCCCCTTCTGTCGACGGCACGGTCGATTCGATCAACGTGCAGGCAGGCCAATCCGTCAACGAGGGCGACGTGTTAATGACCATTAAAAACGACGAGCTCGATCGCAGCGTTGCCGAGGCGCAGCGTGCAGTTGCAGCCGCCCAGGAAGACCTCACCAACGCGAAGAAAGCCGCAGCTGCCGCGCAGGCCACCCCAACGACGGACGTCGATGGAGCTTCCGCAGCGGCTGGCGTCTCCGACGCATCAGCGGACACGAACGCCGTATCGGCCGCGCAGCGCAGCCTCGCATCGGCCCAGGCAAACCTCGAACAGGCGAATGCCAAAGCCGCCAGCCGTACGGTCACGGCCCCGAGCTCGGGTAGCATCGTGGAGCTCAACGCCAAGGTGGGCGCCACGGTAACAGGCAGCATGATCATGGGCGAAAGCGATACGAGCGGCGGCAAGCAGTGCATGCAGATCGCCGACCTATCCAAGATGAAGGTGACCGTGCAGGTGGGCGAAAAGGACATCGCCAAGATCGCCGTTGGGCAGAGCGCCAACGTCACGTATCCCGCGTTTCCCGATATCGTGAGCCAGGGCACCGTCACGGCTATCGCGTCGATGGCAAACTCCGACGCCGCCAACGGCGGCGGCAGCGTGACCTTTAACGTCGACATCCTCATCGAGGCGCCCGACGCGCGCCTGAAGCCGGGCATGACGGCCGAGGTATCGGTGGTGACCGAGCAGCTCGACGACGTGGTGATGGTGCCGACGATGGCGCTCATGACCGAAGACGGCGAACACTATTACGTCAACGTGACAACCGATGACGAGGGCAAGCAAACCCGTCGCGTGAATGTGACCGTCGTGACGCAAAACGACAACGAAGCCGTAGTCGGCAAGACACAGGTCAAGCGCGACGACCAGGGCAACGAGATCAACCCCAACGTGCCGGTTACCAAGCTGCGCGATGGCGACACCCTCGTCATGGACACCGGAGCGGACGCAACGGCTGACGGCGGCTACAGCGCAGATTCTGGCAGTATGTCTGCCGATGAGGACATGTAATGCGTCCCGTTATCGACATCCGCAACGTGCACCGCATCTTTGAGAGCGAGGCAGGTTGCGCCCACATCCTGCACAACGTGAGCCTGGCGGTAAATCCCGGCGAATTCGTCGCTATCACTGGCCCCTCGGGCTCGGGCAAATCAACGCTCATGAACATCCTAGGCTGCCTGGATAAACCGACGGCGGGCGACTATTACCTGCAAGGGCTCAACGTGGCCGAGCTCGATGATGACGAGCTCACCGAAGTCCGCGCCCTGAGCATTGGCTTTGTCTTTCAGAGCTTCAACCTGCTGCCGCGCCTGTCGGTTATCGAAAACGTGATGCTGCCGCTGGCCTACACCAATGTGCCCCGTAGCCAGCGCGAAATGCGCGCCGTTCACGCGCTGCAGGCCGTCACGCTACCGGTCGACCACTGGGACCACCGCATATCCGAGCTCTCGGGCGGCCAGATGCAGCGTGTCGCCATCGCGCGCGCCCTCGTTAATGACCCGCCCATCATTCTGGCCGACGAGCCGACGGGAAACCTGGACTCCGCGACCGGAGCGCTTGTGATGGAGACCTTCCATAGACTTCAGGAGCGCGGCAAAACCATCGTGCTCATCACACACGATCCCGGCATCGCCGCCGAGGCCGACCGTGCCGTGACTATCCGCGACGGTCGCATTCACGACGGCGCGTATATTCCACATGCACCGAAGACCCTGCGCAGCGCCGTAGATAGCCTGCCCATGATTTCCGCCTCCGCCAACCCGCCGAAAGGAGAGATGGCATGAGCGCCCGCGATCTCATCCAGGAAGCCCTTCACTCGCTCGAGGCCAACAAGGGGCGCAGCCTGCTCACCATCCTGGGCATTGTCATCGGCATCGCCTCGGTTATCGCCATGACTTCGCTCATCGGCGGCATCCAAAACAGCCTGGTCAACAGCCTGGGCCTCAATGCGGCACGCATGGTGCAAATCTATTCGTCGCAAGAACTCACCGAGTCGGACATCGAGAAGCTTCAAAAACTGGTGCCGCAGATAGAGCAGATCGGCATTGTCGACAGCGCGTATACCGAGTACAAGACCGGCGATAAAAGCTATACCGTCATGGCACAAGGTGTCGATAGCGACATGCTCGACGCCGTGGGGGCCAGCAAGCTCGTTGCGGGGCGCACCTATTCCCAGGCCGAGTCCCAATCAGGCTCGCGCGTGGCGCTCATCAGCCGCAACGGCGCCGATCAGCTTTACGGCAACGAACAGGATGCGTTGGGGAAAACCATCAAGGTTTCCAACGGCGAGGTGCAGATTGTAGGCGTGATTGATGGCGGCAGCGACTCCATGGGCTCGCTCACGCTGTATATGCCACGCGAAACCATCTCAGGCCTGTTTGGCGACGAGAATCCCTCATTCCCCAGCGTGACGGCACTTGCCGCCGAGGGCACGGACATGGATGAGCTCTGTAAGACCATCGAGTCCAAGGTGCGCGCGATGAAGGGCATCGAGGAGGAGGATGAGTACGACAGTGTATCGGCGACATCCATGAAAAGCGCCATCGATGCACTCAACTCCTTTATGGGCGCGTTCTCGCTCATCATGGGTGCTGTCGCCAGTATCTCGCTGCTTGTCGGCGGTATCGGCATTATGAATATGATGCTCACCAACGTGACTGAGCGCATCCGCGAGATCGGCATCCGCCGTGCTCTGGGCGCCAGTCGTCGCGATATCACCGCGCAGTTTTTGGCCGAGTCCTCGGCGCTGTGCGTCACCGGCGGACTGTTGGGTGTCCTGATTGGCTATCTGCTGGCATGGGGACTCACGTTCTTTGCCGCAAGCTCGGGCATCATGAGCGAGTTTGGAGCTACCGGGACGATCACGCCAAGCTTCTCCATTACGACAGTGTTGATCGCGTTTGCCGTATCGGTCGGCATCGGCGTAATCTTTGGCTTCTATCCCGCTCGCCGCGCGGCAAAGCTCGACCCGGTGGAGTGCCTACGCTACCAGTAAGCCACCACCAACAAGTTGCGGTGAATTAGGGACTGGATATGCTATCTAGCTTCAAAAACAGACACTATTTCACCGCAACTTATTGAGGGGCTGCTTGCGCCAGTTCCGGGCGTCACCCTCGAGCTATTGGCGGATGATGGGCTTGTACGGGTCGAGCTTGCTCGAGGCGCTCCTCCTCGCGGGCGGGAGGGAACGCAGGCGCGGCGAGCGCCTAGCGCGCGAACTCCCGTAAGAGCGCGTCTTCCACTTCCCGAAGCGAAAGGGCCCCGTCTCCCTCGACGGGACGGGTGACCACGATGCAGCGCGCTCCCACGTCGCGCGCGGCGGCAAGCTTCTCGGCCGTGCCGCCTACGGTTCCCGAGTCCTTGGTCACAAGCCACTGGGCTCCCACCTGCCGAAGCATCGCCTCGTTGAGCTCGCGGGTGAAGGGCCCCTGCATGCCGATGACGTGCGACGGCGAAAACCCCGCGTCGATGCACTTCGTTATAGCACCGGGCAGCGGGAGCACACGCACGAAGAAGCGCTCCGAGAAATCGGCGACGCGCGTATAGGGAGCAAGCTCCTTGCTCCCCGTCGTGAGAAGCGCGCGACCCGGGTTCTCGGAGAGAAAGCGCGCCGCGCAGGCGATCGACGCGACCGACACGACGCCTTTGGGCAGCGCCTCGGCCGCGCGCGCAAGGCGCAGGCATCGTACACCCACGGCGAGCGAAGCGGCTCGGATGTTGCCGCTTGCGAGCGTAGCGAAGGGGTGCGTGGCGTCGACGACGATGCGCGCGCCGGAAAGCTCGCGCTCCATGTCGGCCTCGTCGAGCCTGCTCGCATGCACCTCGATGCCCGGAAGCTCGCCCAAAAGCTCGCCTCCGTACTCGGTTGCCGCGTAGGCACGGGCGGGGATGCCCGCCCCGCTCGCCCATTCGCACAGAAGGCGGCCCTCGGTGGTGCCGGCGAAGATGCGCAGCGCCGGCGCGGATGCGGGCGCCGTCACTTCGGGCCGCCTGGGCGCGTGATCTGGTAGAGCAGCGCGTTCATAATGGCGGCCGCCACGGTCGAACCGCCCTTGCGACCCCTCGCGACGATGGCCGGCACGCGTCGCGCGAGTAGCTCCTCTTTCGCCTCGACCACGTTCACAAACCCGACCGGCACCCCAACGACGAGCGCGGGCGCAATCTTCCCCGCGTCCATGAGCTCGGCGAGGCGCAGAAGTGCCGTGGGGGCGTTACCGACGGCCACGATGAGCGGACCCTCGATGCCGCAAGCTTTGTCCATGCTCGCAACGGCGCGAGTCGTGCCCGCGGCGCGCGCAGCCGCGGCGACATTAGGGTCGGCCATGTAGCACACGGCCTTGCAGCCGAGCTTTGCGAGCGCGGGCTTGCTTATGCCTGCGAGCGCCATGTTCGTGTCGGTGAGCACCGTGGCCCCAGCGCGCAGTGCGTCGAGAGCACAGTGCGCGGCGTCATGGGTGAATACGAGGGAATCGGCGTACGAGAAGTCGGCAGTGGTGTGGATGACGCGCTTCACGACGGGCTCTTCAAGCGGCGGGAACGTGCGGCCGCCGAGCTCTTCGGTGATGATCTCGAAGCTGCGCCGCTCGATGTCGCCGGGCGCCATCTCCTTGGAATCCATCTAGTACTCCACCCCTTCCCTTGCACATATCCCCTGAGCGTAGGGGTGTTTCTCGCACCGCATCTCGGTAATGTAATCGTCCTTCTCCACGATCTTGCGGGAAGGCGCGCGCCCGGTGAGCGCTACTTCGACGCCGCGCGCGGACATATCGAGCGCGCGGTCCACGAGCGCCTCGTCGACAAGCCCCTTCGAAAGCGCGTCGAGCGCCTCGTCGAGCACGAGCAGCCCCTCCTGCGCGCCCTCGAGCTCGGCGAGCGCGGAAGCGAGGTTCCCATCGTGCAGCTCGCGCGTCGCGGCAAGTTCTTCCGACGTCATGGACCAGGTAAACTTGTCCGACGCCTTCCCCGCGAACACGGGCACGCCGAAATGCTCGGCGAGCAGGCGCACCTCCCCGCTTTCGCCGTCTTTCAGGAACTGCACGACGACGACGCGGCGGCCTGCGGCGAGCATGCGAAGGGCGAGGCCCATCGCCGCCGTGGTCTTGCCTTTGCCGTCGCCATGATACACGTGGATCATACGCCCTCCTCGATAATGCGGTAGACATACTCCATGTCGAGCGCCACGCGCACGGAGTCGGCCAGGCGGTCGAACTCGCGCGCACGGTGATCGGCCGCGGACGCCGCGCCCGCAGCACCCACGACGCTCTCGGGCAGGCCGCGCATGCGCGCGAGCGAGCGCGCGAGGGCGAGCGCCACCCCCGGTTCGTCGAACAGGCCGTGGAGATAGGTTCCGAACACGTTTCCGCAGGCCGCGCCTTCTGGTTTGCCGCCAATCGTGCCCGCAGGGGCGCAGGAGACGATCGTTTCGCCGTCGTGAATCTCGTACCCGCGCGCCGTCATGCCGTTCCACACCGAGAACGCGCCTTGGGCGCCCGTGATGCGCAGTTCCGACCGAGCGAGGCGCTTTTCCTCCTTGAACACCGTACTTGCAGGGATGAGCCCGAGCCCGCGCGCGGTGCCAGCGCCTTCCCTGCCGTGCGGGTCGGAAAGCTCGTCTCCCAAAAGCTGGTAGCCTCCGCATATACCGAGCACCGGCGTGCCCGCGCCCGAAAGCGCGCGTACACAGGCTCCGATGCCGCTAGCCGCAAGCCAGCGCGCGTCGTCGAGCGTGGTCTTCGAGCCGGGGAGCACCACCAGGTCGGGTCGGCCCAGATCGGTCGTCGAGGAAACGTAGCGCACGCCCACGCCGGGCACGCGCGAAAGCGGGTCGAAGTCGGTGAAGTTCGACAGATGCGGAAGACGCACGACGGCGACGTCGATGACGCCGCGCGCCTCGCGGACAGATAGGCGCGGCGCGAGCGAGTCCTCGTCGTCCAGGTCGAGCGTAAGATACGGCACGACCCCCACGACGGGAACCCCGCACATCTTCTCGAGCGGGGCCAAACCCGGGCGCAGGATTTCCACATCGCCGCGGAACTTGTTTACCACAAGCCCCCGCAAAAGCGCGCGATCCTCGGGCGAAAGGAGCGCGACCGTACCGTAAAGCTGGGCAAACACCCCGCCTGGGTCGATGTCGCCCGCGAGCAGCACGGGGGAGGACACGGCGCGCGCGAGCCCCATGTTGACGATGTCGTTTTCGGCAAGGTTGATTTCGGCGGGGCTGCCGGCGCCCTCGATAACGATGACGTCGTTTTCCTCCGCGAGTGAATCGAACGCCTCCAAAATCTGCGGCATGAGCGCCTTCTTTCGCGCGAAGTAGTCCCTCGCAGCGAAGGCTCCCTGCTCCTTGCCGGCCACGATGAGCTGGCTTCGGTGGCCGCTTTCGGGCTTGAGCAGAATGGGGTTCATGCGCACGTCGGGCGCGATGCCGCACGCCTCGGCCTGCATGATCTGAGCGCGCCCCATCTCGAGCCCGTCGGCCGTGACACCGCTGTTGAGCGCCATGTTCTGGCTCTTGAAGGGAGCCACGCGCAGGCCGTCCTGCGAAAGCACACGGCACAGCCCCGCCGCAAGCAGGCTCTTCCCCGCGTTCGACATGGTGCCCTGGATCATGATGGGCTTCGCCCTACCCACGGGTCTCGACCTCCTTCGCCGAGCCTCGGCCATCCGCGCCCGCCATAGCGCCGCTGCAAGAAGCGCCGTCCCGTTCGTCGGGTTCGCCTTCGCCCGATGCACCTTCCGCCCGAAGCGCGCGGCTGAACGCCTTCGCAAGCCGGGCATTCTCCTTGTGCGTGCGCACGGCGACGCGGCACCAGAAACGGGACAGTATCGAAAACGAGTCGCACGTGCGGACCAAAACCCCCTGTTTATACAGGCGCTCGGGG
>CBCSNQ010000034.1:0-19174 GCA_965141565.1 uncultured Collinsella sp. | reverse complement strand
AGCCGACTCACGGCAACGCTTCCGCCCGCTGCACTCGTGTCGACGAGCATCCAGTAGGCGCAGTCCGAAAGACCGCAAGTGCGCGCGAACTCCGAATAGATACGATCAAGCCCGTTGAGCATCCGGTCGAAATCGACCGGGCTAACTGCACTATTCATCTCTCCCAGCATTCGATAGTCCGAGTTTTGACCAATTAATATCTCTACATTAGTCCGAGTTTTGACTATCGTCAATAACCTCGTTGTCTATGGTCGGCTCTACATAAGCATATCGACAAAAAAGACCGCCGGCGCGGGGGCGGCGCCAGCGGTCACGTGAAAATCGGGTTTTATTGCCTGCTAAGCGGCGACGGCCTCATAGACCGTGGCGCCCGAGAAGCTGTCATGCAGGCTCTTGCCGGCAATCCACGGCAGCTCGACGACCTCGCAGACCGTGTTGACCAGCTCGGAGCAGTCAGTAAAGTGGCCCTTGTCGTTGAGGGCCTCGCAATCCTGAACACGCCAATAGCCATCGGTGTGCGTGATGTAGTACTCGTGGTCGTTGATCGACACGAAAGCGCGCGTCTTGGAACGCAGCAGCTTCAGAAATCCTTCGAAATCGGTCTCGACGACATCTCCAGCCTGGAACATGATGTTACCTCCTGGCCCGGCGCCACCACGGCGCATTGATAAACGTTGGTACTCCTTTAGTAAAACCTTTATCAAAGGTTATGCGTTCGTCATTTAGGCAAGTGGTAAAAAACCGCAGGGTAGACGGGATAAAACGTTTAACCATCCCATTTGTTTGTCACATTCTGAAGGTACTTTTATGCAAACCTACTTTCCCAATTGGAATCTATCCTTTTGGCCGGGCAATTGACCGTCTATCGTTTAAGCCCGACGGGTATGAACGGGGCATCTGCAACGCCACCGCAAGGAGACACCATGGAGACTATCGAAGCACTCATTCACCGCCGCAGCTGCCGCAACTACAGCGATCGTCCCGTCGAGGGCGAAAAGCTTGCACGTATTATCGAAGCCGGCCAATATGCACCGAGCGGCATGGGCCGCCAGCCGGTGACGTTTGTCGCCGTCACCGACCCCGCGACCGTCGAGCGTCTCTCGCAGCTCAACGCGCAAGTCATGGGCAGCAACAGCGACCCCTTCTATGGCGCCAAGACCGTTGTGGTGGTGCTGGTTGACCGCAGCGTGCCCACACATCTGGAAGACGGCTCGCTCGCCATGGGCAACTTGCTCAACGCCGCTTATGCGCTGGGTGTCGATTCGTGCTGGATTCACCGCGCGCATGAGGTCTTTGACTCGCCCGAGGGCCTGGAGCTGCTGGCCAGCTGGGGCCTGCCCGCCGACGGCAGTCTGCGCGGTGTCGGTAACTGCATTCTTGGCTACGCCGAGGACACGCTACCCGAGCCCAAACCCCGCCGCGACAACATCATCTACGTAAGGTAACCCAGGAGCGTCAGCGGGGTGGCTAATTTGGGACGGGGCTATTTTAGCTACCCCACTCGCAACTTATATTGACGTCGCCGTTGTCGTCGTTTCGTTCGTCTGGGCCGTTTCGGCGCCATCGCCCTGTTCGTCCTCGTCCTTTTGCGCATCGGCGATGGTTGAGGCCGCCGCAACGATACCGCGCTGGGGCGCAACGCCCGTCTGGGTCTGTGCGCCCTCGACAACTTCTGTGCCTGCATGCGCGAGCTCGGGCGATTTAAACACTGCGTCCAAGTTGGCGCCACCGCCGGCGTAGCCAAGCGCAGCGAGTGCGATGACGATCACTGCAACGACGACCGCGATCGGAACATAACGATGCCAACCAGCCGGATTGAGTCCGCTGCGGCGAGCCGCCCCGCGGCTGATGTAACCGAGCGTTCCATCGTGCTTGAGCTTTGAGCCCACCACGCGTTTCCGGCCCCATAGCGAGGACTCTGCCTGCATGGCCAAGCGGGCGCTTGCCGAAGGATAGCCGTATTTAGTGCGCTTGAACGAGCCGTCAAACCCCGAGGCGTGTTTACCCCACGTCACCGATGTTGTGCGTCGGTTGACCGGCGCGGCACTCCGCCTTCTGCGGCTCGGTTTTGAAGTCTCAGCCATATGCCCTCGCACGCCGTAACCGAATCGAAACAATAACGCTTTGGACTGTAGCACACGCGTCGCGCGCGGTCACGGGCGCCTCGCTCAACGGTCATCGTCCTTCAGCAAGCGCCACAGCGTTGTACGGCTTATGCCCAGCACCTCCGCCGCACGGGTTCGGTTGCCGTGGAGATGATCTACAACCAGATGCGCGATATCTCGCTCGGTATCGGCCAGCGGTCGCAGGATATACAGGTCACTTTCGAGCGTCGGGGCGCCAAAGGTTGCGGTCTTAATCACGTCCTCTTGGGCGAGCACTTCCTCCGCCACAGCGCGGTCCACCGTGCCCGCCCCCACCAATATATACAGTCGTTCCGAGACCTCGCGGAGCTGCAGATAGTTGCGCGGCCAGCGGTAAGCATCGAGCGTCTTCGTCGCCGCGGCAGACAGCGTGGGCGCTGCCGTCCCAAATGCATCAGCGAGATATTCCAAATAGCGCGCAACCTTCGTCGACGCGGCTCCCTGCTCGGCGATTGCCGGCGCCACGCTCACCGCACAGGCGAAGCGCTCGGTCACAAAGGCGGCTTGATCACTTTCGCTGCCGCCCGGCATGTCATTCGCCGTCAGCACCACATGGCAGCGCGTCGCCAACGCGGTGTCGGCCATCGTGGAAACGAGCTCGCGGAGGCGCTGGGGGCCAACCGCGTTCCAGCCCTCAATGCAAAGGGTCAGCCCCGTTTGGAACAGCGGCGATTCGGAGCTTTTGAGCATATGGCGCCAACCGCGATCGGTGAGTTCATCGAGCGCAACGGAAACAAAGGGCTGATCGGCAAAAGGACCGTCCAGATAGAGGCGCTTGGCGATCTCAACCTGACCCGCTCCCAGCTCACCCTCGAGCATAAGGGGCACACCGCGCGCGTAGCTCTCGGCAACTGGTGCAGCCACCGCAGCGGCACCCTCAACGATGCCGTACGCGCTCGATTCGTAGCGGGCCTCAACTTCGTCGGCGTTGAGCCACTCGACGCCCGCATGCGCCGCGGCACCGCGCACCTCGCGGACCACGACGGCCCAAAGGCCCCCGCCCTCTTTGTCGGTGGGGCGAACGGTCAGGCTCAGGCGCGTACCCGCACGCCCCATAACCAGACGCGCGCCGTCTCCTATACGGTCGAGGCGCTCAGCGACAAAAACCGCCACATCCCGCTCAAGCGCCGCGTCATTCATGGTCGAGATCGCGACGTCCCCATGCGCATCGATTGCCAATGCCGAGGCCCCGGCAGCAGCCAGGGCATCGGTCAAGATGTTCAGTTTGGCATCGCTATCCATGATTTGCCCCTGTCCGCGGCGTCGTGCAACCGCCGACGGTCGTACGACCGAGTGTTTCAAAATTGAACGATATTGCTTACCAAACACTATAGGGCAGAAAGCGCCGTCCTGCGAGTATAGGTGTTGCCCCGCATCGCCATCCTGGCGGGGCGATAAGAGCTCTTCGGGACTTATAAACCTGCGGACAAGCCATACCCGCAAGAGCTCCTATCGCTCCACCGCAAGCATGCGCTCACCAGCACGAAGCACGCAGCACGCAAACAAGCTACTTCTCTACCAGATTCCCAGTACGTGTTGCATTCCTAAACTCATGCACGCAATGCCAATCCAGCAGCAAAAGCCCAGCACGATGGGCTTGCCGCCCTTTTTGACCAGCTCGACGATATCGGTATTAAAGCCAATAGCCGCCATGGCCATCACAATAAAGAACTTCGACAGCTCCTTGATGGGCGCCGTGATGGATGCAGGAAGCTGAAGCACCGTGGTGATCACGCTCGCCAGCACAAAGAACAGCACAAACATGGGAAACGCACGTTTAAGCGAGAACGTGCTTTTGGCGTTGCCGCCGGCCTTGCGTGCCAGATGCATCTGCCAGCATGCGAGGACCAACGTGATGGGAATAATGGCCAGCGTCCTGGTGAGCTTGACCACCGTGGCGCTCTCGAGCACATTGGCGCCGGGATGCATGCTGTCCCAGGCGCTCGCCGCAGCCGTTACGGACGAGGTGTCGTTGATGGCGGTGCCGGCAAACAGGCCAAAGCCCTCGTTGGTCAGCCCGAGCATGCCGCCGAGCGTCGGAAACACGAGCGCCGCGATAACGTTAAACAGGAAGATGACCGAAATGGCCTGGGCAATCTCGCGATCGTCGGCATCGATGACGGGTGCGGTCGCGGCGATGGCAGAACCGCCGCAAATCGACGAACCCACACCCACAAGCGTCGCGATCTTGCCCGGCACGTTCATAACGCGGCAGAGCACGAAGGCGATGACAAGCGAGGTCGAGATCGTCGCCACGATAATCGGCAGCGACTGGGCGCCCTTGGACAGAATCTGGGAGAGGTTCATGCCAAAGCCAAGCAGGATAACCGCGTACTGCAAGACTTTTTTAGACGTATACGTGACACCGGCGGCGAGCTGTTCGCGGCGATTCTTGGGAAAGACAAGCGCCAGAACCATGCCAAGGAGAATGGCAAATACCGGACCGCCGACCACCTCAATCTGTTTGCCGAGCAACGTCGCGGGGATGGCGATGATCAGGCAGAACAAGACGCCCTTCCAGCGCTCGCGTACGATATTTGCCAGTTGCATATGGGATTCCTTCTTTCTATTTCACGTTTGCGACGGCTTATGATACGGCAATATTGAGCACAGCCTTGTGCAAACAAAGACTAGGACGCCGCAATAGTTCTCAGGCAACAGCCGAATTACCCACCGCGGAGAGCTGATTCGCGGCATAATTAACAGCTGATATATGAGTGTGATAGAACGGTTGTGAGGCACTATGGAAGAATCGATGCACGTCGGCGAGCAGGAAACGAGCCTACAGGACCAGTCCTACCACACCATTCGACGCAAAATCGTCTACCTGGACTACAAGCCGGGCGAAAAGCTAGGCGTCAAGCAGCTTTGCGACGACCTGGATATGGGGCGTACCCCTGTGCGCGAGGCACTGGTGCGTCTGGCGCAAGAGGGCCTGGTGCGCACCGTGCCCCAAAGCGGCACCTATGTCTCGCCCATCAACCTCACCTTTGCCGAGAGCGCCTGCTACATTCGCGAACACCTGGAAAAACAGGTGATTGTGGAGTGCTGCGCCCGTGCCACCTCGGCAGGTATCGAGCAGCTCGACCGAGCCATCGCGCTGCAGGAAAAGGCCATGGCCGAAGAGGATCGCATCGGATTCTTTTTAAGCGACAACCTCATGCACCGCATGATCTTTAGCATCGCGTGCCGCAGCACCGTGTGGTCGTGGCTCGAGGCGACCAATGCCGACCTGGAGCGCTTCCGCTGGCTGCGCGCCGCCACGCAGAGGCTCGACAATCAGGAGATTGTTAACGAGCACAAGCAAATCCGCCGCGCCATCGCCGGCCGCGACCCCATCGAGGCGAGCTTTTTGGTCAGCAAGCACCTGCATATGATGTTCCGCAACCAGACCGAGGTCCTGGACCAATATCCCAAGTACTTCGAGACCAGCAAGCTCCGCTAACCTGCCAAAAAGGGACAGGTTTATTTCGGCAGGTTTTACCTGGTCAAATGAAACAAGGCCCGACTCCGCCACAACGGAGCCGGGCCTTGGTCGCCAGAACGGCGGAACAACAATTACTCCACGGTCACGCTCTTGGCCAGGTTGCGAGGCTGGTCGACGTCGCAACCGCGCAGGATGGCCACCTCGCGGGCGAGCAGCTGCAGCGGAACGCTCGCCGTGATGGGGCTGAACACGTCGCGGACGGCCGGCACGCGAATGATGCAGTCGGCAATCTTGTTGATTTCCTCGTCGCCCTCGGTAGCAACGACGATGACCTTGGCGCCGCGAGCCTTGCACTCCATGAGGTTCGACACGGTCTTGTCGTAGGTGGCACTCTTGGTGGCCACGGCGATGACAGGGAAGCCCGGGTCGATCAGCGCGATGGGGCCGTGCTTCATCTCACCGGCGGCATATGCCTCGGCATGCAGGTAGCTGACCTCCTTGAGCTTAAGCGCGCCCTCATAAGAAATGGCTGCGCCCATGCCGCGACCCACGAACAGCGCGGACTGCGCGTCCTTGCACACAAGCGCGGCCTCATGAACGGCCTCGGTTTGGGTATCCAAAATCCACTGGATCTGCTCGGCCGTATCGGAAAGCTCGCGGAACAGCATGCGCGCCTGCTTGGTGGTCAAGCGGTACTTGACCTGCGCCAGCAGCAGGGCCAAAAGTGTAAGGCTCACGACCTGGCCGATGAAGCTCTTGGTCGAGGCGACCGCGATCTCCTTGTTGGCCTTGGTGTAGATGACGCCGTCGCTCTCACGCGCCACGGGGCTGCCCACCACGTTGGTGATGCCGAAGACCTTGGCACCCTTGATGCGCGCGTCGCGAATGGCGGCAAGGGTATCGGCCGTCTCGCCCGACTGGGACACGGCAACGACAAGCGTCGTCGGCGTAATGATGGGATTGCGATAACGGAACTCGCTGGCCGCCTCCACCTCGGTGGGGATGCGAGCCCAGCCCTCAATGAGATTCTTGGCAATGAGGCCAGCGTGATAGCTGGTGCCGCAAGCGATCACGTAGACGCGGTCGATGTCGTTGAGCTCCTCGAGCGAAAGGCCCAGCTCGTCGATGTCGAGCTCGCCGGCCGGCGTCATACGACCGACCAGCGTGTCGCGCACGACGCGCGGCTGCTCGTGAATCTCCTTGAGCATAAAGTCGGGATAACCGCCCTTTTCTGCCATGTCCAGGTCCCAGTCGATGTGGGTGACCTTGGGCTCGATAACGTTGCCGGCCTCGTCGGTGTACTCGACGCCTGCGGGCGTGAGCTTGGCAAACTGACCGTCCTCGAGCACCACGACATCGCGGGTGGCGTCGATGAGCGCGATGACATCGGAAGCAACATAGGAGCCGGTTTCGCCCACACCGACTACGATCGGGGAATCCTTGCGGGCCACGGCGATCACGCCGGGCTCGTCAGCGCACACGGCGGCCAGACCATAGGCACCGACCACGTGGGTGCAAGCCTCGCGCACGGAGGCCATCAGGTCGTGCGTCTCGGCATAGGCCTCTTCGATCAGATGCGCGAAGACCTCGGTATCGGTCTCGCTCTTAAAGTGGTGGCCGCGACCCTCCAACTCTTCGCGCAGCTCGGCGAAGTTCTCGATGATGCCGTTGTGGACGATGGCGATACGACCGTCGCAGCTGGTGTGGGGGTGAGCGTTAACGACGGAGGGCTTGCCGTGGGTGGCCCAACGGGTGTGGCCGATACCGCAGGTAGCGTCGCTGTCGATATTGGAAAGCTCGCTCTCCAAGCCCGCGACCTTACCCACGCGGCGGATGACATCGAGGTGCGCCGCGGCGCCCTCGCCCACCTCGAGCGCGACGCCCGAGGAGTCATAGCCGCGATACTCCATACGCTTGAGGCCCGTGACCAGGATGTTCTTTGCAATATCAGAGCCGGTGTAGCCGACGATTCCGCACATAGGATAAATCCCTTCGTTCGCGTGACTGCAAGACGTCCACGCACAGGGGGCGCTGAGACGTATAACGTTCGAGTATTGTACTCACGCAAACGCAAGCTGATATACCAGAAGTGGTATCTCAACTTAGATACCACCCGATGCACACACGTCCAGCCGGTCCAAACCACCACAAAAGCACCTGTCCCCTTCGTGGTGGTCGCGTTGGCAACGGCGTTTTCCCAGATAAAACCTGCCAAAATAAACCTGTCCCTTTTTGGTAGGTTTGGGATGCTACAATCTGGCTTGTACTTGAAACGCATCAAAGGGGCCGCTATGGCAAAGGTAAAAATCAGCGACGTCGCGCGCGAGGCCGGGGTTTCGCTGGGCACGGTTTCCAACGCGCTCAACCATCCCGAAAAGTTGCGCCCCGAGACCCTCAAGCTCATCAACGAGACCATCAGTCGCCTTGGCTACCTGCCCAACCAAAGCGCCCGTCAGCTCGCGGGCGGCGCCACCAAGTCCTTTGGCCTGGTGCTCCCCCGTCTCGATCACGGCTTTTCGCTCCAAATCGCCAGCGGCGCCCACAACGAGGCCCGCAAGCACGGCTACGACTTGCTCATCGCCAACGCCGATAACGACGATATTCTCGAGGACCATTACCTGCGCTACTTTATGGGCACCCAGATGTCCGGCGTCATGGTTCAGCCCATGGCATCCCCCGACTGGCACCCCGCCATGACCAAGATGCCCGTGCCGATCGTCCATCTGGACATCCATTGCTCCGAGCCCGGCTACTACGTAGCGGCCGACAATGAGGCCCAGGGTCGCATCATTGCCGAACTTGCCATCGCCCGCGGCGCGCACCATATTGTCGTCGTCGGCCGAGCAGCATTTATGCAACTCACCCTGCGCGTCCTTGGCATTCATAAGGCGCTCGCCCTGCACCCCGATATCAAGATCGAAGTCATCGACGCCGGCGAATGGAATACCGCTGCCGACGGCTACGGCATCGGTGCCCAAATCGCCGAGCGCCCCGCGGACGAACGTCCCGATTTTGTCGTCGGCCTGACCGATGTGTTGGCCTCGGGTGTCGTTTCGGCACTGGTCGACAAGGGCATCTCTGTCCCCGGGCAAGTACGCGTGGCCGGATGCGACGGCAACCCGCTCGCTTGGAGCGGATCGGTCCCGCTCACTACGGTAGCGCCCCCGGGCTACGAGATTGGCCGCAAGGGTGTCCAACTGCTGATGGAGCAAATCGAGAACAAGGCCCCGGCAAAGATCAAGCATATCCGCGTCGGCTCCGCAGTGCGTACCGTCACCGCAGTCGCCGCCGAGGATATCAACCGCCAAGAACTGGTACGTCCGTTCCTACTGGAACGCGCCAGCACCCAGGCAAGCAGCCAGACCGACGCCACGGCCATCAACCTCGGTGCGTATCTATAGCACGCCCGCGAGTATGCTAAGTCGTCGCTTAAGCAAAAGGGGCCCGACCATTGCCGGACCCCTTTTGCTTAAGCGCAAACGTGAGCAATCGCTCGTTTCAACGCCGCAATTTTCTAGCGCACAGTCTTGATTGCCGCCGCCAGGTCGAACAACGTATCGAGCACGGCCTCGCAGCCATCCACCACGTCCTGCGGCAGCGGCACAATATCGGGGACGGCAAAGACATGGCAGCCGGCCGTGATGCCCGAGACGCAACCATTGCGCGAATCCTCGACCACGGCGCACTCCTCGGGGGCAAAGCCCGCACGCTCGCAGGCGAGCAGATACATCTCGGGGTCGGGCTTGCCGTGCACGACGTCCTCGCCACACGTTACCGTTTCAAACTTGTCAAAAAGACCGACCATCTTAAGGTTGCGCTCGGCCGTAACGAGGCGCGACGACGTCGCTAGGCCCACGTGATAGCCCGCAGCCAGCAGCTCGTCTAGGCACTCGGCGGCGCCGGCCTTAAGTTCCAGTTCGGTCTTGACCATCTCGTCGCGAATCTCCTTGTGGCGACGATAGATCGCCTCGGTGGTTTCGTGGCTGCCATAATGCTTAACGAGGATGTCCATAACATCGGGCAGCGTGCGGCCGATAAACTGATGGATCAGCGCTTCATCAATCGCGAGCCCCAGCTCAGCGGCGCCTGCCTTCCAGGCCTTAATCCCCAAACGCTCGGTATCGACCAGCGTTCCATCCATGTCAAAAATAACAGCCTTGATCATATCGGTCCCCCATCGACTCTCGCTGTCGCGTTGCTGCAACTCTACCGCATTTGGCAACTTGTATATAACGTATATGCCATATTGCACTTTCGTTACACAGATAGAAGTCTTATGGCAAGTAACGCATTAGGATTATAGTTTTCGATCGAGTACTCAACGATAAGGATCGTTTCATGATTTTAGACACCACGGCACCCGCAGAGGAGCTTCAAGACAAGCTATCGGCGCTCGAACAGCTGCTTTTGGCATACGGGCGCGTGGCTATCGGGTTTTCCGGCGGCGTTGACAGCAGCTTTTTGGCCGCCGTATGCGCCCGCATCATGCCTGCCAATACCCTCCTCGTCCATCTCACCACGCCGCTCATCGGCACGCCCGAACAGGCCTCGTTTGAGCGGTCCGTTGATGGACAAGCCAATGAAGGGGCACATTTTAAGCTCCCCGTGCTCAATCTTTCGGTGGATCAGCTGCAGCTCCCCCAAGTAGCCTGCAACGATGCTAATCGCTGCTACCACTGCAAGCACGCCGGCTTTACCGCCATCGTCAACCACGCTAAGTCGCTCGGCTTTCCCACCGTCATCGATGGCAGCAATGCAAGCGATCGCGGTGACTACCGCCCCGGCATGCGTGCGGCAGAAGAGCTCGGCGTACGCTCCCCTCTCATGGAGGTCGGCTTTACCAAGGACGAAGAGCGCGAGCTGCTGCGCGCATGGGGCTATCCCGTTTGGAACCTGCCGGCGGGAGCATGTCTTGCCACGCGCGTCCCCACGGGCGAGGAGCTTACGCGTGAGAAGGTCGATTTGATCCGCGCCTGCGAGGATTACCTGCACGATCTTGATCTGGCACAGGTACGCGCGCGCCTGGTCGGCGGCTGCATGCATATCGAGGCCGCACCCGCAGATGTCGCCAAGATTGCTGCCCTCGGTGGCAACGCCGTCGATGCCGAGGGCAAAACCCCGCTGCCCGCCGCCATCGAGTCCGCGCTGCGCGAGCTGGGCTGCGACCATATCTCCCCCGAGGTCACCCCCTACATTCACGGCAACATGAACCTTTAGGTTACGCCGTTTTACAAACGGCGTAACTGCTCGGCGCTGCGCGGGCCCCGGGCACGGCAATCTGACGTTCAACTTCACGGGCGCGACCAAAAGGTCAGCGCCCGCTTGTTTCACGTCACCTTACCGCACCCGGAGCCCGCTCGCTCGCATATGCTCAACCTGCACTGCGTTAACTGACCTGCCAATAAGGGACAGGTTTATTTTGGCAGGTTTTATCTGGGGAAATATCGCGAGGCAGTCGCCCCCCTAGCACCCATCTCACTTCGAGAGACACAAGAGGGGCGACTCGCCTGCATCTACTTCTTCCGATAGCGGCGGTTGCGGCTCGTCGACGAACCCATTACTTCGATGAGCCCTTTATCCTCCATTTTTGGCAGATGGTAGCGGACGGACGAATTTTGGCATTCCGTCTCTCTAAAACAATAGATTTATCTCTCTAACGTTTCGTATATCTCTCTAACTTTAGAGAGATAAGCGCCTTGTTTTAGAGAGACATTTAGAGAGACGAGCGCAATCTCTCTAATCAAGGGCTCCACTCTTTAAGGTGCACACTTCCTAACCGTGCCCTAAGTTGCGGTGAAATAACTCACGATTAGCCTGCCAAAAAGCGACAGGTTTATTTTGGCAGGTTTTATCTGGGGAAACGCAAACAGGGCCGCGACACCTCTATGGCGTCGCGGCCCTTTTCCTTGGAGAAGGATCGATTGATTGAACGGGATGACCGTTCTAGTCTTCGAGTCCGCTATTGATGAGCTCCGCAATCTCAACGGGATCGGTGCTTGCGCGCACCTTGTCACGGAAGCCGGCGTCCATCAGCATCACGGCAGCCTTGGAGAGCAAACGCAGGTGCGTGGTTCCAGCCTCGCCGGCAGGCACGTACAGCGCGAGCGCAACATCGACAGGCACCCCATCGAAGCTCGGCCATTCAACGGGCTCGGCCAGTTTAAGCACGGCAACGCCCGGCGTGTGGATCGCGTCGCTTTTGGCATGCGGAACGGCAAAACCGGCGACAAGGCCGGTCTCGGCCTCGTTCTCGCGAGCAATAAAGGCAGCCTCTACGGCAGATGCGTCATCGGCAAAACCGAGCTCGATGGCCTGCTCGGATAAATAGTGCAGGGCGTCCTCGCGCGAGGCGGCGGTATACCCGATCGTCACTTGGTTGGCAGATACAAATCCCATGGAAACCTTCCTTACAACACAGACCTGACCGCAGCTTCGATACCGTCGGCGTCCAAACCGTACTCGTGCAGCAAATCGACCGCAGGGCCGGACTCGCCATACACATCGCGCACGCCGACACGTCGCATCGGCACCGGATGCTGTTCCGCGAGTACCGAGGCCACGGCCTCGCCAAGACCGCCGATAATCGAGTGCTCCTCGGCAGTGACCACGCGACCAGTCTTCTTGGCGCTGGCAACTACCAGGCGCTCATCAAGCGGCTTGATCGTGTGCATGTTGATAACCTCGGCATCGATACCATCGACAGCGAGCGCCTCGGCAGCCTCAAGTGCCTCGGCAACCATAAGGCCACAAGCGATGATGGTCACATCGGACCCCTCGCGCACGACCACGCCGCGACCAATCTTGAAATCATAGTCCTCGTGATCGTTGATGACCGGTGTTGCCAGGCGGCCGAAGCGCATGTAAACCGGGCCCTCAAACTCATAGGCGGCGCGCACGCAAGCGCGAGCCTCGATGTCATCGGCGGGAACGATCACCGTCATACCCGGGATCGTGCGCATGAGCGCGATATCCTCGCAGCACTGATGCGTGGCGCCGTCTTCGCCGACCGAGATACCCGCATGCGTGGCGCCGATTTTGACGTTGAGGTGCGGATAGCCGATGGAATTACGCACTTGCTCGTACGCGCGGCCGGCGGCGAACATGGCAAAGGTGCTCGCAAAGGCGACGTGGCCCGTGGTTGCAATGCCGGCGGCAAGCCCCATCAAGTTGCTCTCGGCAATGCCGGCGTCGTAGAAGCGCTCAGGGTACGCAGCCTTAAACTTGCCGGTCTGCGTGGCGGCGGCCAGGTCGGCATCGAGAACCACAAAGTCATCGTGCTCATTGCCCAGCTCGACAAGTGCCTCGCCATAGCTAACGCGCGTGGCGACTTTCTTGACGTCTGCCATTAGAGCTCCTCCCCTGCTGCTGCGAGCTCGGCCATGGCCTGCTCAAACTGTTCATCGTTGGGTGCCTTGCCGTGCCAGCCCACCCGGTTTTCCATAAAGGAAACACCCTTGCCCTTCACCGTCTCGGCGATAATGGCCACAGGCGAGTCGCTCACTTTGCGAGCCTCGGCAAAGGCGGCGGCAATCTGCGCCATGTCGTTACCGTCGGCGAGCTCAATCACATGCCACTTAAAGGCACGGAACTTGTCGGCAAGCGGCATAGCCGAGTTAACTTCGTCGATACTGCCGTCAATTTGCAGGCCATTGTGATCGACGATAGCGACGAGGTTATCCAGGTCGTGGTTGCCGGCGAACATGGCCGCCTCCCACACCTGCCCCTCCTCGCACTCGCCGTCGCCCAACAGCGTGTAGACGCGGTAGCTGTCACCCCAGTGCTTTGCGGCGAGCGCCATTCCAACCGCGGCGGAGATACCCTGACCGAGCGATCCGGTAGACATGTCGACGCCCGGCGTGTCATTCATATTGGGATGGCCCTGCAGGCGGCTGCCGATATGACGGAGCGTCTCGAGCTCCTCCTTGGGAAAGAACCCGCGTTCGGCGAGCACGGCATAGAGTGCCGGAGCGCAATGTCCCTTGGAGAGCACAAAGCGGTCGCGGTCGGCGCGGCTCGGATTTGCCGGGTCGACATCCATTTCCTCAAAGTAGAGGTAGGTCATAATGTCGGCGGCGCCAAGCGACCCGCCCGGATGCCCCGACTTGGCGGCGTGGACACCCGTGACAATACCGCGGCGAACCTCATTGGCAATCTTGGCCAGTTCCTGATCGGTCATGGAGTTTCCTCTCTTGAGCACGCCGGCCCGGCATAACAAATGCTGGGCCGGCAGAACCATCGTTACTGTGCCTCGACGACCTTTTTCCAGTCGGCCTCGAACGAAGCAAGGCCCTGGTCGGTCAGCGGGTGATGCAGGCATTTCTTAAGAGCGGCCATGGGGACGGTCGCAATATCGGCACCGAGCAGCGCCGCCTGGGTCACGTGATTGGGCGTGCGGACGGATGCAGTGATGATCTCGACGGTGTCGTCGACGTTCTTGCCAGTCCAGTCATAGTTCTTGATGCAGGTCACAACGTTGTCGAGCTGCGAGATACCGTCCTCGGCGATGTCATCGAAGCGTCCCACAAACGGGCTGATGTAGCGAGCGCCGGCGTTGGCGGCCATGAGGGCCTGCGTCGGCGAGAAGACGAGCGTCATGTTGACGCGCACGCCCGCATCGGCCAGCGCGCGGCAGGCGGCGAGGCCGGCCTCGCAGACGGGGAGCTTGACCACAATGTTGGGAGCCAGGGCGGCAAGACGCTTGCCCTCCTCGATCATGCCCTCGGCAGTAGTCGCGGTGGACTCGGCAGACACGGGCAGACCCTCGCAGAGCTCGGCAATCTTGAGCATATGGGGCTCAAAGTCGGCGAGCTTACCGCCGGTCTTGGCGTACAGGGACGGATTGGTGGTGACGCCGGCAAGGCAGCCCCAGCTCTTGGCCTCGGCGATCTCGTCAAGGTTGGCGGTATCGATAAAGAACTTCATGGTACAAACTCCTTCGAATGAATAGCTAGCAATCTAAGGACAACGGCTCAATCACTGGTCGAACCAACGTCAGCGAGCGGGCAGCTGCCGTGGCAAGGTGGTGCGAAAGAGGAGCGAAGCGTACTTTGGTACGCGAGCGACGGCTTGAGCGCCAGATTGCCCGGCAGATGCTCGCGCAGCGTCGACCGGTCCGGCGTTTGTCAAAACGCCGGAACTACTTAGTCCTCGAGAGCCTTCTCGATGCGGCTCGTGACGCCCTTGAGGTTAAGACCGACGACGTACTGCTTAATCGGGCGCTTGATGTGCTCGATCACAAAGCGCTTGCCGTCGATGTCCTGGGCAGCGAGGTTGCGATAGAGCTTCTCGACCTGCTCCTTGACCTCGGGATCGTTGAACGCGTAGTGGCCGGAGACATCCAGAATCTTCAGGCTGAGCTCGTCGTCGGCCAGAATGTCGTCAACCTGCAGGTTGACATCATCGCCGGTCATCCACTTGCGCCAGCGCTCGGTCTTGATAGCCTTGACCAGCAGCGTGTGATACAGGTCGGAGGGATCGTCGCACAGGCCGTTGTCGACCAGAATCTGCTCGGTAGCGCAGAGCTTGAGGTAGGCGCGGGTCTCCTCGGTGCCGTACTGAGGGGCGACATTGGAAGCGGTCACGTGAGCCGGAATGTGCTCGAGCAGCGTCGCGTCGTCCAGGTAGTCGGCGTTGTGCTCCTTCAGGCCCACGCCGTAGCGCTTTGCCATGTCGGCGAGCTCGCGGGCGTTCTTAAAGTTGTAATGGCCAACCTGCTCGGTCCAACGGGTGAGCGTACCGGTCTGGCCGACGATAAAGGTGGGCATGGGGCAGCCGCGCTTCTCGAGCTCGGGCTGCAGCTGAGAAATGAACTCCTCGTACTTATCGGTAGAGGTCAAGCCGCCATTGGTCTCCTCGGTACCGACCTCATAGGCAACCTCGGGCAGGTTATGCTCGCGACGGTACTGCTCAAGATAGTCGATAAGATCGATCGTGCGGCGAAGCACCACGTCGAGCGGAATAACCTTGCCGATCTGATAGGGATCCTTGGTGGGGTCGACCATCAGCAGGTCAAAGCCCGCCTCCATGTCGGCGACGAAGGACTTGCGGGCGAGCTCCATGGCCTCGTCCTCGGGCAGGTGGGCGTTACGCTCCTCGTCGCGCTGCCACGGACCGCCGTGATCGCGGCACAGGTAGTACGGGCCGGTGTAGCCCACCTCGTCGGCAACCTTCTTGATGTCGGCGGCAAAGCGCTTCTGGTCCCAACCGTTGACGTAGCCGGCGCCCATCTCGTCCATATCGACCTGGTTGCGGCTGGCGATAAACATGGGCGGGAAATCCTCGTCCTTGGCAAGCTCGAACACAGCCTGAATCAGGTTGGGGCTCATGGGGCCAATGCCGACCATGGTTGCGTGATCGCCGCTATCTTGCAGCTTGAGCATGCCCTGAACGGCCTGGCGGATGGTGAGGTTGGACATTTTGTTCTCCTTCTCCAGAGGATTTTTGACAAAAGTTCCCTGGGACCCAGATGCGGGCCCTATCAGTACGGATGGATTTTGTTGTGTAGGGGCGGTTGTGCGGAGTCAAATCCATCCCTCCGCACAACCGGAGTCCTTAAAGGTTTACTTGGCCTGCTTATCGAGCGTGGGCTTCATGGCAATCAGGATTGCAGCGGCGACCACGGAGCCAATCACGATGTCCAGGCAGAACAGCGCGACGTTGTTGGTGGCAAGGGCGACGATAAAGCCACCGTGCGGGACGTAGCAGTCGATACCCTGGAAGGCGGCAAGCGCCGCACCCACGGCAGAACCGATGCAGATGCCGGGAAGGGTGTGACCGAGATCCTTGACCGCGAAGGGGATAGCGCCCTCGGTAATACCGATGCAGCCCATAAACAGTGCGGAGATACCCATCTGACGATCGGCGTCATCGAACTTGTTCTTGGCGATGAGCGCAGCGAGGCCGCAGGCAATCGGGGGAATGGCGACAGCGACGCGGAACATACCGTTAGGACCGTAGATACCGGAGGCCATGATGGCCATGGTGAAGGTCGAGGCGGTCTTGTTGATGGGGCCACCCATATCGAAGGCGGTCATAACGCCAATGACCAGACCCAGGACAACTGCGGAACCGCCCTGCAGGCTGCCGAGCACGCCGGTGAGCCAGTCCATCACAAAGCCAAGCGGCGTGGCCAGGATGTAGATATAGGCCATGCCCAGGACAAGCGAGGTCAGAATCGGGATGATCAGGATGGGCATGATGGTCTGGATGGTGTTGTTGACCTTCCAGGTCTTCATCCAGCGGACAAAGTAACCGCAGATGACAGCCATAATCATGGCGCCCAAGAAGCCGGTCGAAACGCTGTTGCCACTCGGGGTGACGACGGCGTTGTTGACCAAGTAGCCCAGGACAAAACCGGGGGCAAGCGCGGGCTTGCCGGCCATCGAGTAAGCGATGTATGCCGCAAGCACCGGAAGTATGTGAACCCTATGGATATTAACCTCAATTACAGCGAGGACGACAGCCCCCTTGCGCTGAAATCCGACTTTATCCTCTCCCTCTGCGAGCTTGTCATAGGCGGCAAGGAGGGCTTGCAGCCCGTCGATAAGACCGTCATTGACCGCGCCGTTAGGAACGTGTACCGCCCTTTCCTTGCAGACCCCGACCCGGAGAAAATGCCGATTTTGGGCGACCTCTACGACGAGCTTTTGAAGCAGCCGGAGCCGGAAGCGGCGCGTATCGCGGCGGCGTTGGAGCTGTACGTTTCCGGGAGCCTTAACGTCTTTAACCACAGGACGAATGTAGAGCTTTCAAACCGCCTTGTCTGCTTTGACATCAAGCAGCTTGGGAAGCAGCTCAAAAAGTTAGGTATGCTCATTGTGCAAGACCAGGTATGGAACCGCGTCACCGTCAACCGGGCAGAAAGGAAATCCACCCGGTATTTTATGGACGAATTTCATCTTCTCTTGAAAGAGGAACAGACCGCCGCCTATTCCGTTGAAATCTGGAAGCGTTTCAGAAAATGGGGCGGCATACCCACAGCAATCACGCAGAACGTCAAAGATTTGCTTGCTTCCCGCGAAGTGGAGAATATCTTTGAAAACTCTGATTTTGTCCTCATGCTCAATCAGGCGGCGGGCGACCGGGCTATCCTTGCGAAGCAGCTCAATATCTCCCCGCAGCAGATGAAATATGTCACCCATACCGAAGCGGGCGAGGGGCTTATCTTCTACGGGAACGTGGTGCTGCCCTTTGTAGACCGCTTCCCGAAAGACACCGAGCTTTACCGGGTAATGACGACGAAGCCGGAGGAAGTGGGCGAAGCATGAACGGGCTGAAAACTGACACAATCATCAACCGGGACGCGCTCTATGCCTTGCGGGAGCTTCCAGAGGAAAGCGTACACTGTTGCGTCACAAGCCCGCCCTACTATGCGCTTAGGGATTATGGGCTTGATATGCAGATTGGGCGGGAGGACACGCCGGAGCAGTACATTGACAGGCTGACCGAGGTTTTCCGCGAGCTGCGCCGGGTACTGCGTTCTGACGGTACGCTCTGGCTGAATATCGCGGACACCTACTGCGGCACAGGAAATAAAGGCTACCATGCAGACCCGAAGAACCCGAAAGGCAGAAACGGACAGCAGATTGCAAGAAACAACCGCGTTTCCGGCTGCAAACAAAAGGACTTAATCGGTATCCCTTGGCTTTTAGCGTTTGCCCTACGCGCTGACGGGTGGTATTTAAGGAGCGACATTATCTGGCAGAAAGAAAACCCCATGCCGGAGAGCGTGAAAGACCGCCCTACCCGCTGCTATGAACATATCTTTCTGCTTACGAAGTCAAAGAAATATTTCTATGACGCAGCCGCCATAGCCGAGCCGTTAGCCCCCACAACGGCGGCGCGGTACCGCACCGGGCGCAGCGCGGGACAGAAATATGCGGACGAAGTACCCGGACAGGGGAACGTACAGGGGCTTAACCGGGCGCGAAGCGGCAGCTACTACGACGAAGCCCTCATGCCGACCATGCGGAACAGGCGGGACGTGTGGCTTATCAATACCGTTCCCTACAAGGGCGGGCATTTCGCCGCGTTCCCGCCAAAACTTGCCGAAACCTGTATCAAGGCGGGCTGTCCGAAAGGCGGCGTTGTGCTTGACCCCTTTTTCGGCAGCGGCACGACGGGGGCAGCCGCGAAACAGCTTCACAGGCATTATATAGGCATTGAGATAAACACCGAATATTGCGCCCTTGCAAGGGCGCGGATTGGAGGGACAGAAAAATAAAACAGTATAGAGCGCGTGAGAAAGTCACGCAGAAAATGACCCGCGAGGGAGCCGTTGAGGTAAACGCCGCCACAGGCAAGAAAAAGCGTATCAGCAACCGCATAAGGGACGCTGACCTTACGAAAAAGGAAGCCGCCCCGCAGCAGCCGGAACAGGCAGCGCAGCCCCTACCGGGCGGCGCAGCTTCCGCGCCCGCAGCCGACGCACCGCCGCTTCCCCATGCGCCGGGGGCAGAACAGGAACAGGACACCGCAGCCGCCGAGCGCGTCATGGAGCATATCGACGGGGCGCATACCCGCGCCGCTTCCAAAAAGGCGGCGAGAAAGGCACAGGCAGAAGCCACAGCAAAAGAAAAATCTTCCCGCTTGCAGTTTACCGACG
>CBCSNQ010000033.1:0-19338 GCA_965141565.1 uncultured Collinsella sp. | reverse complement strand
CGCGAACGGTGCGCCTGTTTAGCGAAACTGGTGAAAAATAGATTGACGCTAACAGCCTCGACCAGCGTCTTCCTCAGGTGCTTGTTGCCGGCCTTGGTGATCGAGCCCCTGCGGTCGCTCTCCCCGCTGGAGTGCTCGGAGGGCGTCAGGCCGACCCACGCCGCGAACGAGCGGGCGTTCCTGAACCTCGAGAACTCGCCGGCCTCGAACACGAGGTCGGCGGCGGACGCGGTGTCTACGCCCTTGAGGCAGCGGAGGGAGTCGACCCTCTTCCTCCACCTGGGCTTGCGGGCCTCGGCCTCGACGAGCCCCTCGAGCCTCGCCTTCTCCTCCGCCGCCCGCCTGACCGCGTCGACGTAGTAGGCGAGCACGTCGTTGTCGGCCCCCTCCGCGAACCTTATCGACTCGATCCAGGACCAGTGCGCCCGGGTCCAGTTGCCCTTCCTGCGGCCGGTGGGCGTCCTCTCGTCGAAGGCGAGCCCGTGCCTGAGCAGGAACTTGGAGAGCCGCTGCTTCGAGCGCGAGAGGTCGTCCCTCGCGTCCTCGAGCGCCCTGGTCAGGTCGCGGGCGGCCTCGCACTCGTCGTCGGGGACCCACACCTCGACCACGTTGCCGACCGACAGCATGCGGGCGAGGAACTCGGCGTCGTTGCGGTCGTTCTTCCTGCGCCTGTCCGCGCTGGGCTTGATCATCTTCGAGACGGCGCCGACCACGCAGTCGACCCCGAGGCCGGAGAGCCTCTTCTGCAGGTCGAACCCCGTGACCCCGGACTCGTACACGCACCTGGCCCTGGGGTCCACGGAACGGACCCACTCCGCGACGGCGCCGGCGTCGTAGCCGAAGGTCGCGGCACGTACCTCCCCGGTCACGACGTCGAGGGAGACGGCCTTTATCGAGCGGGCGTGGACGTCGAGGCCGACGAAGGTGGTAGTATCGAGCATGGGAGCCCCTTCCATGAATGCGGCGTGGCCGCCGCGGCTGAATTAGACACTCACCATTGTCGGCCTAATCCGCGGTCTTTCATGCAGCAGGGGCTCTCAATGTTTTTATGTCCTGCTCATATCGTCTCTGCCGGCTGGGGACATTCCTTGGCGCTCCAGAGCCGGTCGCCCGGGGATGGAGGGGCCATTTTGGCCCTTGGCGGTCAGTCGGGGTAAACCTTTACCGCCCGCCTATATTTGCCGAAATTACACTTGACGGCGGGGTACAATAAACCCGCATGCGGATTTCCGTTGCGGGCGCTTCCCATCGCCGGGGCGTGCCCGGGAGCATCCGGCATGCGGCCTTTGCGGCGCTCGGTCATGTGCAAGACGGGTAGCTGGGCTTGTGGAGCGCGTGCAGCCCTCCTCGCCTCGGCATGCCTTCTCTCCACGCCATGTACCTGCTGCTGAGCCTGCCTGCCAGATGATTGGAAGCAACAGCGAAAATCCCATCACGCCAACATCCCGGCGATCGCCGGGGCCTGTATACCTATATGAGAGGAGAGGGGTATATGGCGCGTAAGTTTAAGTCTATGGACGGCAACGAGGCGGCCGCATATGTTTCGTATGCGTACACCGAGGTAGCGGGAATCTATCCCATTACGCCGTCCAGCCCGATGGCCGACCATGTCGACCAGTGGGCGGCCCAGGGTCGCAAGAATATCTTCGGCACCCCGGTCAAGGTCGTCGAGATGGAGTCCGAGGCAGGTGCAGCCGGTACCGTTCACGGTTCGCTGGGCGCCGGTGCTCTGACCACCACCTACACGGCTTCTCAGGGTCTGCTCCTGATGATCCCGAACATGTACAAGATCGCGGGCGAGCAGCTCCCGGGCGTCTTCCACGTCTCCGCGCGTTGCGTCGCTTCCCACGCCCTGAACATTTTTGGCGATCACTCCGACGTCATGGCCTGTCGTCAGACCGGCTTCGCCATGCTCGCCGAGGGCAACGTCCAGGAGGTCATGGACCTCTCGCCGGTGGCTCACCTTGCCGCCATCGAGGGTAAGACCCCGTTCCTTAACTTCTTCGACGGCTTCCGCACCAGCCACGAGATCCAGAAGGTCGCCATGTGGGACTACAAGGATCTGGCCGAGATGTGCGACATGGACGCCGTCCAGGCTTTCCGCGATCACGCGCTCAACCCTGAGCACCCGCACACCCGCGGCAGCCACGAGAACGGCGACATCTTCTTCCAGAACCGCGAGGCCTGCAACAAGGTCTACGACGAGCTTCCCGCCGTCGTCGAGGGCTACATGAAGAAGATCAACGAGAAGCTCGGCACCGATTACGGCCTGTTCAACTACTACGGCGCCCCCGATGCCGATCGCGTCGTCGTGTGCATGGGCTCCTTCTGCGACGTGCTCGAGGAAGTCATCGACTACCTCAACGCTCACGGCGAGAAGGTCGGCCTGGTCAAGGTTCGCCTGTTCCGTCCGTTCTCCATCAAGCACTTTGTCGACGTTCTCCCCGAGACCGTCCAGAAGATCGCCGTCATGGACCGTACCAAGGAGCCGGGTTCCATCGGCGAGCCGCTCTACCAGGACGTCGTCTCCGCTCTCTACGAGGCCGGCAAGACGGGCATCAAGGTCGTCGGCGGCCGTTATGGCCTGGGCAGCAAGGACACGCCTCCCGCGTCCGCGTTCGCTGTCTTCGAGGAGCTCAAGAAGGACGAGCCCAAGCGCGAGTTCACCATCGGCATTGTCGATGACGTGACCAACCTGAGCCTGCCCGAGGCCGAGGATGCGCCCAACACCGCAGCCCCCGGCACCATCGAGTGCAAGTTCTGGGGTCTGGGTGGCGACGGTACCGTCGGCGCCAACAAGAACTCGATCAAGATCATCGGCGACCACACCGACAAGTACGTCCAGGCCTACTTCCAGTACGACTCCAAGAAGACCGGCGGCGTCACCGTCTCGCACCTGCGCTTTGGTGATTCCCCGATCCGTTCGCCGTACTACGTGACCAAGGCCGACTTTGTCGCCTGCCATAACCCCAGCTACATCGTTAAGGGCTTCAAGATGGTCCGCGACGTCAAGCCGGGCGGCACCTTCCTGGTCAACTGCCAGTGGAGCGACGAGGAGTTCGCCGAGCACATGCCCGCCGTGGCCAAGCGCTACATCGCGAACAACAACGTCAACGTCTACCTGATCGACGCTATCGACCTGGCGGCCAAGGTCGGCATGGGCAAGCGCACCAACACGGTGCTCCAGTCCGCCTTCTTCGCGCTGGCCAAGGTCCTGCCCGCCGAGGACGCCCTGCAGTACATGAAGGACGCGGCTACCAAGTCCTACATGAAGAAGGGCCAGGCCATCGTCGACGCCAACCACAAGGCCATCGATGCCGGCGCTACCGCTTTCCGTAAGTTCGAGGTTCCGGCCGACTGGGCTACCGCCGAGGATGCCGCTCCCGTCGAGCTCTCCGAGGAGACCAAGTCCGCTATCGCCCAGCAGGTCAAGAACCTGCTCGAGCCCATCGATCGCATGGACGGCGACAGCCTGCCTGTTTCCGCTTTCGTCGATTGCGCCGACGGCCAGTTTGAGCTGGGCGCCTCCGCATACGAGAAGCGCGGCGTCGCCGTGGTCGTTCCCCACTGGGACGAGACCAAGTGCATCCAGTGCAACCAGTGCGCCTACGTGTGCCCGCATGCCACCATCCGTCCGTTCGCGATGACCGAGGACGAGGCTGCTGCCGCGCCCGAGGCTACCCGCACGCTCGACGCCATGGGCCCCAAGGCCAAGGGCATGAAGTTCACCATGGCTGTGTCCCCGCTCGACTGCATGGGCTGCACCAACTGCGTCAAGGTCTGCCCCAAGGGCGCCCTCGAGATGGTTCCCACCGAGCAGGAGATGGACCAGCAGCCCGTTTGGGACTACATGGTCGAGAACGTCTCCGAGAAGAAGGAGCTCATCGCGGCCAACGTCAAGGGTAGCCAGTTTAAGCAGCCCTACCTGGAGTTCTCCGGCTCCTGCGCCGGCTGCGCCGAGACCGCCTATGCACGTCTGGTGACCCAGGTCGCCGGCGACCGCATGTTCATTTCCAACGCCACCGGCTGCTCCTCCATTTGGGGCAACCCCGCTGCCACCGCTCCTTACTGCAAGGACAAGGACGGTCACGGCCCGGCGTGGAACAACTCCCTGTTCGAGGACAATGCCGAGCACGGTCTGGGCATGGCCGTTGGCTATGAGGCCGTTCAGAAGAAGCTGATCGCCGCTACGCAGGAGATCATCGCCGCTGATGGTCCGTCCGACGAGCTCAAGGCCGCCGGTCAGGCTTGGATCGACTCCGTCAACGACGCCGAGGCCTCCAAGACCGCTGCCGCCGCCTACGTTGCCGAGCTCGAGAAGTGCGGCTGCGACGCTTCCAAGGCGATCCTCGCCGACAAGGCTTACCTCACCAAGAAGTCCTTCTGGATCTTCGGTGGCGACGGTTGGGCCTACGACATCGGCTTCGGTGGCCTGGACCACGTCCTGGCTTCCGGCCACAACGTCAACGTCTTCGTCTTCGACACCGAGGTCTACTCCAACACCGGCGGTCAGGCCTCCAAGGCCTCGAACCTGGGCCAGGTCGCTCAGTTCGCCGCTGCCGGCAAGGTGACCAAGAAGAAGTCTCTGGCCGAGATTGCCATGAGCTACGGCTACGTCTACGTGGCGCAGGTCGCCATGGGCGCCAACCCGGCTCAGACCCTCAAGGCCATCCACGAGGCCGAGGCCTACGACGGCCCGTCCCTCATCATCGGCTACAGCCCCTGCGAGATGCACTCCATCAAGAAGGGTGGCATGCAGAACTGCCAGGCCGAGATGAAGAAGGCTGTCGAGTGCGGTTACTGGAACCTCTTCCGCTTCAACCCCGAGGCTGCTGCCGGCAAGAAGTTCTCGCTCGATTCCAAGGAGCCCGCGGGCGGTTATCAGGAGTTCCTGATGAACGAGGCCCGTTACGCTTCGCTGACGCGTTCCTTCCCCGAGCGCGCCGAGGAGCTCTTCAAGGAGAATGAGCAGGCCGCTATGGACCGCTATCAGCACCTGCTGAAGCTCAAGACGGTGTACAACGAGGCCTAGGTCTCCCACCGCAGGATCTGAGGGCTGACCTTCGCGGACGTCCTCGGACATGAAAGAACCCCCGCTGCGCACTACGTGCGGCGGGGGTTCTTTCGTCCTGCGGAGTGTCCGCGAAGGTCAGCCCTCAGATCCTGCTACGACTACGTCCTCGGATTGTGTGGGCGGATGAAGGACGTAGTTGGCCGGGTATTCCGTCCCCTTCGCTGTTTCGCGGCTTTACCGCGAAAGGCGCGTTACTTTGGGGATGGATGGGGGGGCGTGGCTGTTGCAACGCCTTATCCCTTTGCTTTTTCGCGCCTTTGGCGCGAAACGCGCAGCACCTTGGGAAATGCATTGATGTGTGGACGGGGCTGGATTGCGGATTCAAATGGCTAGAGAGATATGGGTGCGAACGAGAAATCGTTATTGGGGTCATCCTTTTCCATAAACTCATCGAGACAAAACGTCATGTAGATTGGAACGTACAGAACCTTGCCCTCTTTGCTGAGATTCTCGTGGCTTAGTACAACGGCTTCGGGAATTTTGTACTCGCCCACACTCATCAGACGATCGAGGGCCGCGTGCGCTCGAACTTTCTTGCCCGATTTGACCTCGATTGGGACAACATGACCGTGGACGCCTTCGATCACAAAGTCAACTTCACCGACCTCACGCGTTTGGTAGTACCATGCATCCGCCCCGAGGGCAACGAGTTCCTGCGCGACCACGTTCTCATAGAGACCACCAAGGTTGGGAGTTTTCATATCAAGATAGACAGCGCGTGCGGTGCTGCCGGGGTATCGCGATGCGAGCATGCCTGTATCAGACTCGTATAGTTTGAAGGCTGTCGTTTTCTCCGTCCTCTTGAGAGGACTCCGTGGCTCCGTCACCCTGGCGACCATCAATCCAACACCTGCGTTAACAAGCCACAGGAAATCCTGCTCATATTTTTTAAGGCGAGCTCCCTCACCCAGAGACGAAACAACAAAGCGATGAGACTCCGCCTCAAGCTGAACGGGAATTTGCTCAAAAATCGACCGAACGTTAAACGCTCGAGTCGATGCATATTTTGAGATATCGCTTTTGTACTGATCGACCAGCTGAGTTTGAAGCTCACGTGTGCTCACGAGCGAATAACCCGAATCAATATAATTCTGAACGACCTCCGGCATGCCGCCGCAAACGATATAGGCTCTATAGTTCTTGAGCATCGCCTCATGAATATAGTTTTCGACAGGATGTTTCTCGACAAGGCAGCTGCGAATGCCTGCAAGCACATTCTCGCTTACGCTGTTTGCCCAACAAAACTCTTCAAAATCCATCGGGCGCATAACAATGTGCTCTACATACCCCACCGGAAAAGAAGAGATCCCCTTAAACTCAGTCCCAAGCATAGACCCCGAGAAGACATAGCTAAAGCGCCCATCCTCGACCAACGCCTTCATGAGTGTAACGATCTGCGGATACTCCTGAATCTCATCGACAAAGACAAGCGTATCGCCCTCAACAAGCGGCGCATCCGCAAGAAGGGCTACGCGGTTGATAAAGTCAACGGAGTTCTTTGCGCCAACAAGTGCATTCCTTGCTTCGACATCGAGTAGTAAATTGACCTCAAAATACGAAGCGTAGTTGCTTTTTCCAAACGCGCGAATCGCATAGCTCTTGCCAATCTGACGCGCACCAGTAACGAGTAATGCCTTATTGGAGTTATTCTTCCAGCTCAAAAGCCTATCAGTGACCTTACGGCGTAGCATTAAACCCCCAAATGACAAAAATTGACAGATAGAATCGCCTAAAATCATACAAAAATTGGCAGATAATATTGTCGTAAATATACAAAAATTGGGAGATAGCAAAGGTTCGAATAGGCCTCAAAGCCACTGAAACAGTGCTCTACTTTGCGAAGGGGCTGGGGACGCTGTTGGGTGCGTCTCCAGCCCTCTGATTCTTACTTTGGATCCCGATGGTGGGGTGTTGTCGGTGCTGCTTGCTTGGTTACCTTGTCTCGCCGGACTCCGTGCGTAGGCGGTAGCCGTGGACGAGGTCGCTAATGGCCGGCCAGGGAATCTGGCGGTCGACCCAAAATTGGAGCTGGACCAGATAGCGCTCGGTGGCGCGGGTGAGGGCTGCAAACTGTTCGTGAGTCTCTACCTGGGCGTAGAGGTCGCGGCTGTGGGCGAGGATTGCCGTGGTGTCATCCATTTTGCCGGTGACGTCGAAGGCGCCCGAGAACCAGTCGCACAGGCGCGCGGCGCTGTTGTTGATCGTTGCGAGGTCGGCGGTGCCGTCGTTGGCGTTTTCGTTGGCCTGGGCTCGCAGGAGGGAGAGGGCGTCGGCCGCGTTCATGCAGTAGCCGACGGTGAAGTTCCAGACGGCGAATTCGCGGCCTGTGTCAAGCTTACGGCGGCGCATGTAGTCGATATCGCGCGGTTCCTCGAGCATCATTTGGTCGGCGAGGGCCTCAAGTGCAGTGGTGTACTCGGCAAGGTCGAGTGCGAGCAGGGTGTTGATATCCATCATCTTTAGGCCTCCGCTTCGATCTCGACGATTTCGTTTTTGATGTACATGCCCTGGTTGTCCCAGACATTGCGGCAGGCGGCGGCAAAACGCTCGCGGTCGGCTTCGCAGATGCGGGCGAACATGTTGCAGGTGCCAAAGGGCTCGCACACGTCAAAGAAGATGCAGATTGACGACCATCCGCCATACCAGCTCACGGCGCCCGCAGGCTCGTGAAAGACGGGGTTCTCGATGTGCTAGTAATTGGCGATGGGGCCCGAGACAGGATACGTCACCTCGGCATCGCAGATTTTGGCCGAAAAGATACGTGACTCGACCGGACAGGACGATTCGAATAGCTTGCATGCCTCGGGAGCCTTGTCCCAGAGCATGTCGGCGAGAAACGTCTCGCCATTCAGCGTGATCTTGAGCATTTTTGTCATAGTAAGGACCTCCTCAATCCGTCGCTCAAGGGGTTCGCTGGCGGATAAGGAGAAGACAGCAGCGGGGTCGCCGAACCCAAACTTCACGGCAGATCTCTGTCGCCCCAGCCCGCGCTGTTCTTCGCTAAAGTACCATGCAGCAATTGCGCGCGCAATATCAGTTTTTGATTTTCTGGAAGCGGCAACCGACGAGACGGCTCGCCGGCTGCCGGCCGACGCGCGGCAAAGGCGCTCGTCTATTCCTTAAGTTGGATGAAAAACGCCATGTTATTGCAGGGCTGCATACTCGTCCAATAAGTGCATAGAATCTCGTATAGTGCGAGTAAGATTTTGCGCTGTCTGTTTTATGTTTAGCAAAGATATAGTTTGCATAATCTGGTCTAATCCCTGCTCTATTAAAATAAAGTTGCACGTAAATGACGTAGATATGCTTGAGCTGGGTTTCTTTACGCTGAGCGGGTAAAAGCGACCGTTCACCGTTCAACTATTTTCAAAATGAATAAAATGAGCGATAAAGAGAATATAAACCTTAATAAACTCGCGTATCGCACGGACGCAGGTTATTAATGGGTTGTAGGCCTTTTACAGAAAGGATTCCAGCAATGTCTAAGCCTCTTGGCAAGCCCGATCGTATTGTCGTCGCCCTTGGCGGCAACGCCCTCGGCAACAACCCCGTCGAGCAGATCGAGGCCGTGAGCAACACCGCCCACGCTCTCCTCGGCCTGATCGAGCAGGGCAACGAGATCATCATCACCCACGGCAACGGCCCGCAGGTCGGCATGATCCAGAACGCCTTCGCCGCCGCCCACGACGCCATCGGCACCCCCGAGATGCCGCTGCCCGAGTGCGGCGCCATGTCCCAGGGCTACATCGGCTATCACCTGCAGCAGGGCATCGGCCGCGAGATGCACAAGCGCTATAAGCGCTGGCACGCCGCAACCGTCGTCACCCAGATCGAGTGCGACCCGGACGATCCCGCGTTCAAGAACCCGACCAAGCCGATCGGCCCCTTCTACACCGAGGAGCAGGCCAAGGAGTTCATGGCCGAGGACCCCTCCAAGGTCTTCGTCGAGGATTCCGGCCGCGGCTGGCGTCGCGTCGTCGCTTCCCCCGATCCCAAGAAGATCGTCGAGGCTGACTCCATCCTCAACCTGCTCGACAACGAGTTCATCGTCATCGCCTGCGGTGGCGGCGGCATCCCCGTCGTCCGCGACTACGAGAACAAGGGCTGCTACAAGGGCGTTCCCGCCGTCATCGACAAGGACCTGGGCGGCGAGCTGCTGGCCGAGGACTGCGACGCCGACGTTCTGTTCCTACTGACCGCCGTTGAGCATGTCGCCATCAACTTTGGCAAGCCCAACCAGGAGGAGCTCGAGGACCTCACCGCCGACGAGGCCGAACGCCTGGCCGACGAGGGCCAGTTCGGCAAGGGTTCCATGGAGCCCAAGGTCCGCGCTGCCATCAAGTTCGCCCGTTCCCGCAAGGGCCGCACCTGCATCATCGGCGCCCTGGACAAGGCCGCCGAGACCATGGCCGGCCTCTCCGGTACCCGCATCCACGAGTAGTCTCTACTCTGTTGCCTCTCTCGTGGGCGCCAGGCAAGGCGCCCACAAACTAGCCTCTCTTCATGAGCCCCGCAGTCCGCTCCGACTGCGGGGCTTTTGCTATTCACCTGGTCATTGGGGACGTTCTTAAACGACTAGCCAAAAGGGACGCTCTTGCCGCGAGCGGGTACGGCACCTGGGGATTTACGACTAAGAGGCTAGTACGTCAGATCGTGAGTTGCCTGAAACCAAACGACGACACCTAAGATACGAAGACGACGCCTGTCCAGAGTGAAGTCGGGTTCTTCTGTCAAATAGGAATACGTTGACAGTGCAATCGTGTTCCCTCGGATTTCATATCGCCGAATAACTATGGCTGATGCGTCTACCATGGCAACGACGGTGCATCCGTTCCACGGTTTAGCAACAGGATCGACCAGCAGAACGCTGCTTTGCGGATAGCAGCGTGACATGCCGCTGCCGTTCATCTGAACTAGAAAGCCTCCCGGGTGCCTTTCAAGTACGGGTCCTGGAACGAAGGTACGCCCACTTTTCTTAAGGCTAAAGCCACCGTTGCGGCGTACGATTTTATAGATTTCGCATTCTTCGTTTTGGGCCACGTTCGGGCTTTTCTCAGGCCGCGAGCTTAAGCCGGCAGAGGCAAGGCCGCTATTACTTGCGGCGAGCTCATCAAACGTTACATCAAAAAGCTCGGTCAGCTTATCGAGAGTCGAAACCTTGACGGCGGTGTGTCCACGTTCCCAACGACATACTGTTTCTTTGGTAACGCCGAGCATGTCGGCAAATTGCTGCTGCGTCAAGCCTTCGCGGGTTCTAAGGCATTTAATGTTATCCCCTTGGGCCATGTTATTCATCACGCCTAAGTGGCAAGCACAAACAGTTGGGCCCGCCAAAGCCGTTTGTCAGCTCGTGTATGGAAATGGGAACAAGATCGATTCCGGCCTGTTCAAGAGCAGCGTTCGTCGCTTGATTCTCTTCATAGACACAGACTTTGCCCGGTCGGAGGCACAGCACACTGGCTGCGTTATTCGTGCACTCTTTTTCTGCCAAATTGGGATTAGATCCACCGCAGGGAATAAAACGAAGTTCGGGTATGCCGAGCGCGGCGACCAGTGCCTCCTTGACTCCTTTTTCGACGGCGTGAATCTGGCAGAGATTCTCTGCTCGATTTCGCGTAATCTGATAAGAGCGAGATTCCGCGAGTAGCTGGGGGTCGACAACAAAAGTATCGTAGTCGACCCGGCTTAGGTACGTATCAAGATGGATACACAGGCTCCGCTCGGGTACCTCAATTGCCCATACGGCGTCGATGCTCGAGTCGGGATTCCACAGGAGGGTACGAGCGAGCATATCGATGGCTGCAGATTCGGTTCTCTGAGAGATGCCGACTGCGACATTATGAGCATCAAGATTGATGATATCGCCCCCTTCAATATGGAAGGTCGAATCGTGACGATAAAACGAGGGCGTGTCCTTGAAATTGGGATGGTATTTAAAAATCGTTTGGTAGAGCGCTACTTCGCGATTGCGCTCGGGCCAATACATGTGGTTGAAGGAGATGCCGGAGCCGATGGTGCTTACCGGGTCGCGCACGAACCACATGGTGTTTAATGGACTTACGAGCAGCTCGTCAGGGGCATAGGCCTCGCCGGTTAATTCGGCGAGTCTGTCCCCGCCGTCGAAGCAGTATGTAACTTGCCCGTGGCGGATGCCGCCAATCGATGCCGAGACGAGCTCCTGCGCCGATCGGGTGTGTTCAAGATGCTCGCGGACTGCTTGCTGCAACTCGGCGCCAATTGCGCCGCATTCATCGACAAAGGAATCGACAAAAGATGCTCGAGCTTCGGGGCATGAGTCAAGCGCTTCTATAAGAAGTTGGTCGAGATACAGAACCTCTACGTCTTCATGCTCGAGCACTGAGGTATAGGCATCACACTCAGCTAGGGCTCTATCCAAGTCAAATAGGCTGCTCGATGGTCTTAGGCTAAAAACTTGGCCAAAATGGCCTTCGGGATAGTTTTGGGTTTCGATACCGGGTCGATATAAAAGGGCCTGTTTAAGCTTACCGATTTCGCTGGTGACATGAATTGGCATTAGAACGCTCGCTTTAATTCGGATGATGACTGATGTCAATTATCGTTCTGCTGGGAGAAGTTTAAGTGAGTATGTTGTGGGTATCGGTGGACGGCTTAAGCTCTTGATTGAAAGTCATCAATTGATAAAAGATATCAATTTAGTTCTATAGTTGAGCTTATATATCAATTAAAGCCCGTCTGCCTTTTAATACTATCCATTCGCATAAATATCTAATGTCAACTGGCGTGAAAACCGAATAATAAGGTTGCCGGCGAAAAGCTCGTATCGAAAACCTGCAAACTAAAGGAGGCATAATGGCCGAAGTGCAAAAGAAACGTGGGCTACGAATTCCGCACGTCTACACCATTATCTTCATTCTCATGGTGTTGACCGCAGCTCTTACGTGGATCGTTCCCTCCGGCTCGTTTGAGAGGCAGGAGCTCAACGGACGCGAGGTCACTGTTGCTGGAACATATGAGTCCGTTGAAAAGGTCTATGCGGACGAAGACGGCGCTGAGGTTGACCTGAAGCAAGGCCTGTTCGATGTGCTCGAGGCTCCTGCGGTGGGAATTCAACAGGCAGTTGAGGTCGTTGCCTTTATTCTGATTGTCGGCGGATCCTTTCAGGTCATTACTGCCACTGGAGCTATCACCAGCGGCGTGGCGCGCATCGTTAAGAAGTTCAAGAGTAAAGACATCCTGATTATTCCGATTTTGATGGCGGTTTTTGCGCTGGGCGGTAGCACGTTCGGCATGGCGGAGGAGACCCTTCCATTTTTTGCCATCTTGCTGCCGATTGTTATGGCTATGGGATATGACTCCATTACGGCCTTTATGATCGTGTTCGTTGGCGCCCGTATTGGCTATATCGCATCGACGGTCAACCCCTTCAATGTTTTGATTGCTCAGGGAATTCTGAATATCCAGGGTAATCCCCAGCTCTGGCTTCGCGTTGTTGCCCTTGTTGTGCTGGCCGCCATCGCTATTGCCTGGGTCGTGTTGTACGCTCGAAGGGTGAAGAAGAACCCCGAGTCCTCGATTGCTTACGCTGATGATATCGAGAAGCGCAAAGAGCATGCATCAAATGACGAGCTGCTCGAAGCCGATTTCACCGGGCGCCAGAAGGCCGTAATCATCGTATTCGTGCTTGGAATCGTCGCCATTGTCTGGGGTCTTGTCACCCAGGGCTGGTATATGAACGAGATCTCTGCAGTCTTTATGGCTATGGCGCTTCTGTCTGGCATCGTATCGGGCATGAGCGAGAAGGAGATTGCTACAGAGTTTGTTAAGGGTTTGGGCGACTTTGTTTTCTCTGCGGTCGTGGTTGGTCTTGCTCGAGGCATTTTGGTTATCGCCAACGATGGCTTGATTATCGATACGGTCCTAAACGCTCTTGCGACTGGCCTTGCCGGAATCTCCCCTGTTCTCTTTACCAGCATTTTGTATGTCGTTGACAACTTGCTTTCGATTCTGGTTCCCAGTTCTTCGGGCATCGCGGCGCTCACCATCCCCATCTTTGGGCCTCTGGTTGAGCTCATGGGGCTAAATCCAGAAGCTGCGGTTACTGGCCTTTCGATGGGATCTGCAGCGATGTCGCTGATTTCCCCCACCAGCGCAATGCTTGTCGCCGGTCTTGGTGTTTGCAAGATCTCTCTTGGCCAGTGGTGGCGAGTTTCCTGGAAGTTCTTCCTTGTGGTCAGTGCGGTCTGTCTCGTATTTACCGCGGTATCCGGTCTGCTTCCGATTGTCTAGCAAACGAAACGACAACTTTGTAAGCCATTGCAATAACTATTGAGCTCTAATCCAGAAAGGAACGATGATGAGCAAAGGCCTGAACGTTCATAGCGAAATTGGTGCCCTCAAGAAGGTATGCGTGCACCGACCGGGCTTGGACCTGGTAAACATGAAGGCGGAGGATTTTGAGCGCGCCTGGATTCATGACGCGTTTTATCTCGAGTATGCCCAGCGAGAGCATGACGAGTTTACTGATCTTCTTCGCGGTGCTGGCGCTGAGGTCGTCTATATGGAGGACTTGCTTGCCGAGACTTTCGATCAGGTTGAGGGTTCTCGTGCCGAGTTTATGAGCAAGTTCATTCCCGAGGCCAAGATCGAGAACCTGGCGCTTCGTCAGGCAGTCGTGGAGAAGCTCGACTCCATCAAGGACAACAAAGAGTTTGTCCTTACCGCTATGGGCGGCCTTTACGTACGCGATCTCGAGATTCCGCATGTGGGCGGTTCCCTTGCGGCCATGGATAGCGACGAGCTGAAGCCCGACGAAATGGTCTTGTTCCCGATGCCCGCTTCCTACTTCTCGCGTGATCCGATCGCTGTGGTCGGCAAGGGTGCGATGATGAACCGCATGTACTGGCATCAGCGCAACCGTGAGGTCGTATTCTATGAGACCATCATGCGCCACCATCCTGATTATGCTGGGGCTCCGCTTTGGTACGACCACAATAGCGATTGGCATATCGAAGGCGGCGACGTTCTGAACATTAACGCCACCACGCTTGCAATCGGTATTTCCGAGCGTACCCAGACCGCGGCCATCGACCAGCTTGCCAAGAATCTGTTCTGGGGCAAGGGCGAGTCCGAGATCGAGCAGGTATTTGCCATCAAGATCCCCCACGGCTATGCCTATATGCATCTTGATACGGTTTGTACTCAGGTTGATTACGATAAGTTTACCGTCTACCCCGGTATCTACGAGACGCTTCGTGCCTATCGACTCACCAAGGGCGATTCGGATGGCGAGGTCTGTATCGAGGAGATCGAGGGGACGATTCAGCAGATTCTTGAAATGGCAACCGGTATCGACCATATCACGATGATCGAATGTGGCGCCGGCGATCCGATCGAGGCATCCCGTGAGCAGTGGAACGATGGTTCCAACACGCTTGCTGTTGCGCCGGGTAAGGTGTGCGTCTATGAGCGCAACGTTGTTACTAATGATGCGCTTTATAAGGCGGGCGTTGAGCTGTTGGTTGCTCCTTCCGAAGAGCTGTCTCGTGGTCGTGGTGGCCCGCGCTGCATGACCATGCCGTTCTGGCGCGAAGAGATTTAATTCCGTTTTGGCCCGAGATGCGCGGATGCGCGTTCTTCGCGCGCCGCGCACTCATCAATTAGGTAAATAATGAAAGGAACCTATCATGGCACTGAATCTTTCTGGTCGTAGTTTTCTGACCCTGCTCGATTTCACTACCGAGGAGATCGAGTATATGCTCGAGCTTTCGAGGGACTTTAAGAATCTCAAGCGCATGGGCGCTCCCCATCGTTATCTTGAGGGCAAGAACATCGTTCTGCTGTTTGAAAAGACTTCGACGCGTACGCGCTGCGCTTTTGAGGTGGGCGGTATGGATCTCGGCTTAGGTGTAACCTACCTTGATCCCGGTTCGTCGCAGATGGGCAAAAAGGAGTCCATTGAGGATACCGCCCGCGTGCTTGGTCGCATGTACGACGGTATCGAGTATCGTGGCTCTGACCAGTCCATTGTTGAGGAGCTTGCCGATAAAGCCGGCGTTCCCGTGTGGAATGGTCTCACCAATGAGTATCACCCGACCCAGGCTTTGGCGGATATCCTTACGATGCGCGAGGAATTCGGTGACACGCGTGGCCTCAAGCTGACCTATCTCGGCAAGGAGCAGGGCAATGTAAGCGATTCCCTCATGGTGATCTGCGCTAAGCTCGGCATCAACTTCTGCTCTTGTGGGCCGAAGGGCGATGTTGAGGGCGCTACCCACTTTGATCCCGAGCTGCTTGAGACTTGCCAGAAGATCGCCGAGGAAAATGGCTGCACCATTCAGCTTACTGACAACATCGATGAAGGCGTAAAGGATGCCGATGTTATTTACACCGATGTCTGGGTTGGCATGGGCCAGGCTGAGGAGCTCTGGAAGAGCCGTATCAAGCTGCTCTCCCCGTACCGCGTAACCTCGGAGGTCATGGCGAAGGCAAACCCCAACGCTATCTTCATGCATTGTCTCCCGAGCTTCCACGATACCAAGACCACCATCGGAGCGGAAATCGCGGAGAAGTTTGGCGTAACCGAGATGGAGGTCACCGACGAGGTCTTCGAGTCCGATAAGTCTCGCGTCTTCCAAGAGGCAGAGAACCGTATGCATACCATTAAAGCCGTGATGTACGCTACTCTTCGATAAGGAGGCACGCATGTCCAAACCCTACGGCAAGCCCGATCGTATTGTCGTCGCCCTTGGCGGCAACGCCCTCGGCAACAACCCCGTCGAGCAGATCGAGGCCGTGAGCAACACCGCCCACGCTCTCCTCGGCCTGATCGAGCAGGGCAACGAGATCATCATCACCCACGGCAACGGCCCGCAGGTCGGCATGATCCAGAACGCCTTCGCCGCCGCCCACGACGCCATCGGCACCCCCGAGATGCCGCTGCCCGAGTGCGGCGCCATGTCCCAGGGCTACATCGGCTATCACCTGCAGCAGGGCATCGGCCGCGAGATGCACAAGCGCTATAAGCGCTGGCACGCCGCAACCGTCGTCACCCAGATCGAGTGCGACCCGGACGATCCCGCGTTCAAGAACCCGACCAAGCCGATCGGCCCCTTCTACACCGAGGAGCAGGCCAAGGAGTTCATGGCCGAGGACCCCTCCAAGGTCTTCGTCGAGGATTCCGGCCGCGGCTGGCGTCGCGTCGTCGCTTCCCCCGATCCCAAGAAGATCGTCGAGGCTGACTCCATCCTCAACCTGCTCGACAACGAGTTCATCGTCATCGCCTGCGGTGGCGGCGGCATCCCCGTCGTCCGCGACTACGAGAACAAGGGCTGCTACAAGGGCGTTCCCGCCGTCATCGACAAGGACCTGGGCGGCGAGCTGCTGGCCGAGGACTGCGACGCCGACGTTCTGTTCCTACTGACCGCCGTTGAGCATGTCGCCATCAACTTTGGCAAGCCCAACCAGGAGGAGCTCGAGGACCTCACCGCCGACGAGGCCGAACGCCTGGCCGACGAGGGCCAGTTCGGCAAGGGTTCCATGGAGCCCAAGGTCCGCGCTGCCATCAAGTTCGCCCGTTCCCGCAAGGGCCGCACCTGCATCATCGGCGCCCTGGACAAGGCCGCCGAGACCATGGCCGGCCTCTCCGGTACCCGCATCCACGAGTAGCCTCTACTCTGTTGCCTCTCTCGTGGGCGCCGGGCAAGGCGCCCACAAACTAGCCTCTCTTCATGAGCCCCGCAGTCCGCTCCGGCTGCGGGGCTTTTGTATCTACCTAGTCATTGGGGACGTTCTTAAACGACTAGTCAAACAAGAGCGTCCCCAATGACCACTCATTTAAGTCTGTCCCCAATGACTAGTAGTAGGCCCACATGGCTTCGACTTCGTTGAGGACCTCTACGACGCCCCAGCGGCGGGCGCTGCGGCTGGCCGAGTTGGGGTCGTAGACGCCAATCTGGTTGGCGTCGTCGATGCCGTAGAGCACGATGTAGTGGCCTACGTTGGTAAATGTACCGGGGCGCACTGCGGCGATGACGGGCGCACCCGAGCGAAGTGCTTGGGTAATCGATTCGCGATCGTTATAGAGCTGTGTTCCGTTGAGCCCCAGCTGCCACGCACCGCCTGTCATAAACGACCACTCGGTGGCACCAGTGGGGGCGTAGTTGCCGGCTTCGGCCAGTGTGCATATATCGACCGGCGTCTTATCGGTGTGGCCGGTCTTAAAGATATAGACCATGGTGAGGCAGGTGGGACCGCAAGCGTTTTCGCGAATAGTGCCGCCGGCATAGGGCAGCTCCGACCATGCGGGGTCAATTTGGTAGATGTGGGGCATGGTGCCGGCCTGCCATTGCGAGCGTGGGGTCGAGAACGCAAAGGAGTAACCGGGCGCGACGGGAGCTTTAAGCAGCTTGTCCTCGGCAGTGGGCTCAAGACCGGCTGATCCGTGGGAGATACAGGATCCCAAAAACACAAAGACGAGGCAGGCAGCGATGGAGCAAAGCGCAAGGCGTAGGCGGCGGGCCGGAAGCGCGTGGCTTGTGGTGTGCGACGCGGGGTGAGGGGCGGAATTGCCGCGATCGCGTTGAGGTCGCGAAAAGGAGCGCTTAACGTAGTAGTCGGTCGTACGGCGATCGTAGCGGCGTGGCTGCGATGTGTCGGTCTGGCGTTGGCGTGTGCTCGTGCTCACGCGGTCTGACTGCTGCACGGTACGGCTTTGTTGCCGCGAAGAAGCCCCGAGCTGCTCTTGGGGGCGCTGCGGGTTGTCGTTGTCGGAGGTGCTTCTGGGCGTTGGCATGGTGCGGCCGGCAAGGCGCACGCTTTGTGGCCGTTGGTCGCCGTCATTGTATCCGTATGCCATTCGAATCACCTTGCCTCATGTGTAACTTGTCTATCCTACATAAAAAGATGCACGACACATGGGTATGTGCGCCAAAAGCCTGACAAATGGTATGAACGTTGCCGCGCCGCGCGCCAGGTGTCAAGGCAACAGGTCTTCAAAAGCAGACAAGATGAAAGCGTCCAAGACGAATGACGTCTCCCGCCGTTCGTCCCAAAAACGGTGCCGCTCGTTTTGCAGTTCTGCCTTCGGTCGAGCTGCGAGCGGCGCTGCTGCGCCAAGGCCGTATCTTAAAGCCATGGAATAAAAGCGCGCGGCAAAACGGACCGCGCAAGGGGTGACGCCAAGGGCGTCAAAAAGGAAAGGAGGGGAACAATGGCGGACAAGAACGCAGAAGTTGCAGTCGAGGATAATGGCGGCATGAAGAAAACGCTTTCGCTCTGGAACTTCTTCACCATCGGTTTCGGTGCCATCATCGGTACCGGTTGGGTTCTGCAGGTCGGTGACTGGATGGTCGTGGGCGGCGGTCCCGTTCCCGCTATGATCGCATTCCTCTTGGGTGCAATCTTCCTCGTGCCCGTCGGAGCTGTTTTCGGTGAGCTCACGGCTGCTATCCCCATCTCGGGCGGTATCGTCGAGTATGTCGATCGTAGCTTTGGCCGTACGCTGAGCTACATCACCGGATGGCTTTTGGCCCTGGGCAACGGCATCCTGTGCCCGTGGGAGGCCATCGCCATTTCGACCCTCGTGTCCGAGATGTTCGGCAGCCTGCCCGGCCTTGAGTGGCTGCGCGCCGTCAAGCTCTACACCATCCTGGGGGCCGACGTCTACCTGTTCCCGACGCTGATCGCGCTCGGCTTTGCAGTCTACGTCATCTTCCTCAACTTCCGCGGCGCCAGCTCGGCTGCCAAACTCCAGGCCTTCCTGACCAAGGCCCTGCTCTGCGGCATGCTGCTCGCCATGGGCGTCTCGCTGTTCACCGGCTCGCCGGACAACGCCATGCCCGTGTTCTCCCAGGTCGCCGGCGCTGGCGGCGGCAAGGCCGCTACCGAGAGCACCAGCCTGTTCGCCGGCATCGTGTCGGTCCTGGTTCTGACTCCGTTCTTCTACGCCGGTTTCGACACCATTCCTCAGCAGGCTGAGGAAGCAGCCGAGGGCCTCAACTGGAACAAGTTCGGCAAGATCATCTCCCTGGCCCTGCTGGCCGCCGGCGGCTTCTACATGGTCTGTATCTACTCGTTCGGCACCATCCTCGACTGGCATGAGTTCGTTAAGAGCCCAGTTCCCGCGCTCGCCTGCCTCAAGGGCATCAACATGCTTCTGTACCTGGCCATGCTCGTCATCGCCACGCTTGGACCCATGGGCCCGATGAACTCCTTCTACGGCGCCACGAGCCGCATCATGCTCGCCATGGGCCGCAAGGGCCAGCTGCCCGAGCAGTTCGCCGAGG
>CBCSNQ010000032.1:0-20035 GCA_965141565.1 uncultured Collinsella sp. | reverse complement strand
CGCAGACGCTCAAGCAGGAATACCTCGATACATACGAGCGACGTGAATGACATGATAGGCAAGAGCTATGCAAAGATAGCGATTGTTGGCTTTGTACTTTGTCTTGCAATGGTGCTATGTGCATCATTTGCGAGGTATAGGTCCGAGCAGTCGTTCATCGATGGCGCTGAAAATGGGTTTGGCATAGACGGGATGTATGTCAACGATGGTGCGACCAGGCCGTCTATGGCGATTCTTGCAGGCGAAGACATGGAATGGCAAATCTGTAATGACGATGGCTCTTGTCTGAGTGGTCGTTTGGCCGCAACGAGCGACCCGAATTCGTTCGATCTTCTCGACAATGATGGAGCGGATTGCGGTTCTGTTCACCTTTCATATGCATCGCGAGATGGGATGGACGGCATTCTCTACGTCTCCCACGAGACTGGCGATTTCAAGATGCGCAGAACTAACCGAGTGCCGGCTTTTATCGAGGAGTGAGAATTCCCGGCGGTCTGCCGATCAGGCCGCCGGGGTATTGAACCCCGCATTCATCCGTACACACACGGATGAATGCGGGAAGTGTCCGGATGAAGTTGATAATCAAGGAAACAAAGCCGTTCTGCCTGGGACGGCTTTGGCCTGGACTTTAACTACAACATCGCAATCGACACTTATCAGCTCGCGCAACGCGCATGGCCAAATCTCGGACGCTGGTGCATGGAGGACCTTCGAGATTTACTGGACATCCAAAACGACGACGCACACCGCGTGCTCGCCGACTGCGAAGACGAGATGGCTGTCTACAATGCGATCAGAAACGGCGTGAAGTCCGGAGAGCTTTCTGTGGAACCGTCGCGCCGTCGCGCGAGCCGACCGAGCGACCCGGGCAATCTGGTCCCGGCTCCCCCGGTCGTATTCCTACGATATCGCCCCTAAATCACCAATGCGTCAGATAAAGAATGAGGCAATGGCTGTGATCACGCCTACGGCAGATGCAACGACTGCGCCTTTTTTCCTCTCCTTTAGTCCGACGAATAGGGTTGCCGTAAAGTCAAGGGCGGAAATGCAGGATATGGCAAGCGAAACGAGTTCCTTGGGCGGTTTCAGCAAAAGGTCGCTAGCAAAGAGTAATGCAAGCAGGGCAAAGCCGATTGTATTCAAGTATCTCGATTGATTTTGCGACAACATGGCAACTTCCTTTCAGAACATGCAAGTGAAAAGTCGGTACGATGTCATTGCGGTTGCAAACAAGCCGCCGCCAGGACCGGTTGTCACGAGACCGGCGATAACTTCAGCGGTGCCAGCAAGGTAGGGATCGCGCAGGCAAGCCTCCTCCTTCGCGTTCAGCTTGACCTTGTGAGGGACGGTGCGGTTATTTGCAAATCCGTGAGAATCGTACCACGCCTTGGAATATGAATCCGTGCAGCGTCCGCGCTCAAAAGGGATATATCGTAATTTTCGTCGTAATTGACTCCGACGTAGATATCGCTGCTCTCGGCGGGAGATCCCTCGTCGGCATGGGCTGCCGCAACGGGTACAAATGGTGTCATGACAAGGGAGGGGCAAAGAGCTGCTGAGACGATGGAGGGTAGGCATTTCTTCATGGCCGGCTCCTTAATCTGGCCTTTGATAGTTACTCGATGTCGCCCCGCGCGAATCCGTGCGGGCTTTATTTTTAGTGATTACTCGAACAATTCGAGGTTCATAGCACAGGTAATCGGGTTGAGGAGAAATGGGGCCATACAGCGGCTCTCAGAGCGCCTGCCGCACTTACCCGCCATTACCTCTGCGGTGTACTCGTGTAGAGCCTATCCTGCTTGCATTTCGTTGCAATCGCTCACTTGTCCTCCGAACAAGTGAACTACCGGAATAAATACAGCGACACGCTTGTTCGTTACAGTCGCTATATCTGCGTAAATCGCCGCGATAAATACGGCCCGTACTCGGCTGTATACCAGCTACGCGTATGTAGATTCATATCGCGTTAATAAATCGGCTCAAGCGAGTGCAAAACGCGCAAGTAGCCGCAAAAGGCGATTATCGTGCAGGTAGATTTTCGACATCCTGTTGCTTAATCAAAATTAAGCAATTGCTTAAAACAAAAAAGGTCAGACACTAGGTGCCTGACCTGCAAACTTCTGGTCGGGACGACTGGATTCGAACCAGCGACCCCTTGACCCCCAGTCAAGTGCGCTACCAAGCTGCGCCACGTCCCGAAGCTTTTGTTTGTTGCTCTGCTCTCGCTCGCAACAGGGAGTATATTAACCCGAAACTTCAGACTTGTGCAAGAACTTTTTTATAAATTTTGAAGCAAGTCCAAAATTGTATCTGCGAGCTGGGGTTTTGTTAGCACGGGAAGTTCTTGCGTGCCCGTTGTGCTCACAATCCAGGCCTTGTTGGTGTCGGTTCCAAAGCCCGAATCGGCGCGTGAGACATCGTTGGCGATAATTACATCGCAACCCTTGCGGGCCAATTTGCGCTCGGCGTACTCGACAACGTTATCGGTCTCAGCCGCAAAGCCGATCACGCATCGCTCGCCCTTCTGGCGCGAGAGCTCGGCCAAAATATCGACCGTTTCGACTAGCGCGATGCGATCCAAGCGCTCGTTGGCCTTTTTGAGCTTATGGTCGGCAGGAGCGGCGGGTGTGTAGTCGGCGACGGCGGCCGCGCAAATGGCCGCATCGGCCGTCTGGAAGGCGCTCAGGGCCGCCTGGAGCATCTCTGCGGCGGTCTGCACGCGCACGCACTCCGCGCCGCGGGGAACATCGAGCGATGTCGGTCCCAACACGAGCGTGACCTCGGCACCGCGGCGTGCGGCCTCCCCCGCCAGGGCGATGCCCATCTTGCCCGACGACCGGTTACCGATGAAGCGCACGGGGTCTATCGGTTCGTGCGTGGGGCCGGCGGTAATCACGATGTGCTTACCTACCAGGTCCTGAGGCGCGGGGTTGAGCACCTCACAGACAGCCTCGACGATGTCCTCGGGCTCGCTCATGCGTCCCGTGTCCACGTCGCCGCAGGCAAGGTAGCCACTGCCCGGACCCACCACATGCACGCCGCGGTCGCGCAGCGTGGCCATGTTGGCCTGCGTCGCCGGCGCCTTCCACATGCCGTTGTTCATAGCGGGTGCGATCACGATGGGTCGCGGCGTCGCAAGCAGCGTGGTGGAGATGAGGTCGTCGGCGATGCCGGTGGCCATCTTGGCGATGATATTGGCCGTCGCGGGCGCCACGACCACCAGATCGGGCTCCTGCGCCAGCGAAATGTGGTGGATGGGGTCGGAGGGATCGTCGAATAAGCCCACGGCAACAGGCTCGTTGGTGAGCGCACGGAAGGTGAGCGGGCCCACAAACTCGGTGGCATGCTCGCTCATAATGACCTTGACGCGCGCGCCGCGCTTTTGCAGCAAGCGCACGATATTGCACGACTTATAGGCGGCGATCCCGCCGGTAATGCCCAGCAGGATCGTTTTTCCCTCAAGTTGCATTGAATTGTTGGATGCCGCCGCCATCGCTAGGCTTCCTTGCTCGGGAGCACCAGGAGGCGGTGGCAGTACGGGCAGTGCGTAATTGACCTACCGTCGTGGTTGAGGTCGCTCATGGACGATGCCTGCAGCGCGGTGTGGCAGACCGTGGGGATGTTGCCCTGGATGGTCTCGACGGCCAGGCCGCGGAACTGCTTGAGCAGACGCTCGTAGTCGGTGAGCACGTCGGCCGGCAGCGTGGCGGCAAGCGCGGTGCGCTCCTTAGTGGCGGCGTCAATCTGAGCCTGCAGGTCGGCAGCCTTGGCGCGGGCGGCCTTGGTATCGGCCTTCACGCCCTCCTCGAACTTGGCGATGATTGCCTGTGCGCGGGTCTCGCGGTCGAGCGCCTCCTTATGGGCGACGACGACATCCTTGCGGGTGTGCTCGATCTTGTCCAGACGCTTGGCCAGGGTGGCGAGCTCGTTCTCCAGGTCCTGAACCTCGCGGTAGTCAGAACCGTCAACGTGACGCTTCTTGGCGGCCTCGATGGCGTTGTTGGTCTGGATCTCGGTGGTGTTGAGATCGTCGAGCTCAATATCCAGGTCCTTGCGCTGGGCGTAGAGCTTGGTCATCTCGGATTTGAGCTTCACATAGGTCTTACGCTTGGAAGCGAGCTCCTTGAGCTCCGGCATATTGGCAAGTTCGCTCTTGTTGCGAGCGAGTTCCAAATCGATTTGTTGCAGCTTGAGTAGCGTAGCGCCGGCGCTCATAAGTTCTCTCCTTTTGTCACAGTCCACCATTGGCAAGGGTTCAGTATTTTAATCGCATGACGGGGGTCGACCCCGGCGTCAACTGCAGAGTTCATCAATATATCCACGAACGGCTCCTCGGAGCGGTCGTGGCCGAGCAAGATCGCCGGCAGCCCGCGTAAGGCAAGGTCTTGCGCCACGTGGTAGCCCGCCTCGCCCGTCACGACAACGTCCGCGCCCGCGGCGATGGCGAGCTCTCCAAAGTCGCCCAGGGAGCCGCCCAAAATGGCGACGGTGCGGCACGGGCGATCGGCTTCGCCCCACACACGCGGGTCGCTGCCGAAGGCCGTGGCAGCACGGGTGGCAAGATCGCGCAGCGTGCACGGGTCGTTGAGCGTTGCAAGCGCGCCCAGGCCGGTGGCCTCGTAGTCGTCCACGTGCTCCAGTGAGCTCGCGGGTTTGGCACCCAGTAGCTCGCTCAGGCCGGCGCGGGCTTCGTGCGAGCGGTCCAGGTTGGTGTGGAGCGAGATAATGCTCACGCCGCAACGCGCTGCCTCGTAGAGCGCCGCGCTGCATTGGGGGCGTGCGGAATCCGACGGACAAAACGCCTCGGGCGCCTTGATATAGATGGGATGATGCGTTAGCAGCACATTGGCGCCGGCCTCTTGGGCGCGGTGCACATTGGCTTCGGTCGCATCGAGTGCGCAGGCAACACCGGTAATCTCCGCGGCCGGATCTCCCACAGATAGCCCAACATGGTCCCAACTCTCGGCATCAGTCTTGGGATAGCGTGCCAGCAGCGCGCGCTCAAGCTCGGCGACGATCATGCGGCGCCTACGATCGAGAGTAGCGTCTGGGCAAACTCGTCCAGATCGTCCGGATTCACGCGGTCATCGAACGAGATGCGAAGAGCGCCGAGAGCTTGCTCGCGACCGATGCCCATCGCGCTCAAAACGTGGCTGGGGTCCATACTGCCGCTCGAGCACGCCGAGCCTGCCGATACCTCAAAGCCGGCGGCGTCGAGCTTGATGATGAGCTCCTCGGAGTCCATGCCGTCAATGTAGATCGATACCATGCCGGGCAGACGGTCGGCCTGCGTGTAGTCGCCCATGGTGGCGTGAATGCGCGGATGGGCCGTAAGCGTGGCATAGAGCTTGTCGGAAAGGGCTTGCAGCTTCTCGCGCTCCTGGGCCACATGGGGCGCCAGCGTACGGGCGGCAGCGGCAAAGGCAAGCTGCGTGCGCAGGTCCTGCGTGCCGGCACGACGACCGGCCTCCTGTCCGCCGCCAAAGATGCGCGGGCGCAGCGGCGTGCGGTTCTTAAGGTAGAGCGCGCCGGATGCCACGGGGCCACCGATCTTGTGCGCAGCAACGGTCATGGCGTCAACTCCCAGCTCGGTAACATCGAGCGGAATATGCAGATAACCCTGGATGGCATCGGTGTGGAACAGGGCACCCACGGTATGCGCGGCCGCGGCAAGCTCGCTGATGGGCTGCACCACGCCGGTCTCGTTGTTGGCAACCATGATGCTCACGAGTGCCACGTCGTTGCCGAGCAGCTCGACAAGCGCGGCAGGCTCAATATAGCCCGCACGGCAGGGCTGCACCAGCTCGACGGTAAATCCGGCGGCACGCAGCAGCGGCAGGTTGTCCAGAATCGAATCGTGCTCGATGGCAGATACGATTACGCGGTTACGCTTACGGTCGCGCTGACGGGCGCCCTCGGCAAGTCCGAGGAGCGCCAGCTGGTTTGCCTCGGTACCGCCGTTGGTCAAGATGATCTCGGACGGACGGACGCGCTCGCCAAAGCTGCGGGCAATCTCACGACGCGCGACTTCAAGGCGCGCAGCGGCCTTGCGGCCGAGCGAATGCAGCGAGTTGGGGTTGACGCCGGCAAGCTCGCTGTCGTCGTATTCGCGCTGCGTAAGGCGCGCCTCGGCGCGCATGGGCGTCGAGGCGGCATAGTCAAGATTCACGGGTATGCGGTTTTGACCTGCGGTCATAAGGGTTTATGCCTCCTGTGCAGCTTCGTTGCCCAGCTTCTGCAGCAGCGCAACCTCGGCAGCGGGATCTTCGGATTTAAATACGGCGGAACCGGCCACGAGCACGTTGGCGCCAGCCTTGACGACCTCGGCAATGTTCTTGGATGAAATACCGCCGTCGACCTCGATGAGGGGCGAAACGCCGTGACGCTCGCACATGGCCTTGAGCTCGTGCAGTTTGGCAATGGTACCGGGGATAAAGCTCTGGCCGCCAAAGCCAGGGTTCACGCTCATGAGCAGCACCATATCGACAACGTCGATGATGCTCTCGAGCACGCAGACGGGAGTGGCGGGGTTGAGCACCACACCGGCCTTGACGCCGCGCTGCTGCAGATGCGTGAGCGTGCGGTGCAGGTGCGTGGAGGCCTCGTAGTGCACGGTGATCATATCGGCACCGGCGTCTGCGTACCAATCGACCGTCTCGTCGGGGTTCGACACCATCAGGTGCGCGTCGACCGGTACATCGGTGGAGCGCTTGACGGCCTTGAGGATGTCAACGCCAAAGGTGAGGTTGCCGGTAAAGTGACCGTCCATGACGTCGAAGTGCACGTAGTCGGCGCCGGCGATCTTGTCGAGCTCGCCCTTGAGGTTGGCCATGTCGGCCGAAAGGACGGACGGAGCAATTTTGATGGAACCCATGGTAGAAGCCTTTCTGCGCTAGTCGGTGAGTCCGTAGAACTCTTGAGAAGGGACGCGATCGGTAAGAATCTCGAGCGCCCTATCCAAAGTAACACCGTTGTAGAGCGTTTGCTCCACGGCAAAGGTGAGCGGAATGTCTACGCCCAGTGAACGGGCGAGTTCGCTGACGCTGCGGGCCGCGACGGCGCCCTCGACAACCATATGCGTGCGCGTCTGATACTCGTCGAGTGACGCGCCGTGGGCAAACTCGTAGCCAAAGGTGCGGTTGCGCGAATGCTCCGAGGTGCAGGTGGCAATGAGGTCGCCCATGCCGGCGAGTCCCATGCAGGTCATAGCCTGCCCGCCGCGGGCGTGCACCAGACGGCTGATCTCTGCTAAGCCGCGCGTCATGATAAGGGCAAGCGTGTTGTCGCCTGCGCCCGAGCCGGCGGAGATGCCGCACACGATGGCGATGACATTTTTCATGGCGCCGCAGACCTCGACACCGGTCATGTCTTGTGACAGATAGATGCGGAAGGCCGTGGACAGGAGCAGGTCCTTAAAGGTCTCCCCTATCTGCGGATCTTCGCTGGCGATGACGGCGGCAGAAAGTCCGCCGCGGCAGATTTCCTCAGCATGGTTGGGGCCCGAAAGCGCCGCGACACGTGCCTCGTTGCCGATCTCGCTGGCGATGACCTCGCTCATGAGTAGACCGGACTCGGGCTCAATGCCCTTGGTGAGGCAGAGTACCGGGGTGTCGGCGGCGATGAAGGGTGCTGCCTGATGGCATACACTGCGCAGGTGCGTAGATGGCACGGCAAAGATGATGGCCTCGGCACCGTCGAGCGCCTGCGCCAGGTCCGTCGTGGCGACGACGTTGCCGGGCAGCTTGTAGCCCACAAGGTAGCGGGGGTTGCGGTGCTCGCCGTTAATGCCGGAGGCCGTCTGCTCGCTGTGGGCCCACATGGTCACGCGCTCGGCCCGCGCGGCGGCAAGGCCCGCGACGGCGGTTCCCCAGGAGCCGGAGCCAATCAGCGCAACATTCATGACTCTCTCCTACTTATCGTCGGGCTCGGTGACGCGCTTGGTAAACGAGAGCTTGGACTCCTTACCCGTCATGAGCTTTTTGATGTTCGCACGATGGGCCCACACCACAGTAATGCCGATCAGCGCCATGCAAAACTTAAGTCCGAGGCTGCTGTACGGAAAGACCGCGCAGGCAGCGATGGGAAGACCGATGGCCGCGGCAAGCGAGCCCACCGACACAAACTTGGTGATGGCGACGGCCACGATAAACATGCCCAGCAGCGACAGGCCAATGGGCCAGTACCAGGCGAGGATAACGCCCAGACCAACTGCGATACCCTTGCCGCCGTGGAAGTTGAGATAGGGCGAGAAGATATGGCCCCACACGGCTGCCAGGCAGATGACGCCGAGCATCCAGTCGCCGGGGGCACCGGGCGCCATAATGTTCGGCGGAAAGCCATAGCCCAAGTCGGCAATGAGCGGACGCGCGATAAGGACGCAGATGGCGCCCTTAAGGCAGTCGAGCAGCAGCGTGAGCGCGGCTACCTTGGGGCCGGCCACACGCAGGGCGTTGGTGGTGCCGATGTTGCCGGAGCCCGCCTTGCGAATGTCGGTGTGGTTGAACACGCGGCCCAGGATCAGGCCAAACGGAATCGCTCCGATAAAGAACGAGACCACGGCGCAGATGGCGGTCAGCAGAATCGGATTATGCATCCTTTTGCTCCTTCTTCCTAAAGAAGAGTCGAATGGGTGTGCCGGCAAAGTCGAAGGTCGAGCGCATGCGGTTTTCGACGTAGCGCTGATAGGTGTCGTTGACCAGATCGCTGTGGTTGACGAAGAACGTGAACGTCGGCGGGTTGACGCCCGTCTGGGTCACGTAGTGCATGCGCAGGCGGCGCTTGCCGTCCACCACGGTATGACCGAACTCGCGCAGGTCGGTGAGGAACGTGTTGAGGCGCGAGGTGCTGATCTTCTGCGAGCGCGTCTTTTCGGCGGCGTCGACCATCGCCCAGATCTTCTCGACGCTGCGGCCAGTGAGGGCAGAGATGCGCAGGTACTGGGCCCAGGGAGCCATGACGCCCAGACGGCGGTCGATGGTCTCCATGCAGGCCTCGCGTTTACGGTCGTCGTCGAGCAGATCCCACTTGTTGAGCAGCACAACGATGGCGCAGCCGCGCTCGATGGCAAGACCCATGACCTTCTGGTCCTGCTCGGTAACGCCCACGGAGGCGTCGACGACGAGCAGCGCCACGTCGGCGCGGTCGATGGCGCGCAGGCCGCGGACCATGGAGTAGTACTCGATGTTCTCGTACACGGTGCTCTTCTTGCGAATGCCCGCGGTGTCGACCATGCGGTAGTGCTTGCCGTTACGCTCCACGACGGTGTCGATGGCGTCGCGCGTCGTGCCGGCAATGTTGGACACGATAGAGCGGTCGGCGCCCAGGATGCGGTTGAACAGCGACGACTTACCGGCGTTGGGGCGGCCGATGATGGCGACGTTCAGCGCGTCGGGGAACTCATCGGCGACCTTGTCCTCTTCCTCCGGAAGCAGGGCCACGATGTCGTCGAGCAGGTCGCCCGTGCCGTGGCCGTGCAGGGCCGAGAGCGGCGTGGGCTCGCCGATACCGAGCGAATAGAACTCCCAGATGCTGTCGTTCTCTCGATCGGGGTTGTCGTGCTTGTTCACCAGCAGAAAGACCGGCTTGTCGCAGCGCTTGAGCATGCGGGCGACCGACTCGTCCTCCTCGGTAACGCCGGTGCGGCCGTCGACCACAAACAGGATGACGGCGGCTTCCTCGGCGGCGGCGAGCGCCTGGTCGCGGATGGACGTGGCAAAGACGTCATCGCTCTTGAGCGGCTCGATACCGCCCGTGTCGACGATGGTGAACTCACGACCGTTCCAATCGGCCGTGTGATACGAGCGGTCGCGCGTGACGCCGCGGGACTCGTGGACGATGGCGTCCGAGGTCTGGGCCAGGCGGTTAACGAGCGTGGACTTGCCCACGTTGGGGCGTCCGACGACGGCGACGATAGGTTTCATCTGCTCTCCTTTAATGGGTAGGGTTAGCGGAATTAGTAGAGTCGGCAGGCACAATGCCAAGGATGTGCTCCAGGGTATCGAGCAGCTCATGCGGCATGGTCGACACCACATGAACCTCAGCGCCGCGACTGGTAAGGCTTGCGAGTAAATCGTCACGATGATACTCGTCAAGCGTCATGCCGTCAGCGTTGAACATGAGCTTAGGCACAAAGAGCATAACCCCAGAGAGATCCTGCGGCAGCTGCTCCAGAATGTCACACGCGACGATGAGGCCGGTCACGTCCACGTTGCCGCCAAAATAGCGGTTCTTGATGGCCGTGACAGTGCCGGCGAGCCCCTGCGGCGATTCCACGAAACGTGCCACGGTGTCGCGTGCGCTGGCGCCCGAGAGGCACAGCAGGTGCTGGCTGCGAGCGGCGATGGCCTCGCGGACGCGGGCCAGTCGCTCGGCATCGGCGGCAAGCACATCGTCCGTCTCGTCTAGGTATGAGCGGATCATGCCGATACCGTCGTAGTACTGCGGATAGCCGTCGTAAAAGTCCGCCTCGGGCGGATCGATGCCGGCGTCCAGGTAGAACTCGTCGCTCATTTGGAAGGTGTGGCGGCCAAAACGCTCGAAGGCGCGGTCCTGGTAGGGACGAATCATGGCAATGGTCTCGCGCGCCAGTTCGGGCTTGTCGCTGTATGACCAGCTAAAGCGGTTCTGATGCTTGGTAAAACCGAGCGGCACAATGCCCAGGCTTGTGATTTGCTCGTGCTCCTCGCAAAAGCGCAGGGTCTTTTCCAGCTCTTCGCCGTCGTTCATGCCGGGGCACAACACGATCTGCGCGTGAATCTCGATGCCGGCGGCCATGATGGCCTCGAGTACGTCCATGCCGCGCTGGGCGTTGCGGCCCATCATACGACGGCGGACGTCGGGGCTCACGGCATGGACCGACACGTTCATAGGGCTCATGTTGCGTTGGATGACGTTTTGCACGTCCTCGTCGGTGAGGTTCGTGAGCGTGACGAAGTTGCCCTGCAAAAAGCTCAGGCGGTAGTCGTCGTCGCGAATATAGAGCGTGGAGCGGCCGCCCTTGGGCAACATGGTCATAAAGCAGAACACGCAGGCGTTTACGCAGGTACGCATGCCGTCGAAGATGGGGCCATCGAACTCCAGGCCCCAGTCCTCGCCCGGGAAGCGCTCGAGCTCCACGGGCGTGACGGTGTTGTCGCGTGGGTCGAATACCTCCAGCTCGACGGTGTCGTCGTCGGCCTCCCAGAGCCACACAATCATGTCGGTAAGCTTCTCGCCATTGACCGTGAGCACGCGCATGCCCGGCTCGATACCCACATCCCACGCGGGCGATTCGGGACGCACATTCTTAACGAGCGCGCCCTCACCCGGCTCGGGGTCGCGGCTGCGCCCGTAATCGGCCACCTCGGCGGCGTATGCGGGTACGGTCTGGTCCATGATTAGCGGCAAAGCTCCTTGATGCGCTCGACGGCGCGCTCGATGTGTTCTTGCGGGGTGGAGGCTCCAGCGGTGATGCCGATGTGATGAGCGTCGGTAAACCACGCGGCCTGGAGCTCGGAAGCTTCCTCGATGTGATACGTGCGCTCGCAGGCATCGGCACAAATCTGCGCCAGGCGGCGGGTGTTGCCCGAGTTCTTGCCGCCCACCACGACCATGCAGTCGCAGCGGTTGGCAAGTGTGGCTGCTGCCTGTTGACGCTCACTCGTGGCGGCGCAGATGGTGTTGATCACACGCAGCTCCTGCACGCGCGGGGTGATAGCGGCCACGACCTCGGCGAGGTTCTGCGCGGTCTGGGTGGTCTGCACGACGAGGCCTACCTTGCCCTTGAGCGGCAGCGCGTCCGCATCGGCAGCGCAACTCACGACCTGCGCGTTATCACCAGCGTGGCCCAGGATGCCCTCCACCTCGGGATGGCCCGGCTCGCCCACGACAAGTACGCGATAGCCCTCGCGCACCAGCCGCTCGGCGGCCACGTGGACCTTCTTGACGTAAGGGCAGGTGGCGTCGACGACGTTAAGGCTACGCTTGCGGGCAGCATCGATCACCTGCGGCACCACGCCGTGGGCGCGGATGATCACGGTGCCCGACGCTGCGTCGTCCAGGGTTTCGGCCAAGCCAACGCCTGCCTCAGCGAGCTCGCGCACCACGATGGGGTTATGGATGAGCGGACCCAAGGTATGGACCTGAGCACACTCCCCTGCCTGCGGCGCGGCGGCCAGCGCCATATCGAGCGCACGCTGTACGCCGTAGCAAGTGCCGGCGTGGGCGGCGATCTCGATGGTAGGCGCGATTGCCTGGTCGGACGCAGTCGCGGAGGTGTTCGTCACGTTCTCGCTCATGGCTAGAACCTGCCCGGATGCTCGGCGCACAGGTCGTCTCGCATGGCGTAGACGCGGCTCATGGCCTCGGACTCAAACCATTCCAGGCGCTCCGTGCGCTTAAGCCCAGCCGGTGCGTCGGAAAGCGAGACGGCCTTGCCGGCGCGGATCCAGCACTTCTTGGGACGCATGATCTTTTTGCCCGCGGGCGTGATGTCGGACCAGCCGCAGATGGCGAGCGGGTTCACAGGTGCCTTGCCCATCTGGGCGATGAGCGCAAAACCGCCGTGGACCTCGGGTTTGATCTCGCGCGAGCGGATGCGCGTGCCCTCGGGGAAGATCAGAACGTCCTCGCCGCGCTGCAGCGCATGCTGGGCGGCGCGCAGGCACTTCATATCGGCAGTACCACGCTCCACGGGGATGCCGCCAACGCGGCTAAAGGCCCAGCGCACAATCTTGCTCTTGGCGAACTCGGACTTAAAGATGGGACGAATGCGGCGCCCCCCAAAGAACAGCGCCGTCTCCACGGCCAAGAGCTCGGCCATCGAGGTGTGGTTGCAGATGACCACGCTGCCGCGGCCGTCCTGGCGCTCAAACAGCAGATCGGCATCCTCGACCTTCCAACGCCACATGAGCTTGGAGAAGGCCCAAAGGATTGCCATGACCACGAAAACGGTGCCGCGGATGAGCGCCGGGAACTCGGCGTAGGGGGCGTTGTAATAGTCCTCGGGCGTCTGCTTAAACAGGCGCATGGGCTACCTCCTTTGGTTGATGAGGTCCTCGATGATACGAACGACCTCGTCGATGGTGTGAGCGGTGGAGTCGACGTGCACGGCGTCCTCGGCGGGCACGAGCGGGGCGACCTCGCGGCTGCTGTCGAGCTTGTCGCGCTGCTTAAGGGCGTCGAGCGTCTCGTCGACCTCGGCCTCGAGCTGCTCGGACGTGAGCGGCTGGGCATCGTTTTGGTGACGCTGCAGCACACGGCGACGGGCGCGCTCGCGCGGGTCGGCGGTCAGGAAGACCTTGACCTGCGCGTTAGGGAACACGACGGTTCCGATGTCGCGACCCTCGGCCACGATATCGCGGTCCTCGGCTGCGCGGCGCTGGTGGATGAGCATGGCGGCGCGCACGCCCGGGTAGGCCGAGACCTTGGACACGTTGGCGTCGACCTGCGGGGTGCGAATGGCGGCCGAAGCGTCCTGGCCGTCGATGGTCAGGCGCGTATCCTCACCGGTGCCGTTGGTAAAGCGAATTTCGATCTGCTCGGCGAGGGCGTCGATGGCCGCCTCGTTATCCAGGTCGATGCCGCGATCGAGCGCGGCGAAGGTGACGGCGCGATACATGGCGCCCGTGTCGAGCTTGTTAAAGCCCAGCTGGCGGGCGATCTCCTTGGCGATGGTGGACTTGCCGGAACCGGCGGGGCCGTCGATAGCGACGATCATGCAATGCTTCCTTTCGATGGTTGGCGTGCTGGTGTGGTTCGCGGGCGTTGGGGCGCGGCAGGTTGCCTAGCCCGTGTAGCGCTCGCGATATGTGTTGCGCTTGGGTGCGGAGCCGTGGCTGCCGTGGTGACGCGTGCGGCTGGCGGGGGTTTCCTGGGGCTTGCCTCCGCGCATGGCGCTGGCCTGCTTGGGAGGGATGCCACCGCTTTTGAGGATCTGCACCTCGCGGTCGGTGAGCTCGCGCCACGAGCCTTTGGCCACGCCCTCGAGCTCAAGGCCGGCAAAGTTGCAGCGATGCAGACGGATTACCGGGTGGTGAATCTTGCTCAGCATGCGCTTAACCTGATTCTTGCGACCCTCGCGGATGATGACCTCGACGGCGGTGGTGCCGGGCTTGACGCCCTGTGGCGCCACGGCCTCGGCCTCGCGTGCGGTGATGACGCGGCAGATTGCCGGCTGGCATAGGCCGTCGTCGAGCTCGATGCCATGGCGGAGCGGGTCTAGATCGCGTTCGGTCAGCTGCCCGTCAACGAGTGCCTGGTAGGTCTTATAGACATGCTTGCTGGGGTGCAGCAGGTCCTGCGACAGGTCGCCGTCGGTGGTAAAGAGCAAAAGGCCCGTGGTGTCGCGGTCCAGACGACCCACCGGAAAGAGCCCCGGAAAGCGGTCGCGCGGGACCAGATCGGCCACGCAAGGGCGTTCCTGCGGATCGCTCATGGTGGTGAGGTAGCCGGTCGGCTTGTAGAGCATCAAGTATACGGCGCCTTGGTTGAGCTTGACGGGCATGCCGTCGACCTCAATGTGATCGTGGTCGACATCGACCTTGGTGCCCAGCTCGGTCGCGACCTGGCCGTTGACGGTCACGCAGCCAGCGGTCATCAGGTCCTCTGAGCCGCGACGGCTCGCCACGCCCGCGCGTGCCAAAAAGCGCTGCAGGCGCATGGTGTGCGGGTAGACGGGCTGGGTGTCGGTTGCGGGTACTGCGTTGCCTATGGCGCGCGTCTCCCCTACTTCGTTAGTCCTCGTCATGCAAATCCTCCGAGGTCTCGTCGATGACCAGGGTCTCCAAGTCCTCGACTGCCTCAACATCTTCAACATCGGTATCGAACAGTTCACGCTCTTCGTCCAGGTCCTCGGCCTGTTCCTCGAGCGTGGACTGAATACTGCGGCCGCTCAGACGCTCGCGGATAAACTGGCGCGACTGCTCGTCGGGGGCAAACTGCTCTAGATCGGGCAGGTCGCGGGTGGAGCGCAGGCCGAACTTTTCCAAGAAGGCGTTGGTCGTGCCGTAAATGATGGCCTGACCGCGCTGGGGGTCGCGGCCGAGCTCGCGCACCAGGCCCTTGTCCACGAGCGACGCGATGACGCCGTCAGAATTGACGCCGCGGATGCCCTTGACCACCTCGCGAGTCACGGGCTGGTGGTATGCGATGACGGCCAGGGTTTCGAGCGCCGCCTGCGACAGCTTTTGCGTGTCCCAGCTCAACACATAGGCCTCGACCACGTCGTGGTAGGCGGGGTGCGTAAACAGGCGCCAGCCGCCGGCGACCTCGCGCAGCTGAAAGCCGCGGTTGGCCTCCTCGTACTCAACCTTGAGCTCGGCGAGCAGCGATGCGCATTCGCCGGGGGCGATATCCAGTGCGCCGGCCAGCGCGGGCGCACTCACCGGGTCGCTCGACACCAGCAGCAGCGCCTCGAGGGCGCCTTTGAGGCTGTTTGCCTCCAGCGTGGAAAGGGTTGACATGGTTGCGGCTCCTATTCGGTGAGCTCGGGGCCCTCGCCGGGCACATAGGCCTCGGCGCCCTCGACGCGGTTGATGCGGATGGTTCCAAAGATCTCGTCCTGGCTCAGCGTGAGCGAGCCGCGCTTGGCGAGCTCAAGCATAGCTAGGAAGGTGACGACGAGCTGCTCGGTGGTGGCATCGCCGTCCAGTAGCTCGCGGAAGGTGCAGGTTTGGTGCGCCATGGTAAAGCGGTCGACTGAGGCCACGGTCAGGTCGAGCGGCACGCGATGCGGCGCCACATGCTCGGCTTCCAGCAGGAAGGTCTGGCGCTTGCCGTCCAGGTCGGCGCAGATGACGGCCAGGCCGCGCAGGGTAATGCCGGCCAGGTAGTCGGGCATTAGGCCCAAAAACTCCGGGTCGGGGCCGGCCACACGCGGGTGCATGCGGCTCTCGGCTTGCATGCGGGTACCGAGGGCCGCAGCCGCGCCTTTAAACTGCTTGTAGGCGATCAGGCGCTGGATCAGAACCTCGCGCAGGGCGTCGCCGTCGAGCGCGCTGAGCTCCTCGAGGTCTTCGTCGAACTCGTCATCGTCGTCATCGGCTTTGCGCGGGGCCTCCTGCGGCACCAGAGAGGCGGCCTTGATGTCCAAAAGGGTTGCCGCGACCAGCAAAAAGTCGCTTGCTACGTCCAGGTCCAGCGCCTCGATGCGCTCGGCCTCGGCAAGGTACTGCTCGGCCACCTCGCTGATCGAGATGGCACCGATATCTACTTTTTGGCGGGTTACCAGCTGCAGCAGCAGGTCGAACGGTCCGCTGTAGACCTGCGTCGACACGCGATACGACATCTTCGACCTCCTTTGACGGCGCCTTCGCGGCGCGGTTTGGGTGCATACTGCGACCGTTTTACACGGACGACCTGTAAGTTTACCTTAGATGCCGGCGATTGCGAAGTTGAGCAGCTGCTCAGCAAGCGGATACACGGTAACGTCGAAATAGCGGCCGATTACATCGATGCCGGTCCACATAGGCAGCAGGTATAGAACCAGGATGAGTATGGGCATAGCGTATTGCTGCATGCGGTAATAGTTGTTGAGCGCCTTGCCCTTGAGGAAGGGCACGATGATCGACGAGCCATCAAGCGGCGGAATCGGAATGAGGTTAAAGAACGCGAGCGACAGGTTGACCACGATAAACGTGGCGCCGAAGTTCATAATTTGGGACGCCACGGCAAAGGACATGCTGGCGTAGAGATTGCCGTACGTTACGTGCATGAGGGCGGCCGCGAGGCACGCGAGTGCGATATTCGATGTGGGGCCGGCTACGCTCACCAGGACCTCGTCGCGCTTGGGGTGCTTGAGGTTGTTGAGATAGACGGGCACGGGCTTGGCGAAGGCGAACACGGGACCGCCTGCGGCGAGCATGAGCAGCGGCAAGATGATGGTGCCAAACGGGTCGATATGGTTGAGCGGGTTGAGCGAGACGCGGCCGCGCGAGCGAGCCGTTTTGTCGCCGAGCGCCCAGGCTGCGGCGGCGTGCGCGCTCTCGTGAATGACGATGCCAACGATGACGGCGACGGCGCTGGCGAGCAGGTTCATGATGTAGCTGCTGGACATGGCGCTCTCCTAGCGGACGCGGCGCGAGGCGCGCGTGAGCAGGTAGTCGGCCACAAACAAGATTACCGCGACGATGGCGTAATCCAGGCGAAACACGCCACCAAAGGGCGACGTGATGACACCGTAGCCGGCGATGGCGCTTGGCAGTGCGCGCGAAAGCTCAACGACAAAGCCAACGATCTGCAGTTTGGCGGTGAGGCCGCTAAAGCACAGCAGCACGGTCATCGCGCTCATAAAGATGCCGCAGATGCGACAAGCGATGGCGATGATGCTCATCGCCACGGCAGCGGCCTTACGAGAGTTCACGCGCGGTCTCCTCTTCGATTTGGGTGGAAAGCTCCAGCCATTCGTCCTCGAGCTTGGGTAGCTCTTGCTTAAGGCCGTTATATTCTCCCAGCGCGGCGTTGAACTTGTCCTGATCGGCATAAAGCTCTTCGCTGGCCATCAATTCCATAAGCTCGTCATAGCGGGCGCGCTTTTTGTCGAGCTCTGTCTCGATCTTCTTGAGCTGGTTGCGCACGCCCTTGAGCTTTTTGTTGAGCGCAGCGCGGGCCTGGGCCTCGGCGCGCTTTTGCTCCTTGGTCTTTTTACCCTCGGCAGGTTTGGAAGCGGCGGCGGGCGCATCGGGCTGGGCCGCGGTAACCTTTGCGGACTTGGCCGCGACAGGCACGCTCTCCCCTGCTGTCTCGGCGGCGGCGCGGGCCGCGAGGTCCTCGCGCTTGTAGAGGTAGTAGTCGTAGTCGCCGTCGTAGACCGTGACCTTGCCATCGCGGATGTCGATGATGCGGTTGGCCACAGCGCGTACCAGGTGCTCGTCGTGGCTGATCAGCACGATGGTGCCGGGGAAGTTCTGCAGGGCGTTCTCGAGCATGTCCACCGAGTCGATGTCCAGGTGGTTGGTGGGCTCGTCCAGGCACAGGAGTGCCTCGGGGGCCACAAGCATCTTGGCCAGTGCCAGACGCGCCTTTTCGCCGCCGGAGAGGACGCGGACCTGCTTCTCGATGGAATCGTTGTCGCTAAACAGGAAGGCGCCCAGCAGGCTGCGCTGCTGCGGCACGGTCCACTTGGGCGTGACGGTGTCGATCTCTTGCAGGACGGTATTGGACTCGGTCATGCCCTCGAGTGCGTGCTGGGCGTAGTAGGCGACGCCGACGTTGGTGCCCAGATCGCGGGTGCCGGTGGTGGGCGGCTCCAGGCCGGCGAGAATCTTCATGAGCGTGGACTTGCCGGCGCCGTTGGGGCCGACGAGCGCCACGTGCTCGCCGCGGTAGAGCTTGAGGTCGATATCGCTGTAGATGTGCTTGTTGCCGTAAGACTTGGACACGCCCTCCAGACCCACGACCATGTCGCCCGAGCGCGGCGGATCGGGGAACTTAAAGTCGATGTGCTTGTGGCCCTCGGGCAGGATGACGAGCTCTTTTTTGATCTGCTCGATCTTTCGGATGCGCTCCTGAGCCTGGGCAGCCTTGGTGGGCTTGTAGCGGAACTTATCGACGAAGACCTGCATGTGGGCGATGTCGCGCTCCTGGGCGGCGCGCTTGGCGCGCATCTGCTCCAGGTTGTCCTCGCGCTGCTTGAGGTAGCTGCTGTAGTTGCCGGTGTAGGTGGTCACGCGGCGGTTCTCGAGCGCGGCCACGTGGTCGACGCAGGCGTCCATGAAGGCGCGGTCGTGGCTGACGATGAGTACGGCGCCGTCGTAGTTGGCGATAAAGCCGCGTAGCCACTGGACGCTCTCGAGGTCCAGGTGGTTAGTGGGCTCGTCCAGCAGCAGCAGGTCGGGGTGGCGCAGGAAGAGCTTGGCGAGCGCGATGCGCATCTGCCAGCCGCCCGAGAACTCGGAGCACGGGCGCTCAAAGTCGGTGACCTTAAAGCCCAGGCCAGATAGGATCTTGCGGGCGTTGCTCTCGAGCTCGTAGCCGCCCAGGTGCTCAAAGCGGTCCTGGACCTGTCCGTACTCGTTGAGGAGCGCGTCGACATCCTTCCCCTGTTCGGAGAGCTCGGTAATCTGGGCCTGCAGCTCGTTGGCGCGCTCGCCCATGCGGCGAATTTCCTTGGCGGCCGCCATGACCTCGGCAAGGATGGTGGTGTCCTTGTGCTCCAGGTTGGTTTCCTGCTCTAGGTAGCCTACCTGGCAGTCCTTTGCGTACTGGATCTGGCCGGCGTCGGGGCTGTCGATGCCCATGATGATCTTGAGCATGGTGGTTTTGCCGGCGCCGTTGGGTCCCACGAGCGCAAAACGCTCGCCGGGGTTGATCTGGAAGGACGCGCCACTAAAGAGGACGCGCGCGCCGAAGCTTTTTTCGATCTTGTCGACCAGGAGGATCATGGTGCCGCCTTTGACCTTGTGTGCCTATATGAAAAAAGGCCCCAACTTGCGTTGGAGCCTCATTCAATGCTCGGGTGGAGACGAGGGGGATCGAACCCCTGACCTCTTGACTGCCAGTCAAGCGCTCTCCCAGCTGAGCTACGCCCCCGTGCGAAGAAGTACTATACGGGAACTCCCCCGCCGATGCAAGGACAATTTTGGAAAAACTTTCCGGGGGGGCGGGCGCCGGGGTCCCGCGGGGTCGCGACGGCGGAGGCCAGTGCCCGCGGGGCCGGTGCGGGCGCGCGCCCAGGGCGTCGGGGCCCCTCGATGCCCGGCTGAGCCCGCGGGGCGCGCCCCGCGGGAGGGCGGCGGCAGCGCCGCCCTCCTTTCCAGCGCCCCCCCGGGACATCTCGAGTTCCGCCGTCCGCCGCTTTTCGCTCTCGGAGTGCGGTCCGCCATGCGCCGGGCTGCTACTCCACCGGCGACGGTCCCATTATTGGTGCCGATCGCGCTTTCGCCCACTCGGCCATTTCAAAACCATGCCGGATTACGGGGCTAGACCGGGGACCACCGAGCATGCCGGAATTAGTGGAAACAAAACCGCAGGTAGAAGGCTTGTGCATTTAGTTAAATGCAGGGCATGGACGGCCGGTCTGGGTTGAGCCCCGTAATCCGGCATGGTTTTGAAATGGCAC
>CBCSNQ010000031.1:0-20484 GCA_965141565.1 uncultured Collinsella sp. | reverse complement strand
GGAAAATAGATACTGGAAAAAAACTGAAATTGTGGCCAGTTTTTGTTGACCACTTCAATTGCAGTAATGCGATACTGTAATAAAGCTCTTTACCGAGATTACCTTTGAGGGGTTTGTACCTGTACTTCGGTATACATACGAGATGATCCTAATAGCGATAGAATACGTGGGAAGCGGATTTATATCTTCCCATATTATTTACTTCTCGATTTGCTGGTAATAAACCGAGGCAGTATTTAGCATGGGCATTCTATAGTTAAAGCCCATATGAACAATCACCACCTCCATCGGAGGTGGGACTGATAATAAAAAAAGCTACTGATGCGTTTTTTTTGAGAACATTCAGCTTAGCTGTAATGTCCGCTTCGCTCAAAGTGGCCTATAGTATCCGCGTAAAAAACAGGCTTAGTGTAGGATATTCTCCGTTTTCCAAGCAGATCTCTTTAAAGATCGCCTATCGACCCACGGCCGTTTTGGTACTGCCACCATGCTGGGTAATGCGAGGACGGCACTTGATCTTCACCGCGCCCCGGGTGAATGAGTCATCCGAAGCCTTGCTCGACCATACATAGGCTTCGCCGGTACCGAGACGACTCATCTTATCGGAGGTCAACTCACCAAGAGCGGCATTCGCCTTCTGGATGTGTTTCAACCATGCGGGCGAGTTGAACTTGTGCATGATGATCTGTGAAGACAACTCGATAAGAGAGATCGGGACTGATGGCGGGTCCTGAGAAGCGACCATAATGCTGGTTCCCTTGTGGCGCATCTCACGGACAACCTCGACCAAGCCGGAAACCAGATCATCGTTCTCGATATATTTGTGAGCTTCATCGAAAACCACCAACTTATTGAAGGCTCTTCCTTGGTAGGTTGCTTCTGAGAAAACCTGTAGCATCACCACGAACAAACCGAGAGCTTCGTCCTTCTCAATGTATTCATCTCGCAGATCCACGATAATCAACCGGCCGGGGCGAATCAGATCCTGGAGACGCTGGTTATCATCGATATATTCGCTTGCAAACAGTAAGCGCGTCTGGGCCAGCTCCTTTAGATGATCGGACAAACCAGAGTTATCGATGCCTGCTCGCAGAGAATCCAAGGTCAGGTTATCCCGCAGTCCCCTCATGATGAGATTGATTTGGCGCATATACATGCTCTGGCTACCAATCGCTCCCATTAGGAATTTCCAGTGTGCTGCCTTAAGTTCAGCGGCAGAAAAAGCAATCGGCTTAACCTCAATATCCGGGTACTCGGCCCTACGATCATCTACCTTGTTGGCAGGGGTAAGAATCAAGACATCCTTCAATGCTTCCGGGTTGGCCTTGTAACGCTCACGAAGGATACGGATCTCATCCTCTACCGAGTTGGCATTAATCATCGAGGTAAACTCCGGCGCATAATCCTGCGTCGGGCTATAATGGAAAATGACTGTGGCGAGCGGGCTTGGCAGTACATTAATGTGCTGAATCGGCATTGAGGCCATCTCAATTGCTGTTCCAAGGGTGTAGCTCTTTCCACCGCCTTGAACCCCGAAGAGACTGATCGTGTGGGTATGATTGAGGTCCAGCGCGATTTTCCGTCCGGAAACCTCTCCGAGCAATCCGTACTGCGGTGAACTACCATTAACGCCCAGCATGATGTCGTAGCTGACTTCGGCTTGAGGCTCGAATGTCAGATGCCCCTGTACTTCAAGAGCGGGTCGAACAGCTTCTTCCGGTTCCACATCAACGGTAGCGGGTTGTTCGTCATCTTTTTCTTGTTTGGGCACAATGGTGGTAGGTTCAGGTGCTTGCTCGACGGGTTTCGCCTGTGCTTCCTTTTGAACAGGTGCGATGGTTTCCTCTGAGACAGAAGGTATTGGTAGAGTGACTGGTGTCTCCAGCTCATCGTTCCAGAGCTCGTCCACCGTCCAGGATGTCGAGCGGACCCTATTAGGGGCGATGAAAGCGGCAGTCTCGAGCTTCGGTACGTTCGAAATGATCTGTTCGCTCAGACTAGGAGCAGTCGGTACTTCCTCACTCTCGACAGACACAGGCTTGCGACAGTTCTCCAGCAAGGCATGAATGAGATCCTTGCCGATACGATGGAACTCGATGCCAATCTCGTTGTCCGGAGATTCTGTTCCAGACTTGTCAAAGTCGAAAATCAAAGCGCACCGCCTGAATTGAAGCGAGTAGCCCTGCTCAATGGATTCAAGTAGTCCTCTCGCTTCCTGCGCGGCGGTCTCTTCAAAGATCCCATAACGCAGTGAGCGCTCCAAATAGAACCTAAGAATCTGAGCCAACTCCCGGCTCTTGAGCAACCTATCCGGCCGATCCGGTTTTTTCAGGGCCGGGTCAAAGTGACGCTGGAGGATGCGCTCGCTCTGATTTATCTGGGCGGAGATCCGTTCCTTCAGTTGGTTGAAAGCCGCAAAGGCACCAACCTGCGAATAACACTTCACCTCAACCAGATTACAAGTGATCGTCCTGGTGTTTAAATCTAAATCAAACAAACCCAAGTCGGTACGTTGTAGGCTGATAGCATCGTTGACATCGTCTGACTCACCGCTTACGCGGTAGAGGTCCGTGTGTGCGTCTAATGGCACAATGATCTGATTGCTTAACGCGCCTTGATATTCGAGATAGAGCCTCGCTAGAGCCAAGCCAAGAGCCTCCGCCTGTTGCGTACGTGCGGAAATCAGTTTCAGGGCAAGCTGACCAGAAAGCGAGCGCAGGTTCGCGAGTATCTGAACCGACTGCTCGCCGTCGGCGGACAAACCGTGCTCAAGCAGCACCGGTTTCAGCATGGCCTCCAACTCATCGTTCGAGCGCGAGGAGATTATCAGATTATGGGTCGCTTGGGAGCTGGCTCCTGGCACATAGTCAATCAGATAATCCGGTCTGTTCTTCCGACCTCCATGGTCGAAAAACTCAATCCCCATATTTCGGTCGATAGTAAACACCCAATCACTGATCTGATGAACCTCGTAGATCAGTTCTCGTTGAGCCACATCGAGGCCAAGGGTTACAACGGGTACGGCCTTGAAACTAGCACCAGAAGTAGCAACCGCTGAGGTTGCAAAACAGAGGTGACGGTTCAGTGACGACAGCAAATCGAAACACGCAGCGTGGTTATTTGCACCGAAGGAGCGCCCAATAATCGGCCGCTTATTCCAGAAGGTACCCGAATCGTCGTCAACGAATTCGGTGTCAAAACCCTGTATCAACCCATACAGCGGAGTCACCCCCATCGGCCTCTCGGAAATGGAAAGCTCCTCGGCGGGGAACACATCCAAAAGAACGCTGATGTGCGCTGGAAAATCCTTGGAATTTGCATGGAATTCATTCAGCGCATGCTTGGCCAAGTTCAGCTTGGAAAACAGATGATTGCCAGTTGATGCCGCAAACGCGTCTGCAGCCTCATTCACCGTTGCTCCGGGATGAACTATGGATTCAAGCGCCTCACCCAAAACTGGCGAGTCAGGCTCGGAGGTAAAGAGCCGTATGTCATAGCGCAAATCGGCATACTCACGTTTCTGCTGAAGCGCTATCAGAGCCTCAGCTATTAACGAACCTGATCCGGGGTTAAAGATATTCAGCGATAGCTCTCTCACATAAGGATGCTGGGAGAGATAGCGCTCAATCTTATCCGCAATGACCTTTCCGGAAATATCAATTCCCGCCGCAGAGGGCTCGGCCAAGCCAAGTGCCGAACAGATCTCCGCCATCAGGCCACGAGAATTATTCTCGGTTGTTGGAGCGTATAGCGCCCAAAACGCATTTAGATTGTCCACCGGCGTGAATATACGACCATCCTCTACGGGAATGCCGACAGGATAGGCTGAGGGCACAAGGCCATCCAATAGGGCAGAACGGACGTGAGGAATGTAGTCTTTCCCACCTGACTTGATCTTTTCGATCCAATCCTTGCCCAGAGTAACCCAACTGTTCAGCCACAAGGCTCGGACCGGATGGGTTGGGGAGACCAAAACAGCCTCGCGATGCCTTCCACGGAAGTCGGTCAGGATGACATGGATTGAATCAACGGACAGTACGTTTCTTAGCGATCGCAGGTGTTGCTGGCGCTCGCCACCAGAAGTCATCTCGGCCTGGCGGATGAGATTCCTGACCAAGTCAAGATATCTTTCAGCATACGCGAGGCATTCCTTTTCAGAGTCATGGAACAACAGCCCCTGCATGCTCAGTTCGGCAGAGTCTTTTCGCACCACTGCAAAAAACTCTTCACGGGCAGCCAGGAAAGATGCCATCGCGGCAGATGTAGGCAGCATGAGTCCGACCTCGGAGGGTGGCTCAGCGGTATCCAGGTTGATCTGCATTCGCCAGCCTGACGGGTGTTTAGGCTTTGCTAATATGCGTTGCTCGATTATTTTGAGCGTACGTGATAGCGGAATCTGAACCGCCCCCTCACGACCGAATTTTGCGTGCAAGGTTTCCAGGCGGGAGGTCTTCTTGGTACGATCGCCCTCGGACCAAGCTACACTACTGATAGCGATATCATTGGGATCACGTTCATCACTTAGGGCTGTCAATTGCAGTCGGAAACGTGCATGCTCCAGGCTCTGCTCAATAGGCATGGCACGTTGGGGGGGATCTTCTTCAATGTTGCCACCGGGCAGGACGTAGAAAGGCTCGCTCTCATAAGAGCGCTTAACGCCCTCGGAGCTGAAATCTGCTTCCAGCGGAATCGGGTCGCCATCGGCAGTCCAGGGCATTACACGGATGAAATGCCATCCTTCCTCGAATTCTATTTTATTGAGTTTAGCCAGGCTGGCAGTACATTGCAGGCGGTTCGGCGTCCAGGCTTTTACCTTTTTAGATTTCCCTACCGGGCCGTCATTCTGCGAAATGATTTGCACCATAAAATGGTCAAGCCCACTGACCTTACCGGGGTGAGGATTAACCTCAAACACCACGTTCATTTTACGACGGTCGTTCGGTACCAGAACCTGTTGCCCAATTAGGCCACTGAGTTGATCGTCGGTCTCATCATCCGCAACGACAGGCAAGTCAGTTTCCAACACTGTCAGAAGAACCTTGTCCAGTGAAAGTTCTTCTTTGAACGTCCATTTATCGAAAGAAATGCTCCACCAACTTTTGTCTGTCGCAATGGGGGGCGTCCAAGATTCGGAATCATGGACATCGTATTTTTCAAAGTAGGTGAATAGACGCAACTCCAATGTCTTATCGCTGAGCCCAAGATCAGCAATACGACCACGAGCCGACTTGTGTGAGGATATCAAACTGCGGACGCTGCCAAGATTACGGCGAATTTTTCCAATGACCTTGCCCGGATCGGCAAAGAGCTTGAAGTCCGGGATCAACGCCAATTCATACAGGCTGGCCCCAAGAGTTTCTCCATCAATCCCGTTTTCGAGCGCGGTGAGTAGATACCGCGCGCGCGAAACATCATCAGCAAACAGCCATTCCTCCTCGGTGAGGATACCCAAAAGATCGCGAACATAGCCAGCCAGCGTTGCCGGAAGCCGGTCAAGCAGCGACTCGATCAGATCCTCGTAGATACCGGTGAAGGCAAGTTCCTCGAAGGTCGCCACGCCAAAAGAATCCTCGGCGCTAGTACGAAGCGAGGTCGGTATGAACACCAGCAAAGGCTGGCGCAGATCGCCGTTCGCGTCAGGATTACGCAGTTCCACCAACTTGGTGGAAGTTACTCGGAAAGGCATGCCTTCTTGGTCATGACTGCCGAGTATAAATATGTTTCCGTCAGGCCAAATTCGCCTAAGTTCCCGGCATACTGACTCCATAACTGCGTCATCAAGGTCGGTGACCCGCACACAGTGGCCTAGGCCACGATCACTCAGGATCGCTTCGATACGAGGACACAGCACTCCAGCCAACGCCGCATTCAATTTATCCTGTGGAAGCTTTATGAACGCGCTACTCATGTGTGCCTCCCATTCTTATCAGTTCTATCAAATCTTTCAATTGCATATCGGGGCGATACTTTTTGGGTTACATAAGCATCCGACAAATCCTGGTAGAACCCAATTTCACGAAGGCGGCGCTTGAAGGCTTCGAGATTAAGACGCAGGGCACGTTTGTCTAGTATGCTGCTGTTAGCTGTGGTTCCTTCTGGTAATTGGTCGATGTAAAGACCGTAGCGGTTCCTTAAAAAGGCTAACAATTCTTCGATGCGAACCTCGTGGGTCACAAAACGCCCGCCGTCTTGGGTGAGTACAGCTACCTGGAGGAGCACTTCGAGCAGCTTGCTTCCTAACACAAATCGACGTGGGCTTCCCTTAGTCCGGGCCTGAGCCAAAAGTCCACTTTCTTTATTCTTCAGCAGAAGAGAATCCAGGCACTCAGTGATGTATTGGCGGTGATATTTACCTCGATAGGCCATCAGTATTTCAATGAAGGAATCGAATTCACCCAAGCCCATGGCGGTGACGTCCCTAATCTCTGGGTCTAAATCCTCATTCCTGGAGGCCGATTCTTCAATTAGGCTCGCCAAGCGGAATTTGAAGTAGGCTTGACGCTCGGTGTCGTGCTCGGGCTTCAGCAGGGATATCAGATCACTAACAGTGAACACACCGCCTCCGGGAGGAGCCAATTTACCAGTTTTTTTGCCCAAGTATTCCGCCATTTCATCGAGTTTCTTGACGACAAAATTGGCCTGCACAAAAGCAGGTATCTGACGATAGAGCCGATCAGTGGATTTTCGAGCTAACTCAACCATATGCGGATTGTTGACGTCCCCCATATCTACTATCAACGCCAAGCGGTAAGGGCAACCTTCCAGAGCATTATCGAGACCCGGGTTGCTCGGACATTCCCTGGCGGTACAGAGATCGTTACCAGAGCGCTGTTTCACCAGCTTGGGCAGCATTTGCAGTAGTTTGAGATGATATAGTGCCAGATGGAAAGCCATCAGAGTTTTGAGATAGTCAACCAACACCGAGCGCGGGATATAAGGCTCATAGGCGAGTAAACGCAGAATATCGTCTGCCAAAATATCGGCCTGCCCGATACACAGAGGTTGGAAACGTGCGGGCTCCTTGGAATCCTTCATATCCTGCGTAACCTGTTGGTCTAATCGCAAGATGGCCTGCGTTTCCACATCCACGGAAGCGTTGGGATCGTAACGGTCCGTTACCAAGTCGATCCCCGGGAAGAAGAAACACTTCAAGGCATCTCGCGCCGCTTGGCCCTTACCTTTGCGGGCATAGAAAAGCATCCAGTAGATTTGCTCTGCAGCGCCGTAATCTCGGGTATGCTTCGCGTTACGAAACTTATAGGTATTGCCATGCAAAGGACGTGGTGCAGCTAGAGCTTGGTTGCTTTTACCTCTATTCACTAGATCCATAAGATCTGTTTCAATCCAGGCTCGAACAATTTCAGGGTTTTGATCGAAACCAGCAAACCACTCGGGATGTTCAAGGAAATCTTCGAGAAACTCCTCAACTGAAAGATCACCACCGCGAGGAGGTCTGCGACTACCATAGCCATCGTATTTCAATCGTGGAAACAACATGGTGAGTACGCGATCCATCTCAATATGTTTAAAATCGAGATAAGAAACTTTCGGGATTCGAAACTCTTTGTCACGGCCTTTAATTGACATTGTATTCGGCCCCCTTTTCAGATGATTCCATTACTAACCGCCCATCTTGTTCTCGACGGATTTCGTAAAATTTGTGGCCAGCCTTGGTTAACAATACTTCGTTGTAAGGTACAGAGGCCAACAAGTTCTTAAAGACGGACAAGCTCAACAAAAAACCTTCTTGCTCTTCTACGCTTGGTCGGTAGCCGTCGTTAAGGCGCATCAGCATTTCATATATATCGAGATTGATTCGTAGACTGGCCTTGTGCCCTTCGCCGGAGTCATAAAGCAGGACCAGCGCCTGAGACAGGCACTCGAGAAAAGGATGAGACGCGGTCTCCTGTTCGGTACGAAGAGAAAAATAGTCACCGTCGAAAAGCCGGTAACTGCGAACGGTACCTTTATCCACTTGGCGAACACGCAGTGCCAACTGGTTACCTAACCTCGCAGGGTCGCTTAAACCTTCACCTCGGTTGATGGCGCGGAGAATTGCAGTCACTTCATCGTTGCTTTTCGTACCTGCCCGCTGTGTGGAGACCAAGAAGGGATCGATGCTTTCATATGGCAGCATCTCCTTCCACCCCATATCCCTTCGTTCGAAGAAATGGCGACGTCGCATATGTGAGAGGTAATTCCGATGCCTAGAAATCAATCGGGCACGATTTTTCGATGAGTAATCGCGAGGCAGGCTGTCAAACAACGCTTCAACCAATTCATTGTCATATCCGGCTCGTTCTGCAAACGAGAAACGACTCATGGCCTTAGACCTGGGATGGAGAAAGCCTAACTCGCGGTCCAGATCAGGGTTGCTGACTTCAGCAATGTCGATCTCGCGCAGCAGAGCAATGAGTCGGTCATTGGAGCCTTTTTCCCCACCAAGCCACGAGTTGAAATAGAATCCGTCCAGAATGCGGTTTTGGACCTCTTCACCACCGGTCTGATAAAGCTGGTGAATACCGTCACAATCTTGGGTGCCCACTAACATGAAAGCCAACGCCGACCGTAGGTCGCGCATAGTGATATGCAATCTCCCGCGAAGGTGGGTAATAGTGTAGAGCATTTTCAGACGCTCGATCACCTTGGGACCGGCAACCGGATCCTGGAAAGTCCGGGCATTATGGTAGGCAAAACACTTGCACTTGATGTCACACTTCTCACAGGCTTGCCAGTATTCCTGTTGTGTCATGCGGGCAATCAGCCTCTCAAAAATCGAAGGCTGACTTTCTTCGGGGTTAGCAACTACCGAGCGCAAATTGAGGTTGATGATCGCTATACCGCCTTCCGGAACGGCCCCGGCCAAACCCTGTTGGATCTGCCTGGCGAGCAGCGGGTACTCCTCTTCATGCTCTAGGAAAAAATCGACTAGCCGTCCCTCGTTAATGGCTATTAGGCGAGTCTGATTTTCGGGCCAGCTAGAGGCATCCTTACCCGCGAAAGGAGCAAAGAATTTCCGCAACACCGCATCGTTTCGCTCATCACCTTCATCCTGGCTGCCGTCATAGTTACTCAGGTAGGTATGCCCCTTGATCTGGAACACTGCTCCATTCGCGCCACGTTGCATCTGCGCGCCCTTGCTCTCAGCAAAGGACTCAACCTGCTGAATAAAGGCGGTCTTGCCATCACCTGCGTTACCGCTAATGATCACGAGCTTAAACTCGCCTTTGAGCAAGGCGGGCTTAAGCTTTTCGTCCAGATATGTCGGCACATAAGTGGCCTTACCAACTTCGTCGAGGCCACGGGTTCCCGCGTTGGATACTTGGCTCTGGCTGTAGAGGGTCAGCAGATGGGTGACAAAGGGGTTGCTATTGGGCTTGGTCGGCTCGAAGCCCAGCCTAGATACCACCTTGGGGCCGGCTCCAATCTCGCCGGTGGTCAGCACCGAGCGCAGACGCTTGACCTCAGCCATGGCAGTCAAGAACTCATCGACTGACGTGAAGCGCTCCTTACGCTCCGGTGCGATCATCTTCACCAGGATGTTGACCAGTGACGAGCTGAGGTCGGCACAGCCTTTGAACTGCTTGGGGTCCTTGGGTTGAGTCTTGATCGGCGGCGTGGGATCGTCGAACGGATACTTGCTGGTCAGACACTCGTAGAAGGTGATACCCAAAGCATAGATGTCGCGGTCTACCCGGTCAGAAGCATCCGGCTCGGAATTGTAATCGTAATCCGGCGGCAGGTAGCGACGAGTGCCTCCACCACCCTGAACCTCGTCACTTTCGGATACCGCGACATTGAAGTCAATGATACGAACACCTTTATCAGTCCATAGCAAATTAGAGGGTTTAACGTCCTGATGATAAATACCATGTTTATGGAGATGCGCTAAGCCCTCAGCTGCTTCGCGAACAATGCGAACAGCATCATCCAACGCCAAGGCTTCAGTATCGATCAGATCGGACACGTCCAGGCCTTCCACATACTCAAAGACGATATAAGGAGTTTGATTTGGATCAGCCATTCGATCGGCCCAGATAACCTTAACGACATGTGGATGATCTGGCAGGCTGGTGAGTGTCTTATATTCGCGGCGCAGGCGCTCATAAACACTACGCCGGTCTTTGGTCACAAGTTTGATAACGCGAACTACATCGCCTAAAGCATCAAATACTTTATAGACCACCCCAAAACCACCGCTGCCGAGTTTCTTTTGCACACTGAAACGCTCAGCTAATACAAAATCGGCAGGCAGGTTGGTTAGGTCATCAGGAATGTTAAAAGCTGGTGCAGAAGATTTTTTTTCACTTTTGCCTTCGGGTAATATCAGATCTTCAAATTGCTTTTTAGCTATAGCAGCGCTGGCAAAACGATCTTCAGGATCGAACTCACAAAAGGTTTGCAACCACTCATCAATGCCTTTGGGGAAATCAGGTTTGTGCTCCGAGGGTTTGATAGGGAATTTACCATCGGCTTCGATCATTTGATCAATATTTTCGTAGGGCAACTCACCAGTTAGCAACTCGTAAAATACTAAGCCTGCAGAGAATAAATCAGAAGCAATGGAGGCCTCTTTCGGCTCAGACTTTTGCTCGGATATCACTAATTCGGGAGCGCGGTAAGCCGAATCGAGATCTTCGGTAATTTGATTAGCAATAGTTTCTGAAATCGATCGGTTTTTACCTACTCGAGCAAAGTCGAAATCGGTGATGCGAGCTATACCCCCTTTAGTGATGAGAATCGCATCTGGTGTGAGGTTTCGATGAATGACCTGATGTTGATGTGCGTGATCCAATGCAGAAAGTACACCTTTGATCACCTGGTATTTTTGATCTGTTGTGAGCGCAAAAGTAGGCTTTTTTAAATGCTGACGCAGCGCTTGACCTGAAATATCATCGGTCACCAAAGTAATTTCATTACCATCGTCAGATTGAATCAGGTCACGCACAGCCAATACATTCGAATGAGCACTCATGTGCTGAACAGCCACAAAAGCATTACTGATTTTTTTCAGTTCGTCTTTGCGGGCGGTTTCCTCTAGATAGGGGTCTGCGCGATAAACTCTTAGGCGAACTTGACCCGCCTTCGCACCCAATAAATTGTGCTTTGCCCGGTACTCGGTGTAACGGTCTGTGCCACCCAGTTTTTCTATAACCTGCCAACTTCCAAACACTGGGGGAGCTGATTTTGGCTTGGCTCTACCTTGAATGGCTTTGTCAATATGTGAGTGATAAGAACGAATATCAGAAAGACGGTGGCTTGGGATTTTCCCCTTATCAGTAAAGAGTTTTAAGCAGCGCTTGTAGTCAGTCACATCCGGGCTATCGATACCAGCAGGATCATATAGCTGGGCATCATCTGCTGTAAGCAATACAACCGCATGTACATGCACTTTACGTAACTCGATTATTCCTTTATTGCTGTCAGCCAATAAGGTGCTCATCACCTTGGCGTGGTTGCGCAGCTTTGCCAGAGGGGAGTGAAATTTTTGCCTCCCCTCGGGATACCACTTTGAGCCATACACATCGATGTTGCCACGCGTTCCTTTGACATCCACCAAATAAATCGCATGAGGCGCGAGGATGGCGATATCGATTTCGAACACCTCCTCCCCTTGACGCATCTCGAAGTTGTGGAAGATCAACCAGCCATCAGGAAGATGATCCCGAAGGAAACCGATGGCCTTGCGTTCAGATTCGTTTGCAGGTTGTCCGATGGGTATGACCTTCGCCATTAGCGACCTCCCTCCTCAATGGTGCGCTCGACGAGGGCGCGAGCCAGGTCTTCTTTTTCCTGAGCCTCAGCCCGTTTATGTCCAGCATTCCAGACCAACTCATTGATCTCAGCTTCGAGGGCGCTGTAGCATCGGGGAATAAGCAAGCGCGACACATCAGGTGCCGACAGATGCGGGATAGAGCTACCAGCAGCTGTTCGAATCAATTGCCGGTAACCAATATCAGTGAGAAACATGTAAGCGTAGAGGTAGCCGGGAAGAATTTGCGAGTTTTGTGCCCCCAGCCTGAGAACATCTACCGATACGCATCCTCCGGCGAAGCGATGGTCGGCCCAAACACCACGACCAATAATACCGCCGACTTGCCCGCTTCGAGCTAGAAGGAGGTCACCTTCCTGGGTCGCCCACTCGCTCTCGTCAGGCAACAATCGATTGGACAGGAAACGTGTTGGCTCATAACGCTGGCGGAAAATCTCGCCGCTGGTCAAGAATGGGGCTCCGTACTCCTCATCAACGAAGACCTGCTTAAGCCGCCCGGTTTCACTAATCGCTATACCGAGGGATGAGAATTTATCCTTTCGTTGAACATCAGCAAGCAGCCGGTCACTTTCTTGAGCAACAGCATCGTGGAAGGTAGCCTCTAATCGCTTGAGAACTAGCGTTGATGAAGCCGTCGAACAGGAAAAGACTCGGTGTGATAACGCCAGCTTTTCCGGAAAGCCGAACTGTTCATTGACCATTTTTCCCGCTGTCTTCAGCAACTTTGCCGCTTCAACTCTAAGATCAGCAGCGCTTTGAATCAACTCGTGAGCTTGATCCTCTACCGTGCCTAGACGCGGAACAGGAAGATTAGCAATATGTTGAGGCTCAATGTGCTGGATGATTGCGCCGTATGTGCCGGAAATGATGAGTGGAACTCCAAATCGGCTACATAAGTAGGCGTAGAGATAACCTGGTTTTACTTTGCTTTCGTCAGGGATCACCCTAAGAACATCCTCAGTACAGGCCATTCCGTTCATGTCTGCACGTGAATACGCCATGCGTCCAATAGTTCCAGAGCGAGTGATGAGGGTCCATCGCTCCTTGATTAGAAGTTGACTATTTTGACGTGCTGCAGATTTTGCAATGTAACTAACATTGCTCAGATCGGATTGGAGAATGTCAGTGCTTGATAGAAATGGATACCCATTCTGTTCATCCTCTACCCAAAGGCGAGTAATACGACCTGGATTTATTATTCCAGATATGCCGCCCTCAGTTAGGTCTTGAAGATGATCTTTTCTTACTCGAATTTGCCCAAGAAGCTCTCGTGCCTCAATTGCTCCAGACATATACGGTCCGCAATCAAGGCGGCGAGCCTGTTTCTCTATCCAGCTACTCGGAACTGTTTTTACCTGAAATTTTCTGCTCATAATGTCACCTCGCCGGTTGCGCGGAATTCCTTGTATTTCTCTGCCACCAGCGGCAGCTCGTCATGAATGCGGCGGTTGCGACGCGTGACCCTACGGATTTCAACTGCGCCGCTTTCACGAACTCGCTCGATCACTTCTTCATCAAAAACCAGCTCTTCACCATCGGGGGCCCGTTGGAACAGGAGATTACCCCGGGCATCGACCCCGGCCCGATCCACCACGGCCATGAACACCCTATATTCCGGATATTCGGTATTTATCAGTTCCTCCTGACTGCGGCGTCGGAGGAGCAATAAACTCGGTAGTGCAGGGGATAAACCATATTCCTTCACCGTGACCTTGAAAGGCTCCACTGGCAGATCAACCGAGGCCAAGACCTCGCAGTGATGCAGAATCCACCAGCGCACGTATTCATCGCCAGGGTTGCCCAACAAGCCATCTGGTAACAGGATGCCCACACGGCCAGTACCAGGTTTCACCCACTGCAGGGCGCGTTCGATAAACAGTACCTCGGGAGGGACGCCTCCGGTGCTCAGATTGCCAGTGTTGCGGAATCCCCCCTCTTCGTCGCGCTCCCAGTTGTTGCCTAAGTCATAGCGCTCCAAAATGGAGGGATCGCTCACCGTGTCTTGAGTTGAGAACCAGGGGTTGAGCAGAACCATATCCATACTGCCAAGTGACATAGCTGGACTGGCGGCTTCGATGCCATCCAGATCGCCGTCTGGAAAGGTACGAGCATCGATACGGAACACGCGGCCGGGATTACCGATGGTGAACAGCAGGTTCATGCGGCTGGCCACGGCCAGAAAGGGATCAATGTCGCAACCCAAGGCATTGCTGGCCGCCCAAGCGGCGGTTTCGTTTTGAGCCTGACGGTTCTGTTCGTTTGTGGCCTCTTCAGGCGTAGTGCTCATGGCAGCCAGTTTCTTCTTGAAGATGTGCGTCGCAGTCATGGCCAGGAAAGTGCCGGTACCACAGGAGCAGTCCATGACTCTTTCGCCGGGTTTAGGATCGAGCATCTCTACCACCATTTCGGCCACGTTTAGGGGGGTGGGATAGCGGCCTTCGCGACCGTCCATCACGTTGCGAGCGACCGCCCGAAAGGCTCCAGTGCGGTAACGGGGCGGGGTTTCGCTTAAGTTATAGCGAGCTAACTCCATCACCACGCGGGCAGTTTCGTGAGGGTCCAGCGTCAACTCCCAGCCACGGGTCAGCAGATTCGGTTGCCAAGCCTTGGCGGCAGCAACAGACTCATTGATGCGCAGGGCAATGGCCTGTTGACCCACCTCCGTGAAAGGTTCGTTACCTCTGATCCAGAATTTGCGCTCACCGGTGGGCAGAGTCTCATCAAAGATCTTGGCCAGCATCAACACAGCCAACTGTTTAAAGGAGTCTTTGTGATCTAGCCCTAGGTTACGGTTCAGATACTGGCGGCAACGCAGCAGAGCACTTTCGAGGTCTTCAGCTTCGGCACTGACCTGAATGACACCTCCGGTGCGGTCAAGATCGGCAGTGCGTTCTCCCGGCACTGGCCAGACACCTAACGGTTTAGCGCGAACCTCAAACCTAGTGCGTTCGACCTGGAACAGGAACTCTTCCTGGCCATTGGTCCACATACCCAGAGTCGCGCAGGGGCTCAGCTCCAGCCGCTCCTTGAGCTCACGCAGGTCGGCTTCGGCCTCGGTAATGGAACGGAGCTTGTCACGTTTCTTCTGAGTTTTGCAGACGATAATCCGTTGCAAATTATCGTTGCTGTGCTCAGCATCGGGGTGGAAAACAGCGATGTCGATGCGCTTGCGCCCTTGGCCGGGAATCTGGGGGTTATAGTTCACCTCCAGATCATCCCGGTCGAACCCGTAGCTTTCAATAAGCTGGCGTAAAACTTTCTGTACCAATAGCTTCTTGGCGGAGGCACTCTCTTTGTTGCCGGTCAGGATATCGATGAAAAAGTTATCCAAGCCACACTCTTCGGCAGCATCCTGCAAGACTTCAATAATGTCATCTTGATCGTTCATCAGTCATGCTCCATGAGAAATTCGCGGTACTTCTCAGCAATGATCGGCAGATCGTTGTCTTCGATCTTTTCATTGCGGGTCAAGGTCCGTTCCACGAAACGCCCACCGATACGGATACGTTCGATATGCTGCTTGGGCTCGACGATTTCTTCTCCATCCGGGGAGCGCTTGTAAAGCTTGTTGCCACGGCGGTCGAACCCAACCTTGTCGGCAACGGCCATGAAGACCGGATATTCATCGATACCCCCCAAGGCTTCGGCGCGTTTTTCCTCTTCACTCTTACGCCGCAGGAATAGCAAGCTGGTGAGGATATTGACGTTAGCCTCGGCGATGAAAGCCTCCACCGGCAGGTCTACTGAGGCGAGCACTTGGGTTTCGCGCATGATCCACCAACGGATGTATTCTGCAGCTGGGTTACCGAGAACACCATCGGGCAGAACGATACCCATACGACCTATACCTGGCTTGAGCCATTTGATGCATCGCTCAATAAAGAGAATCTCCGGGGCCACACTGCCTTTCAATGACCCCGTATTGCGGAAACCACCTTCGCCATCCGATTCCCAGCTATGTGCTAACTCGTATTGTTCCAGAATATGCTTATCAGTGATCGGGATATCGGAGCCGAATGGAGGATTGGTGGCGATGATATCCACTGACCCCAATGGAATCTCCCTTTTAGCGGAGGACAGATCGGTCAAATGTCCCAGTGGGAACTCCAGAGAGTTGATGTTGTAAATGTGACCCCGACCGTCACCCGCCAGCACCATGTTCATCTGAGCAGCGCGAATCAGGAACGGGTCAAAGTCGGCTCCGAACACATTGGCTGCAGCATATTCTTTCAGCCGCTCGTGGACGTTCAGAAACTCGGTGGTGTCCTCATTTCCGCTCTGGGTGTTCTGCTCCTCACGGAATTTCTTCAGCATGTGTCCCAAAGTGGCAACCAAGAAACCGCCAGTCCCGCAAGCAGGGTCTAGCACCATCTCACTTTCCTTGGGATCGAGCATTTCCACGACCAGCTTGACTACGCCCCGGGGAGTAAAATACTGACCACGGTCGCCGCGCAGATTGACGCCCACCAACTCTTGGTAGGCCACGCCCTTGGCATCAACGTCCGTGCGGGTAAAATCGTATTTGGCTAACTCAGAAACAATAAAGGCTAACGCCCGGTTGGAGAGGGTAATTTCCTCGTTGCCCCGGAAGATGTTCTTATACTGCTTTTTAACCTCGGTAAAGAGCGTCTCGATACGAGCACGAATGGCCTTTCGGCCCTCAACTTCAAACTGCTCTTTAGGGCCTGCCCAGAACTGCCGCTTCCATGACTGACGTAGGATCCCCCGAAGGTTTTCGTCATGCATTTTGCAGAAAATCAGATAGAGGAACTGCCAGAAGGCAGCATCCTTTGGCATGCCTTCGTTGCCATGGATGAAATTATGGCAACGACGGAATGTGATTTTAAGCATCTCATTGTCAGCGACGCGCGTGTAAGCATCAGAGATAACCTCTTTGGTGCCAACAGACTCTTCCGCCATAGGCCAGTCACCGATTGGGTTGCACTTTGTTTCGAATCGCTTTTGCTCTTTTTCAACAAAGAAGAACTCCAAGCCGTTAGTCCACAAACCATACTTAACGGCTTCAACCTCGCGCATAATAGCTTCAATTTCATCAAGATCTTGAGCAGCCTGTTCAAAATCGCGGATGCGTACGGCATTTTTGCCGACGTTCGGTTCCTGACGGCAGAGCACAGCGCGCCCAAGATTCTCGATGATGTGTTCCTTGCCATGATGGAAGATAGCTACGTCCACCTTCTTGCGGCCGCCAATGGAAAAATCCAGCTCCATGTCTTCGGGCGAGAATCCATATTCGTGGATCAGGGCGCGAACGATCCGCTGCCGGACTAGCTCCTTCTTCGTTTCCTTAATCTGTTTGCCGGAAACGTAGTCGAGCGTATATCCAGCCGGTATCGTGTTTTCGGCTTGTGTGCCGTTCTTTTTGCTCATTTAAAAACTCCGCGCTCCGAGGTCAGGGGCATTTTGTATTACCCTCACCGAAATCTTTTGTTGTATGTTTCTGTTGTTCTATCCATGCGTCGATATCCTTTCGGGAAAATCGCCACTGGCCTCGGACCTTAAAAGCAGGTAATTCCCCGGTCTGGGCCATGGAATAGACAGTCTTCTCACCAACCTTAAGTAGGGTGGCGACATCCTTTAGTTTCAGAACCTCGTCATTGCTCATGCCGCCTCTCCTGAAGGGCCGTTGGCCGTCAAAGCACAGTACCAGAACATAGGCGGCTTTCCTGCCGCTGAGTGAAAATAGACCAGAATATACCTAATTATGCCAAAGATTGCTAGAGAGGTTTCGTGTTGCAAAACACTAAACACCGAAGTATATTAAACGTCATGAAAAACTTTGGTGAAACCATCCGCGACCTTCGAGTCGCTCAAGGCCTTGGGTTGCGCGAGACTGCGATCAAGGTAGGCATTTCTCCCGCCTATCTAAGCCGCATTGAGCGTGGCAAGGAGCGTCCGCCAAGACCAGAGGTAATCAAGGAGCTGGCCAAGATACTAGCAGCTGACCCTGACGTGCTGTTCCGCTTGTCTTCCTCCACAGACCCGGAAGTTGTCGACTACCTTCATGACCAACCCGAGGTCATGAATTTGCTCCGCTATGTCAAGGAGGCCTGCTTTACCGAGGATGAGCTCAAGAACCTCGTTCAAGCAGCCGAAAACATCAAAGCCAACTCTCATTAGCCCTACTACTCCCGGTTGATCCCGGCTCAAAATCTAATAACGGGAGTCCAAAATGAGATAGAAGCAATGATTGCACCGAACTGCGTAGTAGAACAACTATCCCCCCAACCCGAACAGGACGATACCCCACTTTCAGGCAAAGCCTTCTGGCAGTGACTGGTTCGTAATGTTCAGGCTCAACATCTGGAAGTCAATGAATCTAGCGCCCGAATCCATACCGTCGCCGGGTCGGTGTTTCTGGTGACGCCCGGTATTTTCAAACTCTGGATTAGCACCTGCGGTCAGAATGTCCCTGAAGAATACTGGCGGGAGGTACAGAAGAAGTTCCAGAATCTGAATCTTCACCGAAAACAAAAAAACGGCCTCAACATCTGGCGCTGCGCCGTTGTTCACGTCTGAAGGGATATCTACTTGACGATCCCACGCCGCTTTTTGGAGATGACGTTCCCTTTAATAACCCTCATCTCTTGCTCAATGAAGGAAGTCACTCAAATGACCTTTGAACAGATCCTGGCAGAGTATTTTTTTGCCCGCTTATTGAAACCAGCCCCCCAGAGCTGTTATCGCACGGCAGTAAACCATTTCATATCAACACTGTCATCAAAGTCGATAGAGAACGTGGTATGAGTCGTCTTGTATTTGTCATACTGCCCAATCTCACCAATCGAAAATGCCCCTTTGGCAAAGGTTCAAGCAGGTCTCTGGGAATGGAATTCGCTGGCGTCGGATATAAAAAAACTCACGGCTTAGCAAGGCGTCACTATCGGTGTAACAATATCAGGCGCGCCTGCGGAACGGTCCTTACCATGCTAAAGTAACCGAAAATAAACTTTTGGGCGCAAGACGACATCGACCGTTTCGACATCGTCTTTTTCTCCCTCAAAAAATTTACTGACAATCGCTTCGTCAAGACGTCCCGCCGCTATACCATGCCAGTGAGTGAAATTTTTGGCGTCTTTCCGTTCAAAACTGCCCTTTCCTGACTCAGCATCCGCAAGCGAGTTGCGCCAGTATGAGGCAAACCCTAAAGCATTTTCATCCATTACCAGTCCTGTGACTCAATGAAATCTATTGATTTATCGAATATAAAACCACCGTATGGACAACTTTTGTCCATATTGAAAAAGTTGGATGCAATGTTTGTTTATAATTCGATATCAAATTTACTAGTTGTGCTAGGTTCAGAACACAAACACATTCAACAGTACGCCAAGACTATTGATTTCATAACAGTGAATACAATTTTTTACCGTTTATAATGGCTGCCTGTGTTGGACGGGGATACCAGAGCAGCCGAAAACACCGGGGGTTATTACCTGCTCTCATGGAAACCAGATATTCCGGGTGCCAGTCACAGTCATAAATAGCCAGAAGAACATGACGAAGGGACTTTAATAGAAGCCGGAGTAACTTGTCAGAACATCAATCTTCGTCATCATTTTCAAAGAAAAATAATCAGTTAAAGCAGTCCGGGCAATCAGCCCGGATTGCTTACTATTTTAATGGATTGTTAATTTTTGCATAGTCAAACGGGCTGATACCTTTCTCTCTATTCGCATCCAGATAATCTGCCCACCACTGTAGCATCAATCGCCGTTCTTCCAGATGTTCTGCTTTATGGATATACGCAGCCCTCACTGAATTTCGCTCCATGTGGCTCATCTGACGTTCAACAGCATCACGAGACCACAAACCTGATTCGATTAATGAACTACAGGCCATTGTTCGGAAGCCATGACCACAGACCTCAACTTTTGTATCATACCCCATGACCCGTAACGCACTATTTACTGTATTCTCACTCATGGGCTTGTGCGAATCGTGATCACCAATAAATATCAAGTCATGAGCCCCACAAAACTGTTTTATCTGCTTTAAAATTGCAAGGGCTTGCGTTGAAAGAGGCACTAGATGCGTTGTACGCATTTTTGAGCCTCTATGGGAATGCTTCACTCCAGGGATAGGCTCCCGCTCCGGTGGGATAGTCCATATAGACGCTTCGAAATCGATCTCTGACCAACGAGCAAAACGCAGCTCACTGGACCGAATAAAGATCAGCAAAGTGAGTTCTGTCGCCCATCGGGTTAACGGCCTACCAGTATAGCTATCTATTTTTGTAAGCAACTCAGGGAGACGCTTTAATTCAAGCGCCGGACGATGCTGTCGATTATAGGAAGCAACCGCCCCAGCCATCTCTTGTGCCGGGTTATAATCAATTAACCCACTTTGCACTGCATAGCGCATGATGGCTGTAGTGCGCTGTTGAAGACGAGCAGCCACTTCAAGACGTCCAGAGATCTCCACGGCCTTAATGGGTGCTAATAAATCTCGAGTTTTTAACTCAGCGATATTACGTTCACCAAGCGCTGCAAAAAGATTATCTTCCAGACTTTTTAGTACACGATGGGCATGATCTTCAGACCACTTTTTATTGGAGCCATGCCACTCGATCGCGACTTCTTTAAAGGTTCGTGCTTTACTCTGTTCAACCTTATCATTTTTCTTTTTGTTTCCCGGATATGAGACGACAATAACTCAGTCCGCCTGGCGCCGATTATTCTGGCCGGTTTTGT
>CBCSNQ010000030.1:0-20564 GCA_965141565.1 uncultured Collinsella sp. | reverse complement strand
GCCGACTACTGGCCGGTTCCGACCTACGACGACATCCTGTTTTACGTGTAGAGCGTAACTGACATATCGTCACGGTATTGAGCCGGGGTCCGCATCATGCGGGCCCCGGTTTTTGTTTGCGAAGGACGCTTTGAAGCCCGTTTTGCCGCCGATTCGCCTAGGTATAAAGGGTTGTGGGCAAAAAACGTCAAATATGAGTACTGTCACAAGTCCTGTAGCATTATTTAGTTGCAAAATATGCAGTGTTACACAACATATGTCCAAGTACTTAGCCGATAAACGTCTGCAATTCTTCCGCCGTAGGACACCTGACGTCTAAATCGACTTCTGAAGGCATGAAATCGATGTTACTAAATCGGTAACAGTACTCATATTTGCCATTTTTTGCCCATGGTCCATCGGAAGATGCCGGGATCCGCACCCTGCCGGGTTCGAATCCCGGCATATCGGTAGCAAAAAGCCCGCTACCGAATTGGTAACGGGCTTCACATCTCAAATGGTGCCCCCAGCGGGATTCGAACCCGCGATATCCACCTTGAAAGGGTGGCGTCCTTGGCCGCTAGACGATGGGGACAGCGGGAAAGAGTATAGCAGACTTTTTTAGCCGTTCACATATCGTTGGCAAACTGAAAAACCACCACAAAGGTGCCTGTCCCCTTTGTGGTGGTGAGGTGCTAGGGGAGGAGCTTCATGGCGGCGTCGTGGGCGGCGTGCTCGTAGGTGTCGTCGAGGGTTTTGAGCGGCAGCAGGGCCGTGGCCTGCGCATCGCCGCGGCGCTCGAGGGCGTGGGCGATGAGCCAGTCGGCGAACTCGGGGTTCTTGGGCAGTGCCGGTCCGTGTAGGTACGTGCCGATGACGCCCTTGTAGATGAGGCCCTCAAAGCCATCGTCGCCGTTGTTGCCGGTGCCCGTGACAACGGACGTTCCGAGCGGCGTGGCCTCTGCATCGAGCAGGGTGCGGCCGCCGTGGTTCTCAAATCCCACAAAGGGCTCGGGTGCCAGGTCGGTCTTGACGGCGACGTTGCCGATCAGGCGGTCGGAGCCGCGCACAGTCTCGGCGGCAATGACGCCCAGGCCCTCGATGCGATTCTCGCCCATATAGTACGAACGGCCGAGCAGCTGATAGCTGCCGCAGATAGCAAGCAGCGATCCGCCATCCTCAACATAGGCCGCGACCTTGTCTTTTTGAGCGAACAGCTCGTGTGCCACGGCCAGCTGGTCGCGGTCGGAGCCACCGCCCATCATGACGATGTCGGCGTCGGTGAGATCGAGCGTCTCGCCCATGCGGACCTCGTCCACGCGCGCGGGAATGCCGCGCCAGGCGCAGCGGCGCTCGAGGGCAATGACGTTGCCGCCGTCGCCATAGAGGTTGAGGGCATCGGGATACAGGTAGACGATGCACAGCGGGCGCGAAAGCTCGACCGGCGCAATATCGGTGGGGACAGCGCTGCCATTGGCGCGTGTTACGGCGTGGGAGGTGACCGAGCTCGCATCGGCGCCCTTAAGCTCGTCGAGCTCCTTGACCAGTGGTGGGAAGGCCGTGTAGTTGGCGACGGCGTAGAAAGTATCGCCAGCCTCCTCGTCTGCCACGGCGCCGATCGCCTGCTCGATATTCGAGATGATGGCGGCGTCGATGCCGGCGTACTTCAGGCGTACCTGCATATCGTGCGCGCGCGTACCTCCGACAAAGGCGACAAGCCCTGGGGTATCGGCGATGCGCTCGAAGTCGACGTCGTAGATCCACGAGACATCGTGACCGTCGGCGTCGTTGTCGTTCAGGAAGAAGGCACAGAGCCTGCCGCCTGCCGTTTTAATGGACTGGATCTGGCGATCGAAGCCCACGGGATTTTTGGCCAGGTTTGCCTCGACGGTACGGCCGGCGATCTCCCAGCGGCCCATGCGTCCGCCGGCGGGGACATAGGCATCGAGCGTGGGCTGCAGATGCGCCGCGTCTACGCCCAGCTCGCGCGCCGCAAAGAAGGCGGCGGCAACGTTGTAGACCATGTACAGGCCGTTGTAGCGCGTGGCGATGTGCGTTGTGGGTGCGTCGGTATCGGGTCCAAAGTTCAGGTCAAAGCCGTAGCCGTTGCAGGTGAGCTCAACGTCCGTCACGCGACGGAGCAGCGCGGGACGACTCCAGCCGCACGAAGGACAATGATAGGCTCCGAGCTGGCCGTACTGCACATAGTCGTACTCCAGCGGCGCGTTGCACTGCGAGCAAAAACGCGAGTCACTAATGCGATCGGACTCGGTGCCCGTGGCGCCGTCGATGCCAAAGGCGATGCTCATGTTGGGGACGCGCGCGGCGATCGAGGCGCACAGCGGATCGTCGGCGTTATAGATGAGCGTCGTTGCCGGCGAAAGCTCCAGTGCGTGGGCGATGACGTCCTGGGTGTGGTCGATCTCGCCGTAGCGGTCCAGCTGGTCGCGGAACAGGTTGAGCAGCACAAAGTAGGTCGGCTTGAGCTTGGGCAGGACGCGCACCGTGTAGAGCTCGTCGCACTCAAAGACGCCTACGCGCTTGCCGCTGCCGGCACGCTTAAGATCGCTGCGGCTCTCGAGCAGTGCACCCACCACGCCCGGCTCCATGTTGTTTCCGGCGCGGTTGCATACCACGGTGGCGCCGCTAGCGGCAACGGCGTCGGCGATGAGGTTGGAGGTGGTGGTCTTGCCGTTGGTGCCGGTGATCACCACGCTGCGGTCGACAAGGTCCGCGAGGTCGCTTAGCAGCTCGGGGTCGATTTTCATGGCGATGCGGCCGGGGAGTACGCCGCCCTGGCGCTTAAGGACGGAGCGCAATCCCCAGCGGGCGATATCGCTCGAGGTGCAGGCAAGAGATGAGCGGAGGTTCATGAAGCCGTTCCTAACATAGATGACATGGTCGGGGCGATCGCGTCGCTAAAAGCCGTAGCGGCGCGCAAATTCCTGGGCAAGCTGCGATACGTCTTCGCATGCGTTGGCCCAGGGGGCAAAGTCGGGAGTATCCGAGATGATGCCGTCGGCCTCCCAAACTGCCTGATGCGAAAGGTCCCAGGGGTCGTGCGGTTCGGGCCGGCAGGGAAGGTACGGCGTCTGATACATGGGGTTCAGCAAAAAGAACGCGCCGCCCTCGCAGCGGTTGGCAAACTCGCGCAGCGCGCGTGTCGCCGGGCGCATCTTGTTCGTTTTGAACAGCAAGATCGTGCGGGCGAGCAGGTACCAGGGGGAGTTCTCGAGGGCATCGGCCCCCATCTGCTCCTCGAGCTGGTGGGCCAGGGCAAAAAAGCCGTCCTCGTCTTCCAGGCGAGCGAGGGCGAGTAGCACGGTGCCTGCAGCTCGGGTGGGATAGCCTTCCGCCTTAAGAATACGGCGAGAATAGTTGGCGGCAGCACGGTAGCGAGCGCTTGCCATGCACAGCTGCGAGATGGCCTCGAGCGTGTGGAGCCACCCGATAAGAGCCGGCTCGCTTACGGTGAGATCGGCCGCCGTCACGCCGTCCGTCAAAACCTTGTTGGCCCAGTAGTGTGGGGCCTCCATGTCGAACCCGGGCACGCTTTGCTGCAGGTAATCGGCCGTGGTCGCCTCGAGTTTCATCAGGTCGCCCAGGCAGGCGTCGACGGGCGTGTCCGCCAAAATGATGGCGAGCAGCTGCGCATCGAGGACATACGCATCGACGCGGACGATCTTGAGCAACTCATCGCGCATATCGTCGAACAGGCGGTTGCGCGTCTGCTCAAACTCCTCGTCGCTGCCCATGTCCTCGATGCGATGGAGTTCGTCGAGCAGGTGGCGGTGGACGCCAGCATAGGACAATAGCGCCTGGGCATGCTCGGTCTGCGCATACTTATGAGGGTTGACGCTCACGTCGTTATGGACAAGCTCGCGTGCTGCATCGGTGAGTTCGGGGTGCGACGCAACGTAGGCGCGCTCCAGGTAGGCGGGGATGTAGACGCTCGGATCCATTAGAGGTCTCCTCCCTTAAACGGCAAGCCCTGCTCGGCCGCCCGCAGGATGCGCTCGTCGATCTGGGAACGCACGATATCGTTGGTGGCGACCCAGGCGGCAAAGCTGGCGTTGTCGGGGGCGCCCAGGCCCTCCTGCAGTACCGGCGTCGCCTCGGACAGCGCAAGGACAAGCTCGTCGGTGGAGCCCACACCTACGTTGACGCGGGCATAGACGCCATCGGGAAACTCGGTTTGGAAGTAGAGTGCCTCGGCTGCGTGCGGGCACGAGCGTGCGAGGATGCACAAGTAGTGCTCGGCGCTCTCGTAGTCTAGCTCTCGCCAGGCAGCGCTCATCAGTGCGATGAGCGTCCACGGGTCCAAGTCGCGCTCCGCGTCCTTGGGACGACGGCGCAGCGGCGTGTTGGCAAGATAGGGGACGGAGTGGGCAGAGCGAAAGCGTTTGAGCTCCTCGGCGGGGTATTCGAGCTTTGCCATGGCGAGCATCGCGGTGTGGCGGACGCCGGCCGGATCGTTGGGGGCAAAGTCGAGGCTGCGGTTTGCGGCTTCGAGCGACATGCGATAGCGGCCGCTAATGAGGGCACGCGACGCAAGGGCGGCAAGCCAGCGCAGGTAGGGGCGGCGCATAAGGTCGCCCGCGGCCTCGCGCTCGTAGGGGTCCTGCGCCGAGGCAATCTTGAGTGCCAGGTCGTGCTCGACTTCATCGCGCTTGGATACCAAGTACTGTACGTACTCCTCGTTGGAGTTGGCGGTGAGGGCGGTCAGCATGCGCTGAGCGTCCCAGTTGGTCGGATCGAGCTCGGTTGCCTCGCGAAGCATGTTCTCGGCAGCGGTCTCTTCTTGCTCTGCCTGGGTATCGTCAGGGATAAAGGGAATGCGGTAGTCGACAGCCTCGACCACCTTGGCAATGAGGTGCCCGGCGCGGTCGCGGTCGTGCACGATGAGCGGTGCGGGGTTGCGGGTGAATTGTTCCATCAGACGCTCTACGGCGGCACCGTCGGTGAGCGGGATATTGTCGCGGCGCAAGGCCTCAAGAACGAGGCGATGGCAATCCTCTTGAATGGGATCGAATGCCATGGGGCCTCCTTTGCTGCGGTTAGGGTTCAAATGTTTCTATATAAGGTTCTAGTTTACCCGCATGTGGCACACCGGGGGTGCCGCACTTGGACTTGCACCTTTGCACCACGAAGACGGATGTCGCACAAATGTCGGCACCTTGGACGACCGAGTGGTATCACGGTGCCGCAAACGGTCGATTTTTGGCGGCGAACGGTGCATATTTTGGAGGGGCACCGTCCTGCCCGGGATATGTAGTCAACCTTGATAAAACGTTTGCCCAGCTTGGGAGTATGAATGCCGCACAAGGGTCTTCAGGGATAGAAAAAACGTTTCATCATTGGCGGCTTTAGGTGAATAACTGACCAACCAGAACGGTAAAATAGTGTTTGTCTGAGCGTTGAGACGTTTAGACATCGCGCATTGTCATCGCCGGCAACGCGCAAACCGGTCCTAACGGAGCCAATTGGGTGCTCCGTCATATACGCAAGTCTAAGAGGGGCTTGTTTAGGAGGCACAGTATGGGACGTTTTACCAATCCTCGCGATCTGTACTTTGGTGAGGGCGCTCGCCACGAGGTGAAGAACCTCAAGGGTAAGAAGGCCATCATCGTTTCTGGCGGCAGCTCTATGCGCCGCGGCGGGTTCCTGCAGGACGTTGAGGCCGACCTCAAAGAGGCCGGCATGGAGGTCAAGCTGTTCGAGGGCGTCGAGTCCGATCCGTCCATCGAGACGGTCATGAAGGGCGCCGAGGCCATGCGCGAGTTCGAGCCCGACTGGATTATCGCCATCGGCGGCGGCTCGCCCATCGATGCCGCTAAGGCCATGTGGGTCTTCTACGAGTATCCCGAGGAGTCCTTCGATAACATCATCCAGCCGTTCAGCTTCCCTGAGCTGCGTCAGAAGGCTCACTTCTGCGCCATCTCCTCTACCTCCGGTACCGCTACCGAGGTCACTGCCTTCTCCGTCATCACCGACTACGCCAAGGGCATCAAGTACCCGCTGGCCGACTTCAACATCACCCCTGATGTCGCCATCGTCGACCCCGAGCTCACCTACACCATGCCCGCCAAGCTGTGCGCTCACACCGGCATGGATGCTCTGACCCACTGCATGGAGGCCTACGTTTCCACCTGCGCCTCTATGTTCACCGACGCCAACGCTCTGCACGGCATCCGCGAGATCGTCGAGTGGCTGCCCAAGTCCTATGCTGGCGACCATGAGGCCCGTCAGCACATGCACGAGGCTCAGTGCATCGCCGGTATCGCCTTCTCCTCGGGTCTGCTCGGCATCGTTCACTCCATGGCTCACAAGACCGGTGCTGCCTTCGAGAACGGCCACATCATCCACGGTGCTGCTAACGCCATGTACCTGGGCAAGGTCATCCAGTGGAACTCCAAGGACCCGCGTGCTGCCGAGCGTTACGCTTACGTGGCCAAGGAGATCCTGCACCTTCCCGGCGAGACCAACGAGGAGCTCATCGCTGCGCTCGTCCAGAAGATTCGCGACCTCAACGACCAGCTCAACATTCCGCAGTCCATCAAGGATTACGCGAATGGTGGCGTGAAGGTCGACGCCGAGAACCCGCAGATGGTTTCCGAGGAGGAGTTCCTCGCCAAGCTGCCCGAGATCGCCGCGAACGCCGAGCAGGACGCCTGCACGCCCGAGAACCCGCGTGAGACCAAGGCTGCTGACTTCGAGAAGATCCTCAAGGCCTGCTACTACGACACCGACATCGATTTCTAATCGACTCTTGTTATCGTAACGAGGGGCTCCGCACGTATCCGTACGGAGCCCCTTTCTTTTTAATTATTAGAGAATGGGATAAAAATGGCTGCAATCTTCAATAGCCCCAGTAAGTATATCCAGGGTCCGGATGAGCTGGCCAAGCTCGGCTCCTATGTCGAGCCGCTCGGCGCTAAGGCCCTCGTCATCGTGACGCCTTCGGGCAAGAAGCGCGTCGGTGCCAAGATCGAGGGCGGCTTTGCCGAGGCTAAGGCTGAGCTGTTGTTTGAGGACTTTAACGGCGAGTGCTCCAAGGGCGAGGTCGATCGTCTGGTTGCGCTCGCTCGCGACAACGGCTGCGACATCATCGTCGGCGTCGGTGGCGGCAAGATCCTCGACACCGCGAAGGCCGTTGCCTATTACCTGGAGTCCCCGGTTATCATTTGCCCCACCATTGCTTCGACCGATGCACCGTGCTCGGCACTTTCGGTGCTCTACACCGATGACGGCCAGTTCGACAAGTACCTCTTCCTTAAGGCAAACCCCAATATTGTCCTTATGGATACGACGGTTATCGCGGCGAGCCCGGTGCGCCTGACGGTTTCCGGTATGGGCGATGCGCTCGCAACCTATTTCGAGGCTCAGGCGACGCACGATGCCGACGGCGGCACCTGCGCTGGCGGTAAGGGCGGAATGGCCGGTCTGGCGCTCGCCAAGCTCTGCTACGAGACGCTTATGGCCGACGGCGTCAAGGCCAAGGTCGCGCTGGAGAAGGGCGCGCTCACGCCTGCCGTCGAGCATATCATCGAGGCCAATACGCTGCTTTCGGGCATTGGCTTTGAGAGCTCGGGCCTTGCTGCTGCTCATGCCATCCACAATGGTCTGACGATGCTGCCCGAGTGCCACGGCATGTATCACGGCGAGAAGGTCGCCTTCGGCACCATCGTCCAGCTGGTACTCGAGGATGCCCCGACCGAGAAGCTCGAGGAAGTCTTGGGCTTCTGCATTGAGCTGGGCCTGCCGGTCACGATGAAGGAACTTGGCGTTGCCGAGCTTACGCGCGAGCAGGCCATGATTGTTGCCGAGGCCGCCTGCGCACCCGAGGACACCATGTGCAACATGCCGTTTGAGGTGACGCCCGAGATGGTTGCAAACGCCATTCTGGGTGCCGACGCACTGGGTCACTACTATCTCATGGATGAGTAAATCAAGCTAAGGAAGGGCCAAAGCCAACAGATGGCTTTGCCCCTTTTTGCTATGGTGCAAAGTAACCTGTCCCCAATGCACAAGTTGGTGCAGGGGGTCAGGTTACTTTGCACCAACCGTTGTTTGATGAAGGGTGGATTCTCGTATGGCGCTTCCTATGGTTTACGGCGGTCCCGGCCGGTATGTTCAGGGGCCGGGGGAGCTTTCGCGCCAGGGCAGGTATTTGTCATGGTTGGGCTGCGCTGCCTATGTCTTGTTTGACCAGGGCACCGAGGATCGGCTGTGCAGGCAGATCGTCGATGGATTTCTGGACGAAGATCTAAGCGAGCCGTTCTTTAAGATTTATGACGGTCCGTGTACGGAAGAGGCCGTTGTCGAAATGGCAAAGGAAGCCCAGGCTGAGTATTGCGACATGGTGGTGGGTATTGGCGGCGGCAAGATGCTCGATATCGCCAAGGCCGTTGCGTTTTATGCCGAGTTGCCGTTGTGCGTATGCCCCACGGCGGCTTCGATGGACGGTCCGTGCAGCGCGATTTCCGATGGCGACCTGCAGGGTGTTGCAAATGCGGTCTTTAGAAACGAGCGTAATATGGCCAACGAGCAGGCCAAGGTGACCAAACAAAAGCTCGTGCAGCTCATGCGCGAGGCATAGCTTGGCGCTTGATCGACCTTGTGCAATCGAGGCGGCGATAGGCCATGGGCTATTTGCCGCAAAGATGCTCCGCGTGTAATTTGCCCGAGGCGTGGGCCGATAGCGTATCATTATCTCTTGCTTATTTGCACTGCTCAGGGAGGGGCCGCGCATGGCGCAGGAACACGATCTGTTTGATGACATTATCGAGATCAGCAAGGGTTTCGACTTTCTTAAAAATCCGCTTGGCGGCGTGACCGATGCACTCGATCCGTCGGCGCCGCAGTGGAATCCTGCCGACTACAAGGAGCGCCCGCGCGGCAATACCATTCCGTGCCTGACCTGCAAAAACGAAAAGAGCGGCTGCACCGCGTGCATGGACGTGTGCCCGGTCAACGCTATCGAGGTCGAGGAAGACGCCATCGAGATCCTCGACTCCTGTCGCAAGTGCGGCCTGTGCGCCGCTGCCTGCCCGACCGAGGCGATCATCTCGCCGCGCCTGGCGCCTAAAAACCTGTATGACGATATCGTCTCTGCTGCTACGAGCCACGAGACCGCCTACGTCACCTGCACGCGTGCCCTCAAACGCATGCCGCGCGAAAACGAGGTCGTCGTTGCCTGCGTGGGCGATATTACGGCAGAGACCTGGTTCTCGGTACTGGCCGACTATCCCAACGTGAGTGTGTACCTGCCGTTGGGCGTGTGCGATAAATGCCGCAACACCGGCGGCGAGGACATTCTGGGCGAGGCGATTGCGAAGGCCGAGGAGTGGTCCGGCACGGGTATGGGCTTGGAGGTCGACCCCAAGAGCCTCAAATGCCATAAGCGCCGCGAGTACGAGCGCAAGGAGTACATGGAAAAAATTGCCCGCACCACGGGCCTGACGGTGACCAAGCTCAATCCGGCGACGGCGGCGCTGGCCTCGGTGACGCAGAAGCTCAAAGCCCATCGCCATCAGATTACCCAGCTGGAGCGCACGCTCAACACCATGTGCGGCACCACGACGACCAAGCGTCGCCGTTCGCTCACCCATGGGCGGCAGCTGGTGCTCTCGACACTGCAGAACCATCCCGAGCTTGCCCAGAATATGCAGGTGAGCACGCCGGAGTGCGATTTTGAAAAGTGCACGTCGTGCGGCGAGTGCGTCAACGTGTGTCCCACGTTTGCCTGTGATTTGGTGGGAAGCGGCCGCTTTGCGTTGGAGTCCACGTATTGCTTGGGCTGCGGCGCCTGTGTCAAGGTTTGTTCCGAACATGCGCTCAAACTTGTTGAACACGATGCGTCCAACTTGGTTGTCGTCGACCCCGAAGCCGAGGAAAAGGCTGCCCAGAAGGCGAAGGCTCACGAAGAAGCCGAGAAGGTCAAGGCCGAGGCAAAGGCCAAGCTGGACAAGATGCTCGACCAGGTGGAAAAGCTCGCGGACTAGCTAAAAGAGCGTAAATGATGGCCGGTGGGACAGGTGCTGCCCCGCCGGCCAAAAAAGTTGCGGTGGAATAGTTCCTGTTTTGCCCTTAAGCTGGCCATTCTAGGAACTATTCCACCGCAACTAATAAATGGTTAGTTCATGCTGCTTTGGTGGCCGGTTCGACCGGTACCGTTGCGCGTCACGGTTTCATGGAGCAAAAAGAACCCGGGGACCTGTTTGGTCTCGGTGTATTCCATAAGGATGCCGTCGGCGTTATAGGTCTGCCCGCGTATAACGGCGAGTGCGTTAAAGTCGTCGAGATCGAGCACGCGCGCATCCTCGGGCGTGGGATGCTCAATCGTTACATCGCGTTTGCCCGTGGCAATCTTAACGCCAAGATCTTCTTCGAGGTAACGATAGATCGAGTCGTTGACAATCTCGGGTGTCAGCCCCGGTACCTGTGAGCTTAGGTAATAGGAGTCGTCGGAGCACACGGCCCGTCCGTCTGCATAACGGATGCGTTTGGCGCGTGTGAGCTCACAGCCTTCGGGAAACCCGGTAATCTTGGAGAGCGCCTTGCTGCAGATGAGGAGCTCAAAGACGGTGGTGACAGTCTTGAGCTCAAAGCCTCGGTTGACCGCGATTTCCTTAAAGGTCTCGAGTCCGCCGCCACCACGACTCTTCTCGTCACTGATGTTGCGAATGACGCGCATGCCTTTGCCTTGCTGGGGGAGCACGTAACCATCTGCCGCAAGCATCGAGATGGCGCGACGGACCGTCATACGCGAACAGTCAAACAGCTGCGTGAGCTCAGTCTCCGAAGGCAGATAACTCTGATAGGCGTATGTGCCGTCGTCAATCGACTGCTTCACGTTGTCATAAATAGTTTGGAAGATGGCTCGCGCCACGACGGTCTCCTAGAGCTGAGTGCGCGAGCGGTGGATGAGGACCGCTCGCGCAGGTGTCGATCGATTTACTTGCTGGGGTCGATTATATATTTACCCATGGCACGCAGAGCTGGGTCTGACAGGATGGCGCCGAGTTCGTCGAGGGAAGCCACCTTGGCGACCATCGAGGATACGTCGAGCCTGCCAGAGTCGATGAGCTCGAGCGCGCGACGCTGCGTATAAGGGTTGATGTAGGACGAGGTAAGCACAAGCTCCTTCTGGAAGACCTCGAAGGGCTTGACGGTGATTGTCTCATCGGGCTTGGTGAGGCCGAACATCATGACCGTAGCCTTGTGGCCGGCGATCTGGATGGCCTGCTCGATGGTGACGGGCTTGCCAACACACTCGATAACGACATCGACGTTGCCGACGCCCTCCTGCTTCAGGCGGGCCGGGACATCCTCGTGGATGGAATCAATTGCCAGGTCGGCGCCGAGTTTGAGCGCAACCTCGCGCTTGCCTTCGACAGGCTCGAGCAAGACAACCTTGGTGGCGCCGGCGTTTTTAGCAAGCTGCATCATGAGCAGGCCGATCATGCCACCGCCGATAACGACAACTGTGCTGCCGGGCTTGATGTTGCACATATCGATGCCGTGCAGGCAGCAGGCGACGGGCTCGGTCATAGCACCCTGCTCAAAGCTGGTGTGATCGCCCAACTTGTAGACTTGCTGCATATCGACGGAGCAGTACTCGGCAAAGCCGCCGTTAACGGTGGTGCCGTAACCGGTCATATGCTCGCAGTAGTGGTTGATTCCGTCGCGGCAGGGTTCGCAGCAGCCGCAGGGATGGTTTGGGTCGATGCACACGCGATCGCCCGGTTTAAAGCCGGTGACATCGCTGCCCACGGCCTCGACAACGCCCGCAAACTCATGACCAAGGATCGTGGGCGGGGTAACGTCGGCTGCACCCTTGTCGCCTTCATAGATATGCACGTCGGTGCCGCAGACGCCGCAAGCTTTGACGTTGATCAGAACGTCACGCTTGCCCACGGTCGGTTTTGTCGAATCCTCGACCCTGAGATCGTGCTTTCCATAGAAGACCGCGCTTTTCATGGTGACTCCTTAACGTAGCGGTGAATGTTGTAATGAAGTATAGGTATGTCTATAGATATAGACAAGCACATCTAGACAAGTAGAAAAGAAATTTATAATGCAGCCATCAGCTATGTCAGATTTAACAGGCGAAATACTGGACATATACCGTTTACGGCCAATAATCAACCGTTTACCGACCGTAGTATTTATGCTAACTTGTCTAGATAAGCGATATGATAAAAATAGAAGCGCAAGAAGTCAGGGAAGCGGGCCCACCCGTCCTATTGCACGAGGTACACGCAAACGGCGCGTCTGCGGTCTCGAGTGAAGCCAAAACCGCAGTCGCTCCGAATGAAGAGAGGGGGATTCCCCGTCATGATGCAAAAGATACAACGTTTCGGCGGTGCAATGTACACGCCTGCAATTCTTTTCGCATTTTCCGGAATCGTCGTCGGCCTGGGTACGTTGTTTACCACCGAGGCGATCTTTGGCGAGATGGCCACTGCGGGCCATCTTTGGTTTGATTGCTGGAATGTGCTGCTCCAGGGTGGTTGGACGCTCTTTAACCAGATGCCGTTGCTGTTTTGCGTAGCGTTGCCAATCTCGCTCGCGAACAAGCAGAACGCTCGCTGCTGCATGGAGGCTTTGGCCATCTACCTTACCTTCAACTACTTTGTTAGCACAATCTTGGGGCAGTGGGGCCCTGTCTTTGGGGTCGACTACTCTGTCGAGGCGGGCAGCGGTACTGGTCTTGCCACTATCGCAAGCATCAAAACGCTTGATATGGGCATCATGGGCGCGCTCATTATCTCTGGTATCGCCACGATGCTGCATAATAAGTTCTTCGACACCGAGCTCCCCGAGTGGTTGGGCGTGTTCTCGGGTTCCGTGTTCATCTATATGATCGGTTTCTTCGTTATGGTTCCGGTCGCTCTTATCGCCTGCCTGGTGTGGCCGCATGTTCAGGCTGCTATCTCCGCCTTCCAGGGATTCATCCTTTCCGCCGGTACGTTTGGCGTGGGTGTCTTTGCTTTCTTCGAGCGCGTGCTGATCCCTACAGGCCTGCACCACTTTATCTATACGCCGTTCTATTACGACAACGCGGCGGTCAACGGCGGCATCTTTGCTGCTTGGGCCAACATCCTGCCCCAACTGGCTGCCGATCCGAGCATTGCTCTTAAGGATGCCGCACCCTGGGCTGCCTATACCTGCCCTGGTTGGACTAAGGTCTTCGGCTCGCTTGGCGTCGCCATTGCGTTTTATATGACCGCCAAACCCGAGCGCAAGCAGCGCGTCAAGGCTCTGCTGATCCCGGTCACCCTTACCGCTATGCTTTGCGGTATCACCGAGCCGCTTGACTTCACCTTCCTGTTCATCGCGCCCGGCCTGTTCGTCGTCCACTGCGTGCTCGGAGCGCTCGGCTGCATGGCTCAAAACCTCCTTGGTGTCGTGGGCATCTTCGACGGCGGCATCATCTCGATGCTCTCGTGGGACTGGCTGCCCCTTTGGGCCGCACACGGTCTGCAGTACGCCATCTCCATCCTTGTCGGTCTGTGCTTTACCGCCCTTTGGGTCGTGGTCTTCCGTTTCCTGATCGTCAAGTTCGACTTTAAGACCCCCGGTCGCGAGGATGACGATGTTGAGGTCGAGCTCAAGTCCAAGGCCGACTACAAGCAAAAGCAGGGCGGTGCTGCTGCTGGCAAATCGGTCGCCCAGAGTAAAGATGATGAGCGCTTGGTGCTTGCCGAGAACATCCTCGATCTGCTCGGTGGCACGGATAACATCATCGATGTAACTAACTGCGCTACCCGTCTGCGCGTTAACGTCAAGGACAAGAGCGTCGTTGCACCCGAGGCTTCCTTCAAGGCGATCGGTACGCATGGCTTGGTGGTCCAAGGTCAGTCAATCCAGGTCATCATCGGCCTTACCGTCCCGCAGGTTCGCGAGAAGTTCGAGAGTCTTCTGAAGTTCGAGAGTCTTCTGTAAACCATCGTCCATCGAAACAATCGGCCTTGCAGAGCCGGTATGCACCGCAAGGCCGATTCTAGAGATAAAAAACTCCACTTCTAGGTAACAATTCCAAACCGCGCAAGGCCGCGTGCGGGGACGGATTGAGCAAGCGGCCAGAATGAGGAGGACATCATGTCCAAGAAGAACTATGCCGTGACCATTGCCGGCGGTGGCTCCACCTTCACCCCGGGCATTGCCCTGATGCTGCTCGAGGAGCGCGACCGCTTCCCGGTCAACAAGGTGACCTTCTATGACAACAACGCCGAGCGCCAGGAGATCGTTGCCAAGGCGTGCGAGATCTACTTCCACGAGAACGCTCCCGAGGTTGAGTTCAACTACACCACCGACCCCGAAACCGCTTTTACCGGCACTGACTTCGTCCTTGCTCACATCCGCGTGGGTCTGTACGCCATGCGCGAGCTCGACGAGAAGATCCCCCTCAAGTACGGCTGCGTTGGTCAGGAGACCTGCGGCGCCGGCGGCATCGCCTACGGTATGCGCTCCATCGGCGGTGTCATCGAGATCCTGGACTACATGGAGAAGTACAGCCCCAACGCCTGGATGCTCAACTACTCCAACCCCGCGGCTATCGTCGCAGAGGCTTGCCGCGTGCTGCGTCCCAACAGCCGCATCATCAACATCTGTGACATGCCGATCGACCTCATGGATAAGATGAGCCGTATGTGCGGCATCAAGGATCGTCGCGAGCTGCAGTACAGCTACTACGGCCTCAACCACTTTGGTTGGTGGAGCAAGATCTACGACAAGGAGGGTAACGACCTCATGCCGCAGATCAAGGAGCACATGGCAAAGAACGGCTACTTGGACGGCATTGAGCACGAGGCCGGTAAGGAGCAGCACGTCGAGGAGAGCTGGATTCACACCTTCGGCAAGGCCAAGGATGTCTATGCTGTCGATCCCGAGACGATTCCCAATACCTACCTCAAGTATTACCTGTACCCGGACTATGTCGTCGAGACGTCTGACCCCAACTACACTCGCGCCAATGAGGTTATGGACGGCCGCGAGAAGAAGGTCTTTGGCGCTTGCCGCGACATCATCGCCAAGGGTACTGCCAAGGACGGCGGCTTTGAGCCGGATGTACATGCCAACTACATCGTCGACCTTGCCTGCGCACTGGCCGAGAATACGCTCGAGCGCTTCCTGCTGATCGTCCCCAACGATGGCGCTGTGCCCAACTTCGACCCGACGGCCATGGTCGAGGTGCCTTGCATCGTCGGTTCCAACGGCTTTGAGAAGATCTGCCAGGGCCCGATTCCGCAGTTCCAGAAGGGCCTGATGGAGCAGCAGGTTTCCGTCGAGAAGCTCGTTGTCCAGGCTTGGGTCGAGGGCAGCTACCAGAAGCTCTGGCAGGCGCTCACGCTCTCCAAGACCATTCCTTCGGCAAGCGTTGCTAAGCAGATCCTGGACGAGCTCATCGAGGCCAACAAGGATTTCTGGCCTGAGCTTAAGTAAGGACTACTGTCTCGAACTCTCACGCATCTCTGCTTCATTTGCGCCGCCGCGGTGTCCGGATTCGCCCGGATGCTGCGGCGGCGCTATACTTATGCAGTTTGAAGTACCTGTACCAAAAGGAGCTGTCGTGTCCCTTTCCATCGGTATCGTGGGCCTGCCCAACGTGGGCAAGTCGACGCTGTTCACCGCGCTTACCAAAAAGACCGGCCTTGCCGCCAACTACCCGTTCGCCACGATCGACCCCAACGTGGGTATCGTCGATGTGCCCGATAGCCGCCTGCAAAAGCTTGCCGACATCGTCAACCCGGGCCGCATTGTGCCGGCTACGGTCGAGTTTGTCGACATCGCGGGTCTGGTGAAGGGCGCTAACGAGGGCGAGGGTCTGGGCAACCAGTTCCTGGCCAACATTCGCGAGACCGATGCCATCTGCGAGGTCGTGCGCTACTTTAAGGACCCCAACGTCATGCGTGAGGTGGGCCGCACGGGCGAGTTCGTCGATCCCGCCGGCGATGCCGACACCATCATGACCGAGCTTATCCTGGCCGACATGGGCACGCTCGAGAAGCAGCTGCCCAAGCTCGAGAAGGAGGCCAAGCGCGACAAGGAGCTCATGCCCAAGTTCGAGGTCGCCAAGCGCCTGCTTGCCTGGCTCAACGAGGGCAAGCGCGCCGCATCCATGGAGATGACCGACGAGGAGCGTGCCGCCGCCAAGGGTCTGTTCCTGCTCACCATGAAGCCCATCCTGTACGTGGCCAACGTAGACGAGGATATGCTCAACGAGGATCTGGCGCCCATCGACGGCGTCAAGCCGCTGCCTATCTGCGCCAAGATCGAGGCCGAGCTTTCTGAGCTCGATCCCGAGGACGCCGCCGACTACCTGGAAAGCCTGGGCCTGGAGCAGCCCGGCCTGGACGTGCTCGCTCAAGCTGCCTACAAGCTGCTCGGCCTGCAGTCGTTCTTTACGGCCGGCGAAATGGAGGTCAAGGCCTGGACGGTGCGTCAGGGCGCGACTGCCCCGCAGGCCGCCGGCGTCATCCACACCGACTTTGAGCGCGGCTTTATTAAGGCCGAGGTCATTGGCTACGACGACTACATCGAGCTCGGCGGTGAGCAAGGCGCCAAGGCCGCCGGCAAGCTGCGTATTGAGGGCAAGGACTATGTCATGGCCGATGGCGACGTCGTGCACTTCCGCTTTAACGTGTAAGGGCGACGCGCATGTTTAAATATGGCAAAAAAGCTGGCTACATGGGCATCGCGCTGCTGGTGCTTGCGGTGCTTCCGCTGGTGATAGCGGCGTTTGTGATCCCCAACATTGGCCCCGAGGTGGCAACGAAGTTTAATGCCGCCGGCGAGGTGACGCGCTGGGGCAAGAGCTACGAGCTGCTGGCGCTTCCGGTGCTCAACCTGCTGCTGAGCGTGGCGACGTACTTTACGGCGGGACGCCAGGCCAAGAACAATGATGACTCCGCCGCCATGGCGCGCATCGTATGCGAGCGCTACCTGCGCAACGGTTGCATCACGGGTGTGTTCCTCAACGTGATCAACGTTTACTTTATGTACTCGGCGATTACCGGAACGGGCTTTGGCTTTGGTTTCTAGCTTGTCCTTTTAGGCAACGAGCCTGCACGCATATTCAATGGCTGCTGCGAGGCCGCCGCTCGATCGTGGTTGAAAGACTACATCGGCGGCGGCCTCGTTTTCGTATCCGGCGCCGCGAAGGGTGAGTGCTATGCCGGCTTCTAAAAGGAGCGGCAGGCCGCGTTGGCTGGTTGCGATTACGGCAGCCTGATTGAGCGAGCAGCCGTGCGTTTGGCATTGAATGGCAAGTTCACCTTGCGCCGGGCAAGGGACCAGAACGGCGACGACGCGACTTGATAGCAATGCAAATGCTGTGCGCTCATCGGGCGAAAGGCATTCTGCTTCAACGACGACGAGCTTGGGCGGCGCGCTGTTTGTGCGAAGCGTGGCTCGGTACATGCGGACCGAAGAACCCGACATAGAAAACTCCTGTGTATTCGGCAAAACGTAAACTATAGTTTACGTTTATGTTCGGCCCCATTTCAAACTCGTCTGCATGGACGAACGTGCGAAACAGATTCTTGGCAGGCGGGTCGAAGAGACACGCAGGGACCTTGGTATCTCCAAGGTCGATTTTTGTGTGGCGACAGGAATCAGCCGACCCTATCTCGACCGAATCGAAGACGGGACGGCAAATTTCACGCTCAAGGTTCTATTTAAGATCGCGCCCGCACTCGGCATGACGGTGTCAGAGCTTCTCGAGGGCATCGAATAGGGGATACCCGTCGACAACTGAATTACGCCATCGGGATGCGGTCGTGGTTGACTTGGCTGTAGAACAGGCGCTGAATCTCGGCCGCATCACGTGACTGGCCGAGCGCCCACATGGTTTTGGCCACGAGCGTCTCGGTGGTCATGTCGTCGCCGCGCAAAATACCCGGATGATCGGCGTAAGCTCGGCCGACCTCATAAACACCCAGGTCGAGGCCCTCCTCGGGGACCTGCGTGGTCATAACGACGGTGCGGCCCGAATCGACCCAGCGGAAAATTGCCTCTTGGAACGAATCGCCGGACTCGCCAAACTCGGGAATACCGCCAATGCCAAAGGTCTCCAGAATCACGGCATCGTAGCTATTGGCAAGGGCGTCGAGGATGCCCGGGTTTACGCCGGGCGTAAGCTTGAGTACAAATACGCGCGGATCGATGCTGTCGTAGAAACGCACCGGGTTTTCGCCCTGATGCGTGCCGTGAAGCCCGTTGCGCACGATGCGGTCGTTGCGGATATAGGCGATGGGCGGATAGTTGACGCTGATGAACGCGTTAAAGCTCATGGTGCGCTGCTTGCGGGCGCGCGTGCCGGCAATGGCGACGCCGCCAAACACAATCGACACATCGTGCGAATGCTCGTCGAGCGCATAGAGCAGGCTCTGATACAGATTGAGCTTGGCATCGGTAAAGGGGTTGCCCATGGGCTTTTGCGAGCCGGTGAGCACGATGGGCTTGGGGCTGTCCTGAATTAGATAGGAAAGCGCTGCCGCGGTGTAGCTCATAGTGTCGGTGCCGTGCAGAATCACGAAGCCGTCGTGATCGGCATAGCCCTCGACGATGACGTCGCGGATACGCATCCAGTCGCTGGGGCGCATGTTGGTGCTGTCGATGTTCATGGGCTGCACGACGTCGAGCTCGCAGAGGCCCGAGATCTCGGGGACGCTCTGGGCGAGCTCCTCACCGGTCAGGGCGGGGGAGAGGCCGTTGCCGTCCTCGGTCGATGCGATGGTGCCGCCCGTGGCGATGAGAAGGATGCGCTTCATGCTGATATTCCTATCGTATTTGCCGCCGCAGAGGCGGAGTCGTTCGGCAGTATTGTGGCACAGGGCGTCCAATGTTCAAACGTATTACATCATCTGTAACGTTTGAAAACACTTCAATTGCCGTCAAATAGGGGCCCAGGTCGTGCGTTTGCCGTGCGCTGATGGCTGCGAGGGGCGAGAAACCCCATATAACGTGTACACTATGGAGGTTATTTTCGTTCATTCACGCGGGTGGGCACCGGCTCCCCGCCAACAAGAGGGGGAAACCATGGATCAAAAGGCTTCCGCAAAGGTCCTCGTACTCGACTTTGGTGCGCAGTACGGTCAGCTCATTGCCCGTCGCGTCCGCGACCTCAACGTGTATTCCGAGATCGTCCCCTGCGACATCTCGGCCGACGAGATTCGCGAGATGAACGCCTCTGCGCTCATCCTTTCCGGCGGTCCGGCCTCCGTGTATGCCGAGGACGCTCCGTCCATCGATCCCGCCATCTTTGACCTGGGCCTTCCCGTTCTGGGCTTTTGCTACGGCCATCAGATCACGGCCGTGACGCTCGGCGGCAAGGTCGGCCACTCCGAGGTGGGCGAGTACGGCCGCGCCACCATCACGCGCACGGCCGGCGCCAAGCTCTTTAACTCCACGCCCATGGAGCAGACCGTGTGGATGAGCCACCGCGACGCCGTTTCCGAGGTGCCCGAGGGCTTTACCGTTACCGCCAGCACCGACGTGTGCCCGGTTGCCGCCATGGAGTGCCCCGAGCGCAAGATCTTTACCACGCAGTTCCACCCCGAGGTCAAGCACTCCGAGTACGGTCAGCAGCTGCTGAGCAACTTCCTGTTTGAGATCTGCGGCCTGGAGCCCAACTGGAGCATGGACAACCTGGTCGAGACCATGACGGCCGAGTTCCGCGAGAAGGTTGGCGACGACCGCGTGATTCTGGCCCTGTCCGGTGGCGTCGACTCCTCCGTCGTGGCTGCGCTGGGTGCCCGCGCCGTGGGCAAGCAGATGACCTGCGTGTTCATCAACCACGGTCTGCTGCGCAAGGGCGAGCCCGAGCAGGTGGAGGAGGTCTTCACCAAGCAGTTTGACGTCGACTTTATCCACGTCCACGCCGAGGACCGCTACGCCGAGCTTCTGGCCGGCGTGACCGAGCCCGAGGAGAAGCGCCGCATCATCGGTACGCAGTTCTGGAAAGAGTTCTTCGCGGTTGCTCAGCAGCTCGAGACCGATGGCAAGCCGGTCAAGTACCTGGCTCAGGGCACCATCTACCCCGACATCATCGAGTCCGGCGCTCGCAAGACGGGCGGCAAGACGGCCACCATCAAGAGCCACCACAACCTGATCCCGTTCCCCGAGGGCGTGCACTTCGACCTCATCGAGCCGCTCGATCACTTCTTTAAGGACGAGGTCCGCGCGCTTGGTCTGGCGCTGGGCCTGCCGGGTCATATCGTGTTCCGCCAGCCTTTCCCGGGCCCGGGTCTGGCCATCCGCATCATCGGTGCGGTCGATAAGGAGAAGCTCGAGATCCTCAAGAACGCCGATGCCATCGTGCGCGAGGAGCTCGACGCCTACAACCAGCGTCTGTTTGAGCAGACCGGCGAGCGCAACTCCGAGCACAGCTGCTGGCAGTATTTCGCGGTCCTGCCTGACATCAAGTCCGTTGGCGTTATGGGCGACGAGCGCACTTATCAGCGCCCGATCATCCTGCGTGCCGTCGAGTCCAGCGATGCTATGACCGCCGACTGGGCCAAGCTGCCCTACGACGTGCTGGCCCGCATCTCCGGCCGCATCGTTGCCGAGGTTCCCGG
>CBCSNQ010000029.1:0-22192 GCA_965141565.1 uncultured Collinsella sp. | reverse complement strand
AATCGACCGTCATAAGCGGGCAAATCTTAAGCGCCGTGCCGATGATCGCGCTCGCAGCCGAAATACGACCGCCGCGCAAATAGCTCGACAAGTCAGTCGAGAAGAACCAGTGGTGCAGGTTGAGCTTATGCTCCTCGATCCAGGCGGCCGTCTCGTCGAGTGAAGCTCCGCTATCGCGCACGTCGGCAGCATATTCCAGCAACAGGCCAAAGCCCGAAGACGCCGCCAGCGAATCGACGACGCGCACCTTGCCGCCCTGAGGATAGCGATCCGCGAGCATCTGCGCCGCAACGCAGGCCGAACCATACGTGCCCGAAATACCCGACGACAACGTCAGGTGCAGCACGTCCTTGCCTTCGACAACAAACGGCTCCCAAAACTCCTCGTACTCGCCCACGCCCAGCTGCGACGTTTTTGGCATGACACCCGAGGCGATCTTGGCAAAAAACTCGTCCGGCGAAATCGACTGATACAGATCGTCGTCGTAAAGAATGTCATCGATCCCATAATGAAAATACGCGACGGGAATATTGCGCGATTCAAAGAACTCCCGGGTTCGGTCGGCGGCGGATTCACAGGTCAGGACAAAATCACTCATATGAGGCTCCTTACGTATTACTACGAAAATTATCGCACAGCGAGCCTGCATACGGTACAAATGTCCACTATTTACCAAATCGAACCATCTGTATAGAACATCTTTACTATCATCATCTCCACCAAACCATAGGCAATCGTCCGCAAAGACACCCTCAGCGTCTCCACTCAACCGCCATATCTACCTTAACTAAATCGATTTAGCAAACCGTTCATCCGACAATTGAGCCGCCAGCGCAAAATTGAAACAAAGGCGTCGCATACTGATAAACGTTTGACGCTGTTTATCAGTTTTACCAACCCCATCGGAAGGTGTTTCATGGTCGCATTCGATCGCAATCCGCAAGACTTCAAGTATCTGCGCCTGCTGTCGAGACAATTCCCCACCGAGCAATCCGCGTTTACCGAGATCATCAATCTCTCGGCCATCCTCAACCTGCCCAAGGGCACCGAGCATTTTATGAGCGACCTGCATGGCGAATACGAAGCCTTCATGCACATCCTCAACAACTGCTCGGGTGTCGTGCGCGAGCATGTCGACGAAATCTTTGGTGACTCGCTCTCCTTCGATGAAAAGGGCGAGCTGTGCACGCTCATCTACTATCCGCGCGAGAAGATCGACCTTGTCCGCAGCCAGCACGAGGACTCACCCACCTGGTACAAAACTATGCTCGACCAGCTCATCATGGTGGCACGTTCGCTTTCGAGTCGCTACACGCGCTCCAAGGTGCGCAAGGCCATCCCGCGCGATTACGCCTATATCATCGACGAGTTGCTGCACACGCATCCGGATGAGAACAACTACCGCGTGCGCTATCACGAGCGCATCATTGAGTCCATCCTGGAGACCGCCAGCGCCGACGACTTTATCGAGTCGCTCGCCTCGCTCATCAAGCGCCTGGCCGTCGACCACCTGCACCTGGTGGGCGACATCTTCGACCGCGGTGGCGGCGCGGCCAAGATTATGGACCGCCTGCTCACCTACCATTCGCTCGACATCCAGTGGGGCAACCACGACCTGCTGTGGATGGGCGCTGCGGCAGGCGAGCCCGCCTGCATCGCCACGGTACTGCGCAACAACCTGCGCTATGACAACTACGAGATTCTCGAAAACGACTACGGCATCTCGCTGCGCGGGCTTGTCGCCTTCGCCGACACTACCTATACCGCCGGCGAGTCTATCAGCCCGCTGATCAAAGCCATTAACGTCCTGCTCTTTAAGCTCGAGGGCCAGATTATCCAGCGCCACCCCGAGTTCGATATGGCAGACCGCCTGCTGCTCGACAAGGTCGATCGCGACGCCGGCACGGTCACGCTTGCCGACGGCAGCATGTGGCCACTCACGACCAACGACTTCCCCACCGTCGATCCGGCGGACCCCTACACACTCACGCCCGAGGAGCAACACATCATAGACAAGCTCGTGTCCGAGTTTGTCACCGCCGATCACCTGCATCGCCACATCGATTTCCTCTATACCCACGGCTCCATGTATAAGGTCGCCAACGGCAACCTGCTCTTCCACGGCTGCGTGCCGCTCAACGAGGACGGCACGTTTAGCAGCATGAACTGCCTGGGCACCTGGCACGCTGGCCGCGATTATCTCGATTTTTGCGACCATATCGCCCGCCGCGCCTGGCGCAACGGCGACCGCGATGCCCTCGACTGGATGTGGTATCTCTGGATCGGTATGAAGTCGCCGGCAAGCGGACGCGAGGTTCGCACATTCGAACGCGCCTACATCGCCGATAAAAGCACCTGGGCCGAGCCGATGGACCCGTACTTTACGCTCACCAAATCGCCCTCGGTCTGCGACGATATCATGCGCGAGTTTGGCGTCACCCCCATGGCATGCTCGCCGACGGGGCACATCATCAACGGCCATACGCCCGTCAAGACCACCAAGGGCGAGCAGCCCATCCGCGCCGAGGGCAAGCTACTGGTCATCGATGGCGGCTTCTGCCGTGCCTACCACCCCAAGACGGGCATTGCCGGATACACGCTTATCTCCAGCTCGCGCGGATGTCGCCTTAAGTCGCACCAAGCCTTTACCACGGTTGCCGAGGCACTTACCCGCAATGTCGACATCGAGAGCGAGACCAACCGCTTTGACGAGGCCGACCGCCGCCGCATGGTCAGCGATACCGATACGGGCGCCAAGATTCGCAGCCAAATCCAGGACCTGCGCCAGCTGCTCGATGCATATAGAAACGGTGCTATCGAGGAGCGCGCCTAGCCCCGCCTGCGGGGATTGGCTAAACTTGCTGAGTTTGTCATCCCCACGGCGCTGCGGCGCCACCCTAAGGCAGGTACCATGCAAAAGCTCCTTGCGCAGATCATGAAGTTTGGCGTCGTCGGCGTCATTGCCACCGTCATCGACTTTGGCATCATGAATCTGCTCCACTACGGTCTGGGCCTCAATATCCTGATCGCCAACACCAGCGGCTTTATCGTCTCGCTCATCTTTAACTACGTCGCGAGCATGAAGTACGTGTTTGCACACAAGGAAGGCATGAGTCGCCACCGCGAGTTCATCATCTTTGTCGTGTTGTCCGTTATTGGTCTGGCGCTCAACGACGGCATCGTGCTGGCCCTCAACGCCGGCTTGGGCCTCGAGGCCAACATCGCCAAGATTTGCGCTACCGCACTGGTCATGGTCTACAACTTTGTAACGCGCAAGATCTTCCTGGAGGGCGAGCAGACCAAGTAGCTCGGCCTCCTCGTTGCACTACGGGGTCCACGGATGACGCGCGTCGAGCGCTGCGTTGTTCGTGGGCCTTGCTCGTTTACGGGAAGATTTGCAACGTTTGCGGATTACATCTTGAATATTTGGCGAGTTCATATAGTTCTTGCCAAAGACCTTACGCTTCCCATGCAAAAGCTCTAAAGTATCTCATTGCTCGATTCATCAACGCATTGGACGTGATTACGTGCGCAAGGCACTGGCACAACCTCATACCAAGCAGTTCCTCAAGTTCGCTGTCGTGGGCCTTATCTCCTTTGGCATCGACTGGGGCATGCTTATTGCGCTCGTCGAGCAGTTCCACCTCAACTTTTTGATGAGCACCACGGTCTCGTTTATCACGTCCGTCGTGGTCAACTACTGGCTCAGCATGAAGTACGTGTTCGACCATCGCGAGGGCATGAGCCGCAAGCGCGAGTTCACGATCTTCACCATCCTTTCGGTGATTGGCTTGGGCCTCAACGACCTGTACATGTTTGTGGGCGTCACGTTTTTGAGCATCGGCTACCAAGCCATGAAGGCAATCGCCACGTTCTTGGTCACCTGGTACAACTACTTTAGCCGTCGCTTTTTCCTCGAGGGCGCGCAGTCGTAGTTTGTTCGACATTTGCTTGAAGGTATAACCGGTTGGGATTCTCGTTCCAACCGGTTTTTTGTTTGCAGAGAGACCCGGCGACCCAGTCCCATTCGCATGAAAAACGGGCGGTCCGGATGTTGGTCCGAACCGCCCGTCTGGCGCGCTATGTCGAGGCCTCTAGCCTGTTACGTAATACCAGACCACGTTGTCGCCGTTTGAGAGAACGTAGTTACTGCACGCCGTCATGGGCGTTGCGCCGTTGACGGAGTACATCCAGCCGCTCGTGCCGCCGTACTGTTTCTCGGCCAAACCACCAATCGCAGAAACATACGTGCCGTACGATGAGCCGTGTGCGTTGACAGAAAGGCCCAGCGCGCACAGGGCATCGTAGACGGTAGCACCTTCGTTAAAGGTAAAGGTGCCACCAGAGGACACAGGATTGTCCACAGCGCTCGATGTGACCGAAACCGTCACCGTAACGTAGTTGGACTCCTGTGAGCCGCTCTGGCCGCCCGAGGAGGCGTTTCCACCATTAGAGGATGAGGCTCCATTAGACGACTGGCCACCGCCCGAAGAAGCACCGCCAGACACATTGGAAGTATCACCGGCTCCCGTATTTTGGGCAGCAGATTTATCGCCAGACTTTTTGCCGTCCTGGTCCTCAGACTTCTTGCTATCCGAGCTTTTATCCGATTCCTTGTGCGAAGACTCGGAATCGTCCTTGGACTTGGACTCATCTTTTGCGTCATTCGATGACTTGGAATCCTTGGAACTGGCCTCGCCCGAAGCGGCAGACGAGCCAGACGCCTTGGTGTCCTTGGTGACGACGCTCTCCCCCGTCACGGTCTGAATGATCCAGTCGATGGACCAGGCGCCACTCTCGGAGGGATGGACAAAGCCCAGCGAGACGACGATCAGAATGGTGCACGCGGCAGTCAGAGCGCCAAGGAGCGCCTTCCGTCGAGGGGCGGACGCCGCCGAAACGGCGCCCTTTTGCTTTGGATCATCGAGCTGGATAAACGAGGAGTCGGGCTGTTGCCCGTTGGTCTCCTTGGGCTTATCGGGCATTACCGTCACCCTTGCCGCGCTTGGTCAGCACGAAGACGGCGATGAGCGCAAGGCCAATCACGCCGGCGGCGATGCCAACGATGGCGAGCGGGTTGGTGCCCGTCTCCTGCTCGGAAGCACTAGAGGACTTCTTAGCAGTGGTCGTGGAAGCAGCACCCGTATCGGACTTGGAATCGGACTTCTTGTCGGACTTGCCGTCCTTCCTGTCAGACTTCTTGTCAGACTTCTTCTCGTCCTTCTTATCGGACTTATCGGAGTCCTTCTTGTCGGACTTGTTGTCCCTGGTCTCGGTCTTGGTCGACACCGTCGTCTTGGTCACCGGCTTCTGGCCCGGGGCGACAACGCCGCCCTTCGAGCCGGAACCAGAACCCGCGCCAGCGCCAGCGCCGGAACCAGTACCGGTACCAGAACCGCTGCCGCTATTGGAACCAGCGCCGCCATTACCGCCAGGGTTAACGGCATTCTTGGTCCACTTGGCATACAGCGTCAGATCGGCCGTCACCGGCGTGGCGAAGTCATACGCCCGCGTGCAGGCTTCATCGGTATACCAACCGCCGAAAGTGTAGCCATCGCGTGTCGGATCGGCCGGCTTGACCAGCTTGCCATCGGCCGTAGCAACAAACTTAGTGTCGCAAGCAGACCCGCCGTTGGAATTAAAGGCAACCGTCCAAGACTCAACGGCCCCCAGCTTGAACAGCGTGCCCGAGTCATTGATGTAGTACAGGTTGCCAGATGCATCGGCAATGACCGGAGAGTCGCAGTGCTGGTAATGGCCAGCCGCATCATAAATCTGCGTCGCCTCTGCATCGCCGAGTGTATAGCGATACACGCCACCACCAGCAGAGTAGTTGACGTAATCCTTGCTATCCGCGCTGTTAACGGTAAAGTACACATAGGTCTTGCCGCCCTGAACACTCACCAGCGGAGTAGCAGCAATACCGTTAAATCCGGCCGGAAGTTCTTTACCGTCAGCAGCGGTGACCATCGTGGTCTTACCGGTCTTCAGATTATAGAGAGCCAGAGCAGAGCCAGTAGCCGTCTGTCCGCCGACAATCAAGTTTTCGCCAGCCACCGCCGGTGCGCTCATGTTATTAGTAAGACCCAGATCGACCGTCTTCTGCTCGCTCAGTACGCCCTTCGCCGAAAGCGAAATCACATGGAGCTTTCCATCGTGCGTCATCTGATAGAAGGTCGAACCATTGGACGGATCGGCGACACAGTCGGCGTTCGCGAGAGCGCCGAGCTTCATGGTCGAAACGACATCGCCCGTCGTCTTATCAATGCACTTAAGCGTACCCGCGCTCGTAGGAACGATGGCATACTTATCCGTCAAAGCCGCACCAGTCCAGTAATAGCCCTCGGCAGGGTCGATGTTCTGCCAAGAAACTTCGCCCGTGGCAATCTTAATGCGCGCAAAGGAGCCGTTGCCGTAGGTCGCGTTGTAATTCTCGTCATACGAAATATCGACCGAGCCTACATAGACGTACTCGCCGTCCGAAACGACGGTGCAGGAGCTCTGCGTCAAGTCCGTCAAACCAGGCGTCAGCCACTTGCAGATCAGCTTGTCTGCAGTAATCGCCTGGACCGCACCGCCGTTGAGCGGAACAATGATAAGGCCATTGGTATAGATCGGACGAGAGGTATAGCTCACCTTGGAGGCAAGCGGCGCAGAGGCAACCTTTTTGCCCGTGGACGAATCGATCTTAATGAGCTCGTTCTCGGTCGCGATGTACACAAAACCGTTAGCGATGACAGGTTCGCTGCAGTTGGCATACTGCTGACCAGACTCGGCCTTCCAATCGAAGGTCCACTTAAGACCGGCGGCCTGCGCAGGCGTCTTGGCATCCGTTACGGTCGAACCGTTGCCACTGTTGCCGTAGCCGGCCCACTCGGCACCCCAATCAGGAGCCGTCGCGCTCGGGTCCACGACAATCTTGTCGGGATCGGGCATGGCCGAATCGTCGGTGGTATAGGCAAGCGTAACCTTATCGCCGCTCTTGAGCGTAATCTGATTGGCGCAGAGTAAGGAGGGCTCTCCATTGATATACAGGTGCCAATATTTTTTGGTCGCACCATCATAGCCGTACGCCTTGTCTTCGAACGGCGAGTTGATGGAATTGAGGAACCAGTACTCACCACTCTGGGAACCGTTGTACGTAACGCCCTTGGCCTTCAGGACCGTCTCAATAAGGTTCTGGGCCGTGGAGCCTTCGGGCAGAGAAACATTGCTTGCCGTGCCCCAACGCGTATTGTTCCCGTTGACATCGGGACCGATAACATCGGCGGATCCAAGCACCTGACCGGGGAGGGCATCGGCGTCAGCACCATACATAAAGGTGACGGCGTCACCCTCCTGGAGCTTGTAGGCACCGGCGCCAACGTCGGCGAACTTGCCATTTACGTAGAAGCGCCAATAGCTATTGGTCGCAGCATCATAGCCACAATAGGACTTACCATCGAAGGGCGAATAAATGCCGTTGAGGAACCAGCCCCAAGACGATTCGCCAGCATCGAGAGTAAGGCCGACCTGCTCAAGGAGATCCTTGGCAGTGGAGCCTGCCTTGAGGCTCGTCTGACCCGTCGAAGCCCAATCCTGCTGCTTGCCGTCCTTGTCCTTACCGAGAACCTGAACAGAAGCATGGACAGAATCGGACGGCAACTGGTCGCCCCAGCCACCGTAGAACCACGTGACGGTATCGCCGGCATGGATGGTGACATTGTCCGCCGTATAGTCACTCGACTTGCCGTTGATGAACAGCTGCCAATAGGTCGAATAATCTTGGGGCGTACCCAGCTCAACACCGTTGTACTTAAGGCTCAGAATGAAGGAGCCCGCAGCAACGGCGTCAATGTCGTTCGCCTCGAGTGCGACCTTCGTAAGATCAAGCGCGCTCGAGCCGGACGTCACCACATACTGCGCGTTGTCGACCCAGGTCTGAGTCTTGCCCCGGGCATCGCGACCAATGACGGTCACATTTGCGGCAACCTGATCCTTAACGACAGGGGACGCGCTACCAGCCGTATAGGCAAACTCAATCTTCTGCCCCTGGGTGAGCTTGACGCTGCTCGCGCCAACCGAGGAAGACGCGCCGTCGACGAACAGCTGCCAGAAGGCATAAGTCGTCGGATCGTAGGCAAGCGTGCGGCCATCTGTCGGGGACGTGATGCTTTTGAGGTAGAAGCCGTATGCCGCGTTCGGTTCGTAATCCGCTTTAAAGCCCGTCTTCTGCTGCAGCTTAACGAAGGCATCCGCAGCCGTCGCGCCCTCGTCGAGCTTGAGCTGCGTAGGCGCCACCCAGGTCTGAGCCTTGCCGTCGGCATCGGTGCCGATAATCGAGAACGAGACCTCGACTTGCTTCTTGGCGACATCGCCGGTTTCTGTCGGGTTCTCTGTCTGAACGGCAGCCGCGGCGGCAGATCCTGCTTGGCCAGCGGATGCCGCCGAAGACTGCTCGCTCGCGGCAGGGCTCTCCCCCGTCGCCGAGCCTTCGTCGCCAGTTGCTGCCTCTGTTGTGGCGGCACTAGCTGCAGGCGCGCTCCCGGAATCCGAAACCTCGGCGCCGCTCTGCTCAGCGGCACCGCCCGCAAGCGCTGCGTCCTCGCCCGGCGTCGTAGCCTGAGCCACAGCATCGGCAATGCCCTCGGCACCCTCGGCCCACAGCTGAGCCGGCGTGGTGCTGAAGGCCATCGCGAAGGCCAGGAATGCCACCAGGCCGCGCTTGGCTACACCGCGTGCAATCGCGCCACGGCGATGCAATGAGGCGCGCTCACGCTCGTCCTCAAACATATCCATTTGTCCCCCATTGTCTGTACTTGGAGCGTTGCCTTGAGGCTGCCCCACGTCATCGCGCATGTTGCGCTCGAGTTCCCCCATCGGGGTCCCCTTCCCTCCAGAGCCCTATGCACACCGGCGGCACACGCCGCAGCCGCATGCAAGACGGGAGGCGATCCGACTTAACCTTAACGGCTCAGGCGCGCCGTCCGATCTGCGACACGAACATCCCGAGCCAAGAGGAATTACGGTTACTGGTACAGCCGGGGACTTGCACCCCGATTCTCCCAAACGCGCAGGAAAACCGCGCATTCGTGCGTCTCCGCACCACCATCTAGGCCATCTATTATTACCGTAAAAATGGTATCACGCAAAAGGGCCTCGCACGCAGGCGAAGCCCAAGGTAAAAGCTATTGTTTGCGATAGGAAAATGCGGTGACGGTCGCAGCCTCTAGTGCTTGCCGCCGTGGCTGTTGAGCCAGATATTGCGGCCCAGCATAAGCGCCAGCACCAGCGCGCTCACGTAGCCCATAAAGCCAATGACCGGGATACCAAACACAACCGGCTCGATGCGCGCGTAGTACACCACCGACGAACCGATAAACAGGCCAGCGATAACGATAGCCATCGACATGCGATCGATGATTCCGCCCAGCTGTCGCAGCGCCTTATCGCTGCTCATGATCTGCGTGTTCACCTTAAGCTGCCCGCGCGTGAGCATGCGCGAAGCCAAGCCCAGATACTCGGCCGCCTCGAGCGAGCCTTTTGCCGCGCGATAACTGCTCGCGGCAAAATCGCGTCCCATATCACGCACGCGCGCATAGGTGCTCTTCTCGTTTTTGATGTGCGTCTGGATAATCTGGATCATGTTGACGTTGGGCATGTACTCGGTCAGCAAACCCTCGAGCGTCACCATGCCGCGCGCGAACATCGTCACCACGCTCGGCAGCTCAACATCGTTTTTGCGCGCCAGGTTTAGCAGCGAGGTCAAAAACTCGCCGATATCCAGATCCTTCAGGTCAAGACACGCAAAGTCGGCGACGATAAAGTCCAGGTCGGACAAAAAGGCCGAATGATCGAGCTCAGCCGAGTCGCCACGCGTCACGGCGAAGCGCATGAGCGAATCCTTGAGCTTTGGCACGTCGCCCTCGGCCACGGCGAAAATCATGTCCTTTACGATACCGCGATCGTGGCTCGACATGCGTCCGACCATGCCCAAGTCGATAAAGTAAACGATACCGTCCTTGAGGATGATGTTTCCCGCATGCGGGTCGGCATGGAAAAAGCCGTCATCGAGCACCTGCGTCGAGTAGTCCTCGACAATCGCGGCACCGATCTTTTCCAAGTCATAGCCCTCGGCCACCAAGCGTTCAGGATCGGCGATCGAAATGCCGTCGACGTAATCCATAACCACCACGTGCTCGGTGCACAGGTCCAGATAGGATTTAGGGCACGTCACGCCATGAACGCTCTTATGGAACTCGTAGAAGTCGTTGAGGTTTTTGGCCTCGGCCAAAAAGTTGGTCTCCTCGCGAAACGAGGTCCACAACTCCTCGACTACGCCGTGCAGGTCAACGAATTGATCGGTGTTGACGAACTTGGAAACGATACGCACCACCGAGCGGATGATATCGATGTCCTGTGCCATAACCTGCTGCGCACCGGGGCGCTGCACCTTGACGGCCACGTCCTCGCCCGTCACCAGACGAGCGCGGTGCACCTGCGCGAGCGATGCGCTACCAAGCGGATTGGGGTCGATCGCATCGAACATCTCCCCCAGGCGCAGGCCGTATTCTTCTTCCAGACAGCTGAGTACGACCTCGTACGGCACCGGCTCCACGTCGGAGCGCAGACGACGCAGCTCGTCGCAAAAGCGCTGCGGCAGAATCTCGGACCGGTTGGCCAAAATCTGCCCCATCTTGACGAACATGGGGCCGAGTTCCTCGAGCAGGCGGCGCAAACGAACCGGCGTGAGGTTATCCCACACGCGGTACTTTTTGACCAGGCGAACAATCTGCCCGATGCGTTCGCGACGACCCGCCGGCGTGAGCTGGTATTCCTCGTCCGGCGCCATCGCGTCGGGCTCCTCGGGGACCATATCGACAGCGCGCGGTTTCTTGCGAGCGCCCGAGACGGCGGCGTCGACCTCATCGACAACCGCCGCCTCGTCACCCAAGGGATCTAGATTGTTGTGATCGGTGGTGGAATCTGCCATCTGCGCTGCTACTCGGCCTCTTCGGTATCCTTCGCATCGTCGGGCTCAACGGACTCGACGGGCATCGAGGTCACGTTGTCCTCGACCGAATCGACGATGTCGCGTACATGGGCCAGGAAGGCTGTGCGCTCGGGGGCGGTCATGACGCGGACGCGGGCAAGGATAAGCTCGTCAAGCACGCGCTGGGCCGCGGTCTCGCCCTGCATGCCCAGACGCTCGGTCAGGTCGGAGATGGTGCCACCGGCCTGCTCGAACATATCGGACACGCTGCGGGCGATATCGGGGGCGCCTGCGTCCTTGCGCACCTGCTCGCCCTTGGTACTGAGGTCGTCGAGAACCTTCTTGCTGCCCTCGACGGCAACGGCGGCAGCGCCAAAGCCAACGTTGATGGCGCCGTTAACAAGCTGATCGAGTTTCATAACCATGGTTGTCTCCAATCACAAACAACTGCATTGGCGTTCTTGTACCCAAGATTGAGTGAAAGCGACAAAGCGTTTTAGCGCTATTCGATCGACGGGAAATCCTTACCTCACGTTGTCGTTCATCGCGAAAGAGTTCTTCATGGCGCAGCTCGTGGTGTAAAGCACCTTACCCAGCAGGGCATCGGTCTCCACGCGAACACGCTCGGCAAAGGCCTCGTTGGCGCGTGCAAGCTCGGCAGGCACCTCGACCTCGGGCAGAGCGGCTACGGCAGCGTCGACGTCATGGATCTGCTTGTGGCCCATGCCACCGACCTTCTCCTGATAATCCTCGACCGCGCGACCGCACTCATGGAAGCGGACGTCAGCCAGCGCGCCGATCAGGCGGTTGGCCCAGTAGAAGTTTTCGGACGTCACGCGAGCCTGCGTGTCGGCATAGTACTCGGGCATGGTCTCGACGTTGGCGTACAGCGGAACCAGCGCGTTAAACGAGTTGGAGCCAAACGCCATCCACTGCACGGCGCGATAGGCCGGCTGCGCATAGGGACGCAGCTGCAACACGGCGAGCTGGCTGTTGCGGTTGATGCCGATGGGGCGATAGGCGCCACGCGTAGCGGGCGTGCCCTTGCTGCCGTAGCAGTCGTACTCCGTGCCCTGGTAGTGGCTCGAGAGTACGTACTTGATGTCCTCGATGGTCACCTTGCGCTCGGGCACGCGGCTCCAGGGGATATCGTCGCTCTCGGGCGTGTAGTCGGCCTCGGGACCATCCCACACGTCGCTGGGGTTGAGGCAGCGCTGCATGTACCAGGCGCGCGGCGTGTTGTAGACATGGTCGCTGTCGCTGTGCGAGCCAAAGGCCTCGCGCGGGTTAAAGACCGCGGCAGGACCGTCGCCCTCGACGCCCAGCGTCAGGTCCAGATGCCACTCGGCCATCCAGGCGCGCAGGTCGGCGGAGCACATGTGGTCGGCCTGGGCGCCCTCGGCGTCATCCAGGTCAAAGCTGTCGATACCCAGCTGGTTGGGCATGGTCACATAGGCGTCGTCAGGCACGCGCTTGGCAATCCAGTGGTGACCACCGATGGTCTCGAGCCACCAGATCTCGTCCACATCACTAAAGGCGATGCCGTTGTTCTCGTAGGTGCCGTAGCGCTCGAGCAGGTCGCCCAGGATACGAACGCCGTCGCGGGCGGACTTGACGTACGGCAGGACCAGGGTCACCATGTCCTCCTCGCCCAGGCCACCAGGCTGCGCCGGCACATAGCCGTCCTCACCCTCGTTGCCCTTGGCGGGCACGTAGTCCACGAGCGGATCGGCACCGCGGACGCGCTCGTTGGTGGTGAGCGTCTCGGTTGCGGACATGCCAACATTGAGCTCGTTGAATCCGGCCTCGGCCCAAATACCGTGACCGGGAACGACGTCGGGGACGCTCGTGTAGCGCATGGGATTGTCGGGCAACTCAACGGTCAGGTGGCTCAGGACGCTCGTGTAGACACGCGGCTGCTCGTCGGGATGCACCACGCGCATGCGCTTGGGCTCAAACACCCCGTTGGACGAGTCCTCGTTGCGGGCGACCAGCGTCGACCCGTCGTAGCTCGCGTTCTTACCAACCAAAATCGTTGTGCACGGCATGCGCATCCTCCTTGAGCGAAGAAATCAAACGGCAACAGTGTATCGCTTCGGCGCAAAAAGGGCGAAACCGCCGCCCCGGCAGCCCCTGTGGTCAAAAAATGCCAAATATGAGTACTGTCACCAATTTAGTAGCAGCAAATTTCCTTGTAACGAGTGCCGAAAATCCCCATTTGCCCAAAAGCAAGACAACGTTATTCCCCATAAGTTCAATAAAATAGGCTTCCTAACGATAATGGATACCGTTAGGAAGCCAAAAAGACGTAAGACATATGTGACTATCTTGGCAACAGTACTCATATTTGGCATTGTTTGACCACGTGGTATATAGCTAGCCCCCTCAAACAGCCCAAAACGCCTATTTCGATGCGCGCTCGGCCGCCTCAATCACGTGTTTGGCGAGAATCGCGGTGGTCACAGCCCCCACGCCGCCCGGCACGGGGGTGATTGCGCCAACAACCGGCTCCGCGGCATCAAAATCGACGTCGCCGACCAGCTTGCCAGCGGCTTCGTCCCAATTAATGCCAACATCGATAATCGCCTGGTCCTCGCGGACCGCATCTGCGCCAATCGTGCGCGCGCGTCCAACGGCGGCAACCACAATGTCGGCAGCACAGCACTCGGCGGCAAGATCGCGCGTATGCGTATGGCACGTCGTCACGGTTGCGTTGCGCGCCGTAAGCATGGCGGCAACGGGGCGGCCAATTACCAGTGAGCGTCCGACCACGGCAACTTTGGCGCCGTCCAGCTCAACGCCGTAATGATCCAGCAAAGCAAGCACGGCTTCAGCTGTGCAGGGGGCAAAACCCTCGCCGCGCCCCGAAAGCGTGGTGAGCAGCGAAGCCGGCGTCATGGAGTCAACGTCCTTGGAGGGATCGAGCGCTGCGGCGACGGCGTTCTCGTCAAGGCCGGCGGGCAGCGGGCGAAACATCAGACAGCCATGAACAGCCGAGTCGGCATTGATGTCCTCGATGGCCGTCAACAGCTCGTCTTGCGAAACACCGGCAGGAAGCAACACGCGACGCGCCTCGATGCCAACCTTTTCGCAGCGTTTAAGGGCGCCGCGCTCGTAGGATAGGTCGTCCTCGCGTTCACCCACACGCACGATAGCAAGCGTCGGAACAACACCGCGTTCGCGCAGCGCAGCGCAGCGGGCAGCGAGCTCCTCAGTCAAAGCGCGGGCGACGGGAGCACCCTTCAGTAGCTCAGCCATGGCTATCCCCTCTTTCTTGCAGCGTCGGAGGCGCGGCGCGCCAGCGCATCGGCGCGCGGCAACCATGTGTCGAGCAACTCATCACACGCCGTCTCGAGCTCCTCGGCGCGTGCACGATCCTTCATAGACGTGGTGTTCGCAAAGAGCGTCAAGCTCGCGCCCTGCATGGCGGCGCGGCAGAATACGGCGCCGCACGCCACATCGGACAGCAGCTGACGCGAACCCTTGTCGGCCATGTCCTCGAGCAGCGCCAGTGCGCGCCCGCAGGCATCCATAATGCGATACGGCGGCATAGCGGCCACATGCAGCGCATCCTGAATCGCAGCCGGTCGGGCCGGGTCCTCACGCGGAATACCGTACGCAGCGGACACCTGGCCGTACGCACGAACGTCCTCGGCGACCAGACCCACAAGCTCCTGCGCCAACTCGTCTGCCTGGGCAAACGCACGCGTCAGGTCATCCGCACGATCAGCAAGCGCGGGATTGGTCGCACCGTAGCGGGCAACCATTCCGCACAGCGAGGCGCCCAGCGCGCCCACAAAGGCGCTCGCGCTGCCACCGCCGGGAACCGGCTCGCGCGCGGCCAGTGCCTCGGCAAACCCGCGGCAGGTCTTGTCCATCATCTCTTGGCTCATACGCATGCACCTTCAAGTCATATACATCGGTCGGGTGGCAACCGCCGACCGACCGCATCGATCACATAATGGTGCTTAGTCTAGCCCATAAGTACATAAGCGTCAGCGCACCTGGCCATCGCGGATTTCTATGGCGAACGATAGGCGTCGGCACCGCAAACATGGGACACATGGCCCGCCTTTCGGGACTTCCGGACGTCACAAACTGGGGCATATCTATAAACAAGGAACCTGTTGGGGCAACGCCCGCGTACACGCGCCCCTTTAAAACAACGGACACCTCACCCCGGGGAGAGCCGACAGCACCGGCCCTCCCCTCTTTTGGACCCGTGCATATTGCCACTTAACGGCGCAAATCCGGCCCTCAGAATGGGACACATGGCCCACCCGAGCGAGCCGTCCACGCGTACAGTAAAGGCAGGTAATCCATGGGCGGTTACAGATCGAGGAGGACACGACCATGAAAAAGAAGGCCTTTGCGATTCTCACCCTCTGCATAAGCCTCTTTGCCGCATTTGCCCTGGTGGGCTGCGGTGGCAGCGGCGGCGCTACCGGAAGTGGCGGTGGAGCAGAAAAGCCAGCCGTGGATATGAGGACCGACTTCATTTGGTTTAAGGTCGAGGTCCCCGAGGGCGTCGAGATCACCGACGTCGCAGGCGACACCGCCGACAGGGCCCAGTTTAAGTTCACCGAGAGCGAGCACGCCAGCGATCGCTTCATCCCCGTCTTCGACTCTGACAAGAACGCCGATGAACTGTTCGACTACGAGGCCAAATGGAAGGCCAACTCTGGATGGACCGAGAGCGATCCCGTTAAGTACAACGGCAAGACCTGGCGCAGTGCCTACTTCACGCACTCGGGCGGCGTAACGACCGAATACTTCACCGACGTTGACGGCGGCAGTGTGTATGCGCGTATCGACAACGTCGAGGAGCACAAGGACGCCGTCGAGACCATGATGAAGTCCCTGGAATTTGCCGATGACATCGCCGAGGCCAAGACCGAGGCCATGGACGTCAAGCTCGACGATATCGAGATTAAGCGCTAAGCGACTCGCGAGCGTAACGAAAAACACGAGCGCAGTGCCAACAAGCGGCGGTGCCCCAGCGTTTCGTACTAAGGGAGGGCCGGTAAACCGACCCTCCCTTTCTTATGCCGATAGCCGGCGAACGCGAGGGTGCCGGGCGGCAAAACCACCCCCAGCGCGGTAGCAGCACAAATAGGCAAGCACCCAAACACGTCCGCCCGCCGATTTATAGCGCCGCGCACACAATTTAAGCCGACACCTTTAAACATCCGGGCAGTATAGTGACCAAAATGAGCGCATTACCGCACCCTGCGAATGGAGGAGTTATGACCGAACATCATGCCATCAGTCGCCGAGCGTTTACGCTGGGCCTTGGACTCGCGGCGTTGTCGCCGCTTGCAAGCCTGCCCGAAACCGCGGGATTGGGCCTTCCCATGCGCGCGGCATTTGCAGAAGACACGCCCACATCGGCGGCCAACCTCGACAAGTTCGTCATTCGTCTTCGCCCCGCGGGCTATTTTCGCACCGCGAGCGTCAACGAAGACGGCAACGTCATCGGCAACGTCTGCCACCTGTTTAATGACGGCACGTCCAGCAAGCTCATCCTCGAGAACGTAACGACCAAGAATGACAATACAAACTGGTATGCTATCCGCACCTTGCTCAATTTCGAAGAGCACAAGAAGACGGGCTACAGCATTTGGTCGGTCGATGGCGACTCGGACAAAGATGGAAAGGTCATCCACGTATGGAGTGGCGAGCATGACGGCAAGGCCAGTCGCTCTTTTGCGTTCGAGCGTCAATCAAACGGTACCTATATCATCCGAGACCGCACGGTCGAGAAAGAAACCGAGAAAAAAGACATTAAGTACCTGGCCATAGAAAAGGACGGCAAAGACCAGGACAACAATAAGATCTGCCATAAGAGTAAGAGCATTCCGTGGGAGCTCGAGCTTGTCGGCTACAGCATGGACAAGACCAATGCCACAGTTAGCAGCATCGACTGGACCACGTATAGCAGCTACGTCGACGGACCATGTTGGATGAGCCACGTCGATGGCAGCAAGTACCTCGACGAACTGAGCATCCCGGGAACTCACGATTCGGGCACCTGCAGCGTCGACAACGACACCGAGCCCCAAACCTCGCTTGCAAAGTGCCAGCAGGATTACATCCCCACGCAGTTGCTCGAAGGCATTCGCTATTTTGATATCCGACTTGGAAAGAACGACAAGAACGGCGACCCCGGCATCGACCATGGAATATGCTACCTGCACAAAAAAGACGGGGGCTTTATGCAACTCTCCGATGTCATCGGTTACTTCAAAACATTTTTGAACGAACACCCGTCAGAAGCGCTCATCATGCTGGTGTCACGAGGCAACGACGAGGCTACCGACGAAAGCGTTACGACGGCTTTCGCCAATGTTATGGGCAATAACTCCGATCTGTTCTATACGTCGAGCCATGTCCCCACACTGAACGAGGTGCGCGGAAAGATCGTCCTGCTGCGTCGATTTAAACTCGCCGGCGACAGCGTAGACGGCCACACGTGGGGCCTCGACCTCACTGAATGGGACGACAAAATCAAGGCGCATTCCGGAAAGTCCATGTGCCTCGTCCAAGACGCGCGAGGCTTTGAGGCTGCGGGCAATGCGGGTGCCAAAGAGCCCTATTGCACCAAGGTATATGCCCAAGACCATTACGACTGCACGGGATCCAGTAAGATCGACTGGGTCGATATGGCCCTGAAGGCAGCGTCCGAGTTCGAGCGCAGCACCGTAGATATCACTGCCGCGGACGGGACAACGGTGCAGGCAACGGAGCGCTGCTGGTTTATCAACTACACGAGCTGCACGCAAAACAACCCTTTTACCGCAGCGCGAGTGGTCAACGAGCACCTGTACAAGAGCTCGTATATAAACAATACCGGAGTTGAGAGCACAAAGGCGGACTGCCGCAAGCACATTGGCATCATCGCATCCGACTTTGTTGATGCGGCACTGGCCCGGAGCATCTACCAGCGCAATTACAACGATGCGCAGCACAAGCAAACCGTTTCGTGCTATCTCCCGACCCGCATGCGCATGACGTACGGCGACTCGCTGAGCGATGCCTCGCTCCAAGATGGCAAGACCGTTGGCGAGGGCCATTTCCGCCTTGTCGACAGCAGCAACGTACTCAACGTAGCAGCCTCGGGACATGCGTTTGCCATCGAATATGTGGATGTCGACGCCCTGGGCAACGAGACTGTTACGGGGCTGCAGGGCCCTGTGCCCATCGATATCGATCCACGTGCGCTGACGCCTCATTTTGAGGGACTCGAAGGCCTTAAGGCCGGCGAAGACGTGCGCGCCAAGATTGCGGCATCACTCGAGGGCAAGCTCGAAACCGATGCCTGCACGGCCCAGCTCGAGTTTGTGCACGACGCGGACGGCGCTCCGGGCACGGCAATGGCCGAGGGCGAAACATTTGCCGCAGGAACGTACTGGGTGCGCGTGAACGGTCTCTTGGGCGACGCGGCGCAGAACTACACGCTCGCCAGCGACGGAGCCGCAAGCTTTACCGTTGCAGCCTCGGGCAACGCGGGCGGCACCGGTACCGGCACGGGTTCCAACGCAGACGGCGCTGATAAGAATGGTAAGGGCAACAAGGGCAAGGGCTCGGGCGGAAAACTCGCCGACACGGGCGACGGCTCCGGCATTGCCGCCGGGCTCGCCGCTGCCGCCGTAGCGACAACAGCCGTCGGCGCGGCAATGCTTGTTAACGACCGCGAAGACAACGGAGGTGTTGACGAGTAGGCAAGCCGGCTTTCAGACGCATCGGCTCAATCAGGGGCGCGGAATACCGTTCTGCGCCCCTATTTTTGACATGAAGGAGTAGCGCATAAAGGACGCCTCGCAGGTTGAACGACCAGCCACCGTGCTGTCAGATGCGCGGGCGTAAGCCTGGCCCGAACGCCGACGTCGGCTACATCACCATGTTCAGCGCGTTAACAAACTCCTGGGCCTTCGCACGGCTGCTCAGGCTAAAGACACAAGCAGTCAACAGCCTATTACGCAGGAAAACGTCGCGGTCCTTGATCCTGTTGACCCCCGTGATGTCCTTAAGGTAGACATGCGAAGGTGCCAGACAACATAGCAATTCGTGTCCGCGCGAGGCTTTAAACTAAATGCGTTAAAGATGCATTCCACAAGAGGAAAGTGGGGCGACAGTGATGGGTGAACTAGTAAACCGTGGAGAATCGGCAATCGTGCCCGAAGGTTTTTACAAGCAGGTCTCCTCGATTCTCAACGCCGCTCGCGACAAGGCCTATACCGCCGTTAACTTTGCGATGGTTGAGGCATATTGGGAGATCGGCAAGAGTATTGTTGATGAACAGGGCGGAGAGGAGCGCGCCAAGTATGGCGATGCACTGAACGACGAACTTGCCGTTAGATTGACTAAGGATTTTGGCAGAGGCCTCAACGCCAGAAGCTTAAGATACATGCGTCAGTTTTATCTTGCGTTCCCAATCCGGAACGCGCTGCGTTCCGAATTGAATTGGACACATTACCGCAGGTTATCGCGTATAACCGACCCTGATGCTCGAACATGGTACATGAACGAATGCGCCGATTCTCGTTGGAGCACGCGTCAGCTCGAACGCCAGATCAACACCATGTTCCGCGAGCGCCTACTTGCCAGCAAGGACAAGGAGGCCGTCACCCAGGAAATCCAAAAGAGCGCCCCGGCTCGTCGCCCCGAGGATATCATCCGCGACCCATATGTACTGGAGTTTTTAGGTTTCTCGGACGATACTGCGTTTCGCGAGAGCGATCTAGAGCAGGCGCTCATCACGCATCTTCAGAAGTTCCTGCTGGAGCTTGGCCGTGGTTTCGCTTTCGAGGCGCGCCAAAAGCGCATCACCTTTGATGGGCGCCATTTCTATATTGACCTTGTTTTTTACAACTATCTGATGCGCTGCTTCGTGCTCATCGACCTTAAGACGGACGACCTTACGCATCAGGACCTGGGCCAGATGCAAATGTATGTGAACTACTACACGCGCGAGCTCATGAACGAAGGCGACAATCCGCCCATAGGCATCGTGCTCTGCGCGGACAAAAGCGATTCGATTGTCGAGTACACGCTGCCCGAAGACAACGACCAAGTGTTTGCCGCCAAATACCTGCCGTATCTTCCAAGCAAGGAAGAGCTGGCGCGCGAACTAAGCGCCGAGTACCGCGCCATCAACGAAGCGACCAATGGCGAAACGCAAGGGTAGCAGCACGTTGCGACCGAAGCCACCGCAGCCGTCGCAGGCGCACTCGCGGTTGCGACGCACGCTACGAAACAATACCGGTCATGGACGCCGGCAACGACATTCTAGCCGTGGCTGGCGAGCGTGACCTGACAGGCAAAGACGCGGCCTTCGTCTGATGTGGGTCCATTGGCTGCCACAGAAAAGGGCCGGTTGCAGCCGGCCCTTTAGACGATAATACCTGCGTTGCCCGCGCTTCCGAAGTGTGACTAGCTGAGGAGCGGGTTCCGCGGCACAACCTGATTTTACCCAGCGAGACGGCTCCTTTGCGGTCGCTCCACCGTTTATTTACATCTGGCACCCTCAAACAATCAGACGGCAGCCCGCGCTCCTGTGAGCTGCCCCATACCCCTGGCTTTCAGGTTACGGCGCCAACCGGCACCGTTACCCTACTTCCCAAAGATCGCGCCGAACAGGCCCTTGCGTTTGGGCTTCTCCTCTCGGTAAGAACCCTCCGCCGCCGCTGCCACCTGCCGCGGCTGCTCCCCGCCTCCGCGGCGCACGATCTGGTATAGGAAGGGCGATTTAACGTATTTGACCTCGATGGGCGTGGCGTGCACGGTGCTCTCGCTCGACAGCATCACGTTGGGATTGAGCGACGCCACCACATGCGTCTCGCGCTTGTCGCTAAACACCACCGCGGCCGCGCGGCCCGTCTGGCCGTTTACGGCAATGCGCACCTGCTCGCCATCGCGGCTATCCGTCGCCGGACGATCGACAAAGTAGACCGGCACCATCACCAGGCCGTCCTTATGCTTGCGGGCCTTGCGCGCCCAGGCGCGGATGCTCTTTTTATTGAGCCCCAGCACCGCCTCGGCGTCGTTGCCGGCAACGTCGAGCGCCAGCTTATCAATGACCACCTGGTCCTTGGTGGACGCTTCGACGGAAACGACGCGGAAGTCGCCTTCCTGCATAGCGGGATCGAACGGCCCAGCCTTGCCAAAGTCCCACGGCTCCAAAATGCCCATAAGACGAACGTCCAGGTAGTTTGCCCGCGGATACGCCCAGTCGAGCACCTCGTAGTACACCAGGGTCTCCTTGCTCAGCCCCTTGCCCGGGAAGGACGCCATCATGCGCAAATCTGCGAGCGCCATGGGGAAATAGAAGAGCATCATGTCGTTTTGAATCGCGTCTTCCACGTCGTGCCCGGCAAAGGCGTCGGGGTACTGGCGCACCAGCTGCAGCGCGTTGGCACGCGCCTGTTGCGGCGAGATTTCGCAGGGAATACCCTGCTCGGGTACATACTCCGCACCAACGCCCATGGTCAGGCGCTTGCTGAAGGTACCGGGCTTGAGCAGGTCGGCAACGCCGATCTTATTGCCGCAGGACGGGCATTCAAACACGCGCTGAGTGGACTCGCCTTCAAAGGATGCGCCGCAGAAGGGGCACGGGATGCTCACATGCGTAGCCTCTTGGAACTCCTGCGCCGTGCCACGGTCCTCCCACAGCAGATGCTCCAAAACCGACTGATTGCGCCAGTACGAATTAAAGAAATACCAGTCGGGGTCCTCCGGGCGCTCGAGCTGCGACACATGGGTGAGCTTAAGTAGCCCATCCACCACCGTCAACGGCGTATGACGAATGCCCAGGGCGCTCTTGGGCTCCCCCGCATCGGCCTGCCACGGAACGACCGTGCCGCAATAGGCGCACTCAAAGCTGCGTTTAGCCTGGTGCGAGTACATAGGACCGCCGCAGTTTTGACATTTAATGGCAAACATCTCGTCCATAGAAACGTCCTCCTTTGCACAGGGGCTATCGACATTAAGTATGTCGGGCAGGCAGACACATGCCCATACCCATGTGGCCCAAAATGGAGCACCCGGTCGGACGGGAAGGCGCAGTGAACTCGAAGGCGCGCGGGCAGTCGTCCCCTCCGCCTCGCGCCCGTTAGCGCGGGCAGACCATTACTGCATTTTCTGAGCACCGGTGCACGGTGCGCCCATGCGAGCTACACTATCCCCTTAAACATGATTGTGAGGACGATCGTTATGCTATTT
>CBCSNQ010000028.1:0-22285 GCA_965141565.1 uncultured Collinsella sp. | reverse complement strand
AGAAGATGTGGAAGGGTCGCAAGACCACGGCATACCTCAAGTGCCCCAACTGCGGCCAGATGCTCTCCGTTCCCAAGGGCAAAGGCAAGATCCGCGTCACCTGCCCCAAGTGCCATGCCAAGATGGAGACGCGCTCATAGCTGCCATACTATGGGACAAATAAAAGCCGAGGCCTCGCACTGGGACCTCGGCTTTTTCTGATTATGACAAAAGGATTGTCCCTTTGTCGCATCGCCATATCGCGCGCTTACGCCACGCCATCGCGGGCAAGCTCCTCGGCCAACGCCTCGGCAGGCATGGCCATAATCGCGTCGAGCTCGGCGTCCACCTCGGGAATACGCTTCACCTTGAGCTTGCGCACCAGATCACCGCGACACATCACGTGCGTCGGCTCACACAGTGCGCACAGGTCATCGAGCGGATTCTTGCGCGTCACCAGGATATCGGCGGCCTTGCCGCACTCGATTGTGCCGGTCTCGCCGCCCAACCCCAGTAGCTCGGCATTGACCTGCGTGGCCGTATGCAGCGCGAAGGCGTTGCCCACGCCGACATACTTGGCAAAATAGGCCACCTCACGCCACATGTCGTACTGCGTCACGAACGGGCAACTCGAGTCCGTGCCAAGGCCCACCTTAACGCCAGCTTCCAGTGCGGCACGGGCGCTCTCGATGATGCCCGAGCACACGATGTCGCCGTTCTTCTTTTGCGTATCGGTAGAATGGGTCTTTTTCGGGTCGAGCAATACAAACGGCAGCGCCGGGCTGATAGTGCAGGTCACACTCGGCGCACGCCCCTCGAGCTGTGTGCCCGCGGCGCCACGATACAGCTCCAAGATTTCGGGTGTCAACGGAGCGCCGTGCTCAATCGTGTCAACGCCGGCCTCAAGCGCGGCCTTCACGCCCTCGGTGCTCTCGACATGGGCCATGACCGGAAGGCCCATATCGTGCGCCGCCTTGCACGCCGCCGCGGCAACCTCCACCGGCATACGCAGCACGCCCGGCTCGCCCACCTCGGTAGCATCGAACACACCGCCCGTTACGAACAGCTTAATGACGTCGGCACCGCGCGCATACAGGTCGCGCACCTGTTCGGCTGCCTCGGCGGGACTGTTTGCCACCTGGGCGAACAAGCCCGCACCATGGCCGCCCGGCACCGTGACGCCCGTTCCCGGCGCCACCAGGCGAGGACCTTGATACTTGCCGGCATCGATAGCATCGCGCACGGCCAGATCGGCAAACAGCGGGTCGCCCGCGCCGCGCACCGTGGTCACGCCGCTTGCCAGCTGCTGCTGAGCGCTGCCCTTGAGGATATGGCGCACGATGGCGCGCCCCACGGGATTATCGAGCTTCTTCATCAGCGCGCCCGCATCGCCCGCCGAAACCGGTTTGCCCGAACCGCACAGATGCACATGCATATTGATGAGGCCCGGCATGAGATACGCCCCTGCCAGGTCGATGACCTCGGCGCCCGCCGGCGCCTGCGCCACAGCACTCGGCCCCATCCATGTGATGACACCGCGCTCAACGGCCACGGCCATATCGGGCTGCGGCTCCATATGCTCCGAGCCATCCAAGACGGTCGCATTGATAAACAACGTGGGACGATCGGCAGACGCCATATCGAGCTCCTCCCTCACGATTAACATGAACATTTGTCCATTATCACCTAATGCAGCGACCTAAAGTCGAGCATATCGGTTAACGGAGGGAAGAGGGGATGTGGGGGACGGAATACGTTGCAGTCCCACCCCAGCGACACCAGGGAAATGTCTCGATCTGTAACAGGTACAGGGTTATTGGGCCCCTTGATGTTACAGATCGAGACATTCGGTCGACGTTTCACCGGTTTGTCTCGATCTGTAACAATTACGAACTCAAACAACTTCTAAACGTTACAGATTGAGACAAAACCTCTCAGCGCCCATACCACTGACGTCTCCACTCCTCAGCCAATTCAGCCTGCCGAGGAATACCCGCCAGCCTCATTTTCTCGACCAGCTTCCCCGGGTCTTTGAGTTCGTTAAACGTAAACCGAAGCACCTTATGCCCGAGCATTGTCAGATGAGATTCCCGCTGACGCTCTGCCGCGAATGGGTCGACCGACTCCCGGGCCTCGCCGCTCTGCAGGGTGTACTTCCTCTTTCCGTCCAGCTCGCCAATCACGCACGTTCCGTCCTCGAACCGCCAAAAATAGTCGACGCGAAACACCTGGCTCGGATCGAGCGGGTCGCGAAACTCCACCTGCAGCTCCGGAACCGGAAAGCCGTATGCAATAAAGAACGCTCGGAACCGAGACTCGCCGCCGTTTTCGGACAGCCCGTCCGCATACGACGCAATCACCTGTGCCCTGCGATACCCTCGCCTGCCCTCGCAATCGGCGCGGAGGCGCTCGCACAAATCCCCACGTGATACGCCTTTCGCCCGCAGTGCAGAATCGGCAATCGCCAACCCGTAGGAGAACGGCGCACGCAGCAAGCAATCCTCCACCGTGCGCCAAAACGACGTCACCCGCACGCCGTCGACGCGCTCGAGCGCGCCCGCCATCTGCGGACGCAACAACCTGCACCCGCCGCTCAACGTCACCGAACAGCAAGTCTTAACAAGGAAACGCGGCCCGAGCAGATCATTCGGCACCTCCAGACCCCACAAAAGTGCCGCGTCATAACCCCAAAACGCCCAATCGGGATGAAATTCCGCAAGCCCTTTGATAGTCCTCAGCGCTCGCTCCGCCGGCGTCAATGCATCCCAATCATGCTGAAAACAGAACAGGTATGACTCGGGCTCCGCGATATCGTCGGTTCCAACATGGCGTCGCAGCCACATGAGCTCGGTATTGTCATGCGTTGCGAGCAGCGCACCTTGCTTGGCCGTCTCCGTGAGGCGCGCGGGCATCCTATTCCGCGCCAACGTGTTGCGAGTCGCATGCTTGTGTTTGAGAACGATATTAGACACTTCCATCACCACCACATCGGACAAATGGGCCATCGTCACCGTTGCCTCCGCTGACAAATGCCTTGATCTGTAACAGGAAGACAGTCTTTGAGCCTCTAGTTGTTACAGAACAAGATCTTTCGACAGCCGCCAACCTTCCGTCTCAATCCGTAACAGTTACGGGCCCAAACAGCCGCCAAACGTTACAGATTGAGACAAAGTCAGGGCAGCAGAGCGACACCAGTAACATCCCCTACTCCCACTCCTGCTCGTAGATGTTGAGCGACTTTACGTACCGCCCCTGGGCGCCCATGATGTCGCGGACCAGGCGCAAAAAGAAGCTAACGCACGAGGTGTCAAAGCCGTCCTGCAGATCCTCGGGATGCACCGCACCCGGTCCATCGACCGCCGTGTCACTCAGGCGCGCGATGTCATACAGATAGAGTTGTCCCGCCGTCAGCCAGACATCGTCGACGCAGGCGAGGCGCACCGCAATCGCGCCGTCGCTCCAATGCTCCTTTTGCACGATATGCGGGTCGTAGACATCAAAGCGACGGTCGGTGCGCGTATCCTTCAGCGCAACCATGCCGTTCGCAGGATCCTTGTCCAAAATGCCAAAGCGCGAGAAATACTGTGTGTCGCGTACCTGCTCGAGCCGCTTGAGCGAGGCAGGCGAAAGCAATGTCGGCGGCTCTTCAACATACAGCTCGAGCAACGTCTTGCCATGGCGATAGGGGCGCTCGAAGAGCAGCCAATCGGTAAATGCCATGTTGTAGGCCATGATTTCGTTTTGCGAAGGCTCGGTGCAATAGCTGAGCCACGGGTCGACAATGATCTCGAACTGTTCACGCGCCGGCTCCAAAAACTGGAACTTCCGCAGCATCCAAAAATGGGCCATGTCGGCAATATCGTTGCCGACGGCTTCGGCCAGCTGCGCTCGATCTAAAGCGTGATCAGTCATGGCATCCTCCTCAAACTGATGGACCTCAATTTGAGCTTACGAGGAGGGTGGGCAGCCACGACCAGCGCGGGCAAAATAGGCCTCCGGCTGCAAACCAGATGCTGACCAAACACTTGACGAAAAGCTTGACCGAAAATGCGCACTGGAACAAAACCGCAGGTAAACATAGGCGGCCAACCCGCCCTTTTGAGCCAAGCGCCCCCGGCCACCACAGAAACAGCAGAGCACCACAGCTCAAGAAGACGCCGAATGGACACTCGCGCGTCGACAAACGAACGAACCGCTCGCAAAGAGTGTCCCCAACGACTAGACAAAAATGACCAGTCATTGGGGACGTTCTTAAATGACTACTTTACAGCTCCAGCGCCTCGGCGACCTCGGCAGCGCAGGCCAGGGCGTCGGCCATGGCGTTCACAACGAGCGAGCTGCCGTTGCGCGCATCACCGGCAACATACACCGGCGCGGCATCCGCGGCGACGCCGTCGACACGCGCCGCAAGATGCGAGTCCTCGGCGGCCATCACAGGCAGCGGACGACCAGCGGTGGCAACAGGCACGCCTACCGCATCGAACACGCCATGCTCAGGACCCGTAAAGCCGCAGGCGATGAGCACCAGCTGGGCCGGCACCTCGTGCTCGGAGCCCGCGATGCGCTCGGGCTTGCCAGCCGACCAATCCAGATCGACCACGCGCAGGCCCGCGGCCGCGCCCTTCTTGTCCAACAGTACCTCGAGCGTATCCACACCCCAGGCGCGCATCTCGCCGCCCATGGCAGCGATGGCCTCCTGCTGGCCGTAATCGGTCTTCTTCACGTTGGGCCACTGCGGCCAGGGGTTGCTCGCCGCGCGCGCATCAGGCGCCGCCGGCAAGAACTCAAACTGGCGCACGCTGCGCGCACCCTGACGTACCGCGGTGCCCACGCAGTCGTTACCGGTATCGCCGCCGCCAATGACCACGACGTCCAGGCCGCATGCATCGACGACAGGCTCGCCGCCATCGAGTATCGAGACGGTCGAGGCCGTCAGGTAGTCCACGGCATACACCACGCCGGGTGCGTCAATATTCTCAGCAGCCAGTCCACGCGGGGCGCGAGCACCGGCAGCCACCACGACGGCGTCAAAGCCATTGAGCTTGGCCGCCACCGCAGGGTTCGTAACGTCAGCGCCCAGCTCAAAGACGATACCCAGCTCGCGCATAAGTGCCACGCGACGCTCGACAACGGACTTCTCGAGCTTCATGTTGGGAATGCCGTACATGAGCAGGCCGCCCGGGCGGTCATCACGCTCAAATACCGTCACACAGGCACCGCGACGTGCAAGCTCCCATGCTGCCACCAGACCAGCAGGACCGGAGCCCACCACGGCAACCGTGGGTGCGCCCTCCCCCGCCGGCTCAAAGCGGCGCGGACCGCCATTTGCCCACTCATGGTCGCTGATCGCGCGCTCGTTGTCGCGAATCGTCGTGGGCTGACCGTCGACCGAGCCCAGGTTGCACGCGGCCTCGCACAGCGCCGGGCACACACGGCTCGTAAACTCGGGCATAGGCGAGGTGAGTGACAGACGCTCGGCAGCCTCGTCCCAGCGGCCGCGATACACTAGCTCGTTCCACTCGGGAATCAGATTGTGCAGTGGGCAGCCACTCGGACGCGCCTTGCCAAAGCTCGCGCCCATTTGGCAAGGCGCCACACCGCACATCATGCAGCGGCTCGCCTGGGCACGGCGCGCATCGTCGTCGAGCTCCACGTACAGCGGATCGAAATCGCGGCTGCGCTCCTCCACGGGGCGCAGCTCGTGGGTCACGCGATCGATATCAAGAAAAGCACCGGGCTTACCCATGGCACTTACGCCTCCTTCTTGGTCGAAGCAACAGAGCTGGCGGCGGCGGGCACAGCGCCAGCGACACCACCCGCCACATCAAAGCGAGCGACATCAGCGGCGTCGGCGCGACCGGTCACAATGTCAAACGCCAGCTCCTCGGCCTGCGCATGCGTCTTGCCGACGGCCTCGGCGGCGGCGACAATCGCCAGCACGCGCTCGTACTCGGTCGGAATGACCTTCACAAAGTGCTTGCTCATCGTCTCAAAGCTGTAGAGCAGCTTAATGCCGCGCGGGCTCTGCGTCGCGTCCACGTGCTCCTGGATGAGCTCGCGAATCTGTGCCAGCTCACCGGCCGTCGGGGCCTTGAGCTCAACGCTCTCGTGGTTCACACGGGCATCGAGGGTGCCGTACTGGTCAAAGACGTAAGCCACGCCGCCCGTCATGCCGGCGGCGAAGTTCTGCCCGACCTCGCCCAGGATGAGCGCCAGACCGCCCGTCATGTACTCGCAGCCATGGTTGCCGCAGCCCTCGACCACCACGGTGGCACCGGAGTTGCGCACGGCAAAACGCTGACCGGCCAGACCGTTAATGAAGCCGCGGCCGCTCGTGGCGCCAAAGAACGCAACATTGCCCACGATGATGTTCTCGTCGAACTTGTAGGTCGCATGCGGGTTGGGGCGCACCGACACCTCGCCGCCCGAAAGGCCCTTGCCAAAGTAGTCGTTGGCGTCGCCGCACACGTTGAGCGTAATGCCGCGCGGCAGGAAGGCGCCAAAGCTCTGACCGGCCGAACCATCGCAATCGATGGTGATGGAGCCGGCGGGCAGGCCCTCGGGATGCGCCTTGGTCACCGCGTTGCCCAAGATGGTGCCCACGCAGCGGTTGACGTTGGCGATATCGGCGCGGAAGCGAATCGGACGCAGGTGCGCACGGGCATCGGCCGTATAGGGCACAAACAACGTGGAGTCGAGCGTCTTGTCGAGCTCGCTGTCCGCAGCCATCTGGGGCAGGAAGTGACGGCCGTCGGCACCCGGGATATGGGCACCGAACTCGCAGGTCGCGCTCGCCAGCACGGGCGACAGATCGAGCAGGTTGGCCTTGCGGTTGCCCGGGACCTCAATCTGGCGCAAGCACTCGGGATGGCCGACCATCTCGTCGACGGTGCGGAAGCCCAGGCTCGCCATGACCTCACGCAGCTGCTCGGCAACAAAGAGCATAAAGTGCTCAACGTGCTCGGGCTTGCCGCGGAAGCCGCGACGCAAGCGACAGTTTTGCGTGGCAATGCCGGCCGGGCAGGTATCCTGCTGGCAGTCGCGCTGCATGAGGCAGCCCATGGAGATGAGCGGCATGGTCGCAAAGCCAAACTCCTCGGCGCCCAGCAGGCAGGCGACGGCGACGTCGGTGCCGTCCATGAGCTTGCCATCGGCCTCGAGCACCACGCGTGAGCGCAAACCGTTTTGCAGCAGCGTCTGCTGGGCCTCGGCAAGGCCAAGCTCCAGCGGCAGACCCGCGTGCCAGATAGAGTCGCGCGCAGCGGCACCCGAGCCGCCATTGTGGCCGCTGATCAAGATCTTGTCGGCAGCGCCCTTGGCCACGCCGGTGGCGATGGTGCCGACGCCGGCCTCGCTGACCAGCTTGACCGACACGCGCGCGCCGGGGTTGGCGTTCTTAAGATCGAAGATAAGCTCTGCCAAGTCCTCGATGGAGTAGATGTCGTGGTGCGGCGGAGGCGAAATCAGGCCGATGCCGGGCGTGGACTGACGGACCTCGGCAATCCAGGGGTAGACCTTCTTGCCGGGCAGGTGACCGCCCTCACCGGGCTTGGCGCCCTGGGCCATCTTGATCTGAATCTCGAAGGCGCTGCACAGGTAGCGGCTCGTCACGCCAAAGCGCGCGCTTGCCACCTGCTTGATGGCGGAGTTCTTGGAGTCACCGTTGGCCAGCGGGGTCTCGCGGCGCGGATCCTCGCCGCCCTCGCCGGAGTTGGAACGGCCGTGCAGGCGGTTCATGGCGATGGCCATGCACTCGTGTGCCTCTTTGCTGATGGAACCGTACGACATGGCGCCGGTGTTAAAGCGGCGGACGATGTTGAGCGCGGGCTCGACCTCGTCGAGTGCCACCGGGGTGCGGCCGCCGGCATCAAAGTCCAGCAGGTCGCGCAGGCGCACGGCACGGCCGGTGCGGTGCAGGCGGGCGCTGTACTCCTTAAAGGTGTCGTAGCTGTCCTCACGGCAGGCGGTCTGCAGCAAGTAGACAGTCTGCGGATCGATGAGGTGATCCTCGCCGCCGAGCGGGCGCCACTTGGTCAGACCCAACGTGGGCAGCTGATCGGGAGCCGGGCTCTTAAGGATAGCGAGCGCGGCGTCGTAACGCTCGTTTTGCTCGCGCTCAACGTCCTCGACACCCATACCGCCCACACGGCTCACCGTGCCGGCGAAGTACGCGTTGACGAACTCCGGCGTAAAGCCCACGGCCTCAAAGATCTGCGCCGAATGGTAGCTCTGCACCGTGGAGATGCCCATCTTGGACATGATGGAGACGATGCCCGCTGTCGCGGCCTTGTTGTAGTTGGCGATGCCCTGCTCGGCCGTCACATCCAAATCGCCGCGTGCCGCCAGATCGCGGATGCACGCATGCGCGTTGTACGGATAGATGCCGCTCGCGGAGTAGCCCACCAGTGCCGCAAAGTCGTGCGGGGACACAGCGTCGCCGCACTCCACCACGATGTCGGCAAAGGTACGCACGCCGGCGCGAATCAGGTGGTTGTGCACGCAGCCCACGGCGAGCAGCGACGGTACGGGCACCTCGCCCGCAGCGGCACGATCGCTCAGCACCACGATGTTCACACCGTCGCGGACCGCAGCCTCAACGTCCTCTGCAAGCTGCTTGAGCGCAGCCTGCAGCGCACCCTCGCCGGCATCGCGGCGGTAGACGGCACGGAAACGGCGGGTCTTAAAGCCCACGCGGTCGATGGCGCAGATACGCTCGAACTCCTCCTCGCTCAGCAGCGGACGCTCCAGGCGCACCAGCTGACAGGCCGTACGGGAGTCCTCGAGCAGGTTGCCGTGGTTACCCAGGTAGAGCGTGGTCGAGGTGACCATATGCTCGCGAAGAGCGTCGATCGGCGGGTTCGTGACCTGAGCGAACAGCTGATAGAAGTAGTCGAAGAACGAACGCGTCTTCTTGGACAGGCAGGCCAGCGGCGCATCGATGCCCATCGAGGCGAGCGGGGCCTTGCCCTGCTGGGCCATGGGGCGCACGACCTCGTCGACGTCATCCCAGTGGTAGCCGAGCTTGGCCATGCGCACGGCGGCGGGCACCTCGGCGTCCTCGGCGGGCGTTGCCGCAACGGGCTCATCGAGCGCGTCGACGGCCAGCGTCTCCTCGGCAATCCAATCACGGTAGGGCTTTTCCTTGGCATAGCGGGCGCGCAGCTCGTCGTTGTAGATCACGCGGCCGCGGGCAAAATCGACCTCGAGCATCTGGCCCGGCCCCAGACAGCCGCTCGTCAGGATGTTCTCGGGGCTCACCTCGATGGTGCCCACCTCACTTGCCAGCATAAAGCGACCGTCGCGCGTCACATAGTAGCGGGCGGGACGCAGGCCGTTACGGTCGAGGGCGGCACCCAGGGTGCGACCGTCGGTAAAGGCGATAGCGGCAGGACCGTCCCACGGCTCCATGAGCATGGACTGGTAAGCGTCGTAGGCGCGGCGCTCCTCACTCAGGTTGTCGTTGTGATCCCACGGCTCGGGCAACAACATGGACGCGGCACGCGTGAGCGGGCGACCGTTCATGACCAAAAACTCAAGCACGTTGTCCAGAATCGCGGAATCGGAGCCCTCGCGGTTGATGATGGGCATCACGCGCTCAAGATCATGCTGCAGCACGGGGCTGTACAGGTTGGGCTCGCGGGCACGAATCCAGTTGACGTTACCCTTGAGGGTATTGATCTCGCCGTTGTGGATGATAAAGCGGTTGGGGTGCGCACGCTCCCAGCTGGGCGTGGTGTTGGTGGAGTAGCGCGAGTGGACGAGCGCTACGGCCGTCTTAACGGCGGCGTCGTTGAGATCGATGAAGAAGCGGCGCATCTGCGTGGCCACAAGCATGCCCTTGTACACGATGGTACGCGAGCTCATGGAGCACACGTAGAAGATCTTGTCGCGCAGGGCAAACTCGGCGTCGGCCTTCTTTTCGATGGTGCGGCGGCACACATACAGACGGCGCTCGAAGGCGTCGCCCGCCGGCGTATCATCGGGGCGACCCAGGAAGGCCTGCAGGATAGTAGGCATGCAGGCGCGGGCCGTCTCGCCTAGATCGTGCGGGTCGACCGGCACCTCGCGCCAAAAGAGCAACGGCACGCCAGCCTCGGCGCAGCCCTCCTCAAACACGCGGCGGGCATCCTCTACGCCCTTGTCGTCCTGCGGGAAGAACAGCATGGCCACGCCATAGTCGCCCTCTGCCGGCAGAATCTGGCCGCACTTTTGGGCCTCTTTACGGAAAAAGTGATGCGGAACCTGGAACAAGATGCCGGCGCCGTCGCCGGTGTTCTTCTCGAGTCCCGTGCCGCCGCGGTGCTCCAAGTTGACCAGAATGGACAGTGCGTCGTCCAGGATCTGGTGATGGCGCTCACCGTTGATATCGGCAAGCGCGCCGATGCCACATGCATCGTGGTCGAATTCGGGGCGATAAAGGCCCTGCTGCTGAGCGGAATCTGCCTGCATCGCGATCCTCCCCTAGATATTTAGACAGTCAGTTGAATAGGCATACTAGGAGCATCGCCGGCCCGTTGTGTTTCCCGCCCGTTTCGAAACAATCGCGTAACGCACGCCCTACGAGTGGACACCGCCGACCTCAAGGGCGACAACAAGGGCCCCAAGTTCGGCCTGCAAACTCACCTCTTCAAACATCTCAATCTGTAACAGGAGGAGCCGATTTTTGCGCTTAGATGTTACAGATTGAGATTTTCTGCAGGACGGTTTTGGTTTGTCTCGATCTGTAACACGAAGGGCCGGTTTTGGCGGTCAGCTGTTACAGATCGAGATTTTCCATAGGACCATTTCTTCCTGTCTCGATCTGTAACACCTAGGTCCAATTTCCATCCCTAGTTGTTACAGATCAAGACATTTCGGCAACTCCTTTCCCCATCCTATTCAAATACAACAATTTTGTTAGTCTCGGTTAACCTTTAAGCCTAAAACGGGTACCCTTTACGGCGTCAAACAAACGGCACGCAGGAGCGCACCATGCTCAACCATCTCAAACAACACTTTGGCTCCCGACGCACCGGTGGTCACGGAGGCCTAGACATTGCGCGGCACATCGGCCCCGGGCTGCTCGTGACCGTCGGCTTTATCGACCCGGGCAACTGGGCCTCCAATATGGCCGCGGGCTCGCAGTTTGGCTACGCGCTGCTGTGGATCGTCACGCTGTCCACGATTATGCTCATCGCGTTGCAGCACAACGCGGCGCACCTGGGCATCGCCACGGGCACCTGTCTTGCCGAGGCCACGACACGCTACCTCCCCCGCATCGTGGGACGCGCGGTACTCGCCAGTGCCTACCTCGCGACCATCGCCACCGCTATGGCCGAGGTCCTGGGCGGCGCGATCGCGCTCCAGATGCTCTTTGGACTGCCCGTGCGCGCCGGCTGCGTCATCGTGGCCGCGGCATCGATGGCAATGCTCATGACGAACTCCTACAAGCGTGCCGAGCGCTGGATCATCGCCTTCGTCGGCGTGGTAGGACTCTCGTTTTTGGCCGAGCTTGCGCTAGTCAAGGTCGACTGGCCGCAAGCCGCCGCAAGCTGGATCACGCCCAGTATGCCCACTGGCTCTGCCGCGATTATCGTGAGTGTCCTGGGTGCGGTCGTTATGCCCCACAACCTCTTTCTACACTCCGAGGTCATCCAATCCATGCACTTCGAAGGCCAAGGCGAGCAGGTTATCGAAGAGCGTCTGCGCTATGAGCTCTTCGACACGCTCTTTTCGATGGGCGTGGGCTGGGCAATCAACTCGGCCATGGTCATCCTGGCCGCAACGACCTTCTTTGCGCACGGCATTGTCGTAGACGACCTCGCCGTCGCAGCGGACACGCTCTCCCCCATTCTGGGCCCAGCAAGCTCGACAATCTTTGCGGTGGCGCTGCTGTTTGCGGGCCTCTCGAGTAGCGTGACGGCAGGCATGGCGGCAGGCACCATCACCGCGGGCATGTTCGACGAGGAATACGACATCCACGACCGACATTCCTCGATCGGGGTGGCGGCCTGTTTCGCCGGCGCAGTGGCGGCGTGTCTGGTCGTCCCAAATCCTTTTGAAGGTCTCATCTGGAGTCAGGCACTGCTGTCGCTTCAGCTGCCGATCACGGTTTTCGTGCTTATACGGCTCACCAGCTCACGCCGCGTCATGGGCAAATACGCCAACTCGCGCCCGCTCAACGCGTTGCTCGTAGGGATCGGTGCCATCGTGACGATTCTCGACATCGTGCTGCTAACGGGGATGTAATTGGGATGGCGTGACTGTCCAGATATAACGTCTCAATCTGTAACACGTAAGGCCGTTTTAAACCGTCAGATAAATCAAAAGGGTCCCGGCCGGAATATCCAGCCGGGACCCTTGGACAGAGCTCTGTATGGCTAATCGCCGTGTGTCTACGAGCTACTCCTCGACAAGCTCAAACTGATCGGGACCAACGCCGCACACCGGACACACGTAATCCTCGGGCAGCTCGGGCGTGTCGACCTCAACCTCGTAACCGCAAACGGTGCACACGAACTTATACGTCTTCTTCTCCTCAGCCATGATGTTCTCCTCTCGAACGTGACTGCTGGTGTACTTGCTTATTAGTTTATATTCTCAATAATATAATGCAAGTATTTTTAGAACATTTCTAGCCTTGATACGACGAGGCTTTGGGCGGCGTCTTGCCCTTTAGCACCTTGTGATAGTAGTCGTACGTCAGCGGCGTCTCGTCGCTCAGGCGCTCGGCATCCTCGACCTCGCCAATAAACAGCAGATGCGTGCCCACATCCACAGTGTCGATCAAACGGCAGCTAAACAGGGCCGCCGCGTGCTCAGGCACATAGGGCATGCCCAGAGCCGTCTCGCGGGTCTCGTATTTGGCAAACTTGTCATAATCGCTGCTGGTGCGGAACCCAAAGTTACCGATGTAGAGCATATCGGCCGTCTGATCGATCACGGTCAGCGCGAACGCTTTGGCCGATGCGATGACGCCCGAGGTGACATTGTCCTTGTTCACGGCAACCGAAATACGCGGCGGCATGGACGTCACCTGCACCGCAGTGTTGATGACGCAGCCGGCGCGCAGCCCGTCTGCCGCAGCGCTCACCACGTACAGACCGCTCGGCATGGTAAAGAACGCAGTTTTGTCCATAACGATCACTCCCCTAGCTCGGGTTGGAACCTCATGAATGTATGTACCCACAAAAAAGGCGGCACCCATAACGGACGCCGCCTTTGAGACATATGTGTCAGAACAGTAAGAAAGATGAGACGCCCGCAGTTGCGGTGAAATAGGGACTGAATAGCCCCTCAAACAGGCAAAACAGTCCGTATTCCACCGCAACTTATGCAGAGTGCCTAACGGTTGCGTTCCTTAAGGGCGCGGTCGATCTCGCGTTGGACATCACGCTTGGCCATGTCCTCGCGCTTGTCGTAGAGCTTCTTGCCGCGACCCAGACCCAGCAGCAGCTTTACGCGGCCGTCGGTATTAAAGTAGAGTTCCAACGGAACCAGCGCATAACCACGGTTGCGAAGTTTGCCGTCAAGAAAGTCGATCTCCTTGCGGTGCAGCAGCAGACGACGCCGACGGTCGGGATCGCGATTCCACACGCCACCATGGCTATAAGGGTGGATATGCAGGCCGACGAGCCAGCACTCCCCGCCGCGGATCAGCGCAAAAGTGTCAGTGATCTGACAGGCGCGCTCGCGAATCGACTTGACCTCGGTGCCGCTCAGCTCAATACCGCACTCAAACGTCTCATCGATAAAGTACTCGTGATGTGCCGAGCGATTCTTGGAAATGAGTTTGCGCTCGCGCTTACTGGGCATCGCCGGCCTCCTTGGCTCCATCGGCGTTTGAGCCCGCAGTCTCGCGCTTTGCCTTGCGCTCGGCATTGAGCTCGGCATCGCTCTCGCGCACCAGTTTGATAATCGCCGCGCAGGCCTCCTCGCCCACCAAGTCGCGAGCACGCACCGTCAGGCGCGTCGCCTCCTGCTTGTCGCCGTCACTTGCAGCATCGGTCGCGCACATAATCAGGCAGATGGCAATCTCGGCCGAAGGCGAGGTCGGCACGCCTTGCAGGGCCAGTTCACCCATCACGTGGTTGTCGCTCTCATCGGCGGCATCCGGATAGGTGGTATGGATCTTGTTGAGCAGGCGCGTCGTATGCGCATCGTTGGGCGCCAGGCGCAGCGCCAGACGCGCGCAGCCCACGGCAGCCGAAACGTTCTCGGTCTCGGGCTCCAAGAAGTACTGACCTAGATTGGCGTAAGCGCGGGCGGCGCACTTGCCATCGCTTGCACGCTCCAGCACCGAGAACGAGAGCGATGCCCATTCCTGCTTGTCCTCGAGTGCACGGAACAACTCGGCCAAATCCAAGCGATAGTTGCAGTTCATGGGGTCCCAACGCACAGCCTGCATCAGGGCATTACGAGCGCTCACATAATCCTGCTGGCGAATGTAGGCAAACGCCATGTCAGAGTACAGGCGGTCAAACGGCACCTCGACCTGCACGAGCTCGCGCGGATCCTTCTCCACGCGGCGATAGGCCAAGCGCTCAAACTTGCTATCGAAGCTAAAGTATTGACGCTTCTCCTCCGTCTTGCACTCAGCGTCGATATACTCCTCGGCGAGCTCCACCAGACGCTCCAGCAGCGGCGTCGCCGTAGCCAGGTCGCCCTGCGCCAGATAGTTCTCGGCATACGTGATGTCTTGCAAGCTGATGGGCAGATCCATGGCTACTCCTCGATCTGAGCGAAACACGGCAGGCGCCGTATATACGGTCAATACACAAAACCCGGGTCTCTTACGAGGCCCGGGCGTTCAATTTTGGTAGCCCGTACCAGATTCGAACTGGTGATCTCCGCCTTGAGAGGGCGGCGTCCTAAACCGCTAGACGAACGGGCCATATGTAGCAAATGCAATGGCTGGGATGGAGGGAGTCGAACCCCCATTGACGGAACCAGAATCCGCTGTCCTGCCATTAGACGACATCCCAATGACTGCATCGCTGCGCTCGGCTGTGCCTTTGCGCAAGAAAGAAATATACGGGAAGTCTCGCCGTGACGCAAGCCCCAATTTTGACTTTTTTGAAATTCAGTCAAATTGGCCTAATTTAGTCCAACCCGTGAAGGACCTGTGAAGCCGACCGCTGTACACGAAGGGCAAAACGCCGCGAGCGGTAGCCGTCAACCGTTGGCAGATTCTACCGCGAAAACGATAGCACCAGGCAACACAATCGAAGTATCAATGATCGCGTAGATATCGAGGCGCCATGGACGAAGAGCTTGATTACCTATGGGAGACCCTGGGCCTTGAGATCACTGCCGGCCTTTGGCCCGAACGGGACAAAATCCATCCCACACTGCGCCCCGCCATTACTGTGGTGCAGGCAAAATACCGCCGTGCATCCTTTTTGATCATGCGGATGTCATGGCACGCGGGACTCCCCGACCTTAAGCGAATCCAGGCAAGCCTCGTCGAGCTGTCCGGTATGCCGACCGTCATATCCGAGGCGCACCTGGAGCAGCGCCAGCGCGAGCGACTGCAACAGCAGCGGATTCCCTTTATCTGCCCCGGCGTTCAGGCATATCTGCCCTTTATGGACGAGGAGTACTGGAGCGGCAAGCCCAACAAACACGTAAAGGTCTACGATCCGCACGAATGGGCACAGCTGGCGGACTGACTGGGGCAGGCCCGCCGGCGGAAAGTGCGTCCCAGATTTCAAGCTCAAACTGGTCCCCACTTTCCCGTTGAGCCCTCAACCGGAAACCGTGTCCCGCAATCGAAGCTCAGAATGGGACGTGCTTTCCGCAACCGGCCACTTTGGGAAAGTGCATCCCATTCTGGAAGCGAATTCCGGGTCGCACTTTCCGCAGCCGCTACAGCAACGCCTCGGCCCAAGCCGCTTCCCTAAAGCCGGGAATCGCAAAGTCGTCGCCCACCAGCAGCGGACGCTTGACCAGCATGCCGTCGGTCGCCAGCAGCTCGTAGCACTCCCGATCCGTCATGCCCGCATCCAGACGCGCCTTCAGGCCCAGCTCTCGATATTTCATGCCCGACGAATTAAAGAAGCGCCGCACCGGCAGCCCCGAACGAGCAATCCAGGTCGCAAGCTCATCAGCCGTGGGATTGTCCAAAACGATATCGCGATCGATATACTCTACCCCATGTTCGTCCAGCCATGCCTTGGCCTTCTTACAGGTCGAGCACTTGGGATATTCAACAAGCAGTACGGTCATGGGAATCCTCCGAATATAGATCGGCCAACGCGAGCACACGCCACACGAGGCGCCTTCGTATGATGGGCCAATTGTAGCCCACGGGTCACACGCTAAACGAACCGTACCCCGAATCCGCGTTTGATGAACGGCAGTAGCTCCATTGCCTCGGGCGTGATATGGCCCGCAACGTTCATGCGCTCGTCACCGGGAAGATCGACCCGCGCAATCTCAAGCTCGCCTTCGTAGCGCCCATATCCGCTATTGCTCACAGCGATCGACCCCGCCTTTCGCGGCAGGCCGGCTCCGGCATCCGTCGGCACGGAATCCGGCTTAAGCGTCGTACGTGACTCCTGAGACCTAAAGATGAAGACGCTCGAGTCGGGCCGGTCGTGATGAATCTGCCCGCGCGCATAGGCATAACCGGGCTCAAGCTCGCATTGCAGGTCCACGTATCCGGCGGAAACTTGAGCAAACTGCGCCCAGCCCGCATCGGAAAGATCGGGGTCGCCGACCAACACAATGTCGCAATCGGCGCCATGTGCAAGCTCAAGCATATTGAGAGCAACCTTTGACGCGCGACCGCGCTGCGCCTCGACCGTCGGCAGTCCCTCGAATACCGGCCCGCGAACGTTAGCATCACCCGGCACAAAAGCCATGATTTCGAATCCAAGCGCCGCAAGACGAAGATTCACCCGAGCAATGTCCTCCAGAGCTAAACCGGTATAAGGCTTGGGGTAAAAATTGTGGCAGGCGGCAAAACGAGTCACATCGGCACCAGCCTCACGCCACGATGCGATTTCATCAGAACTCACCGTCGATGCATTGACCACAATGTGAAATACACCGGACAGCTCCGCGACCCGCTGGGCGCTAAAGCCATAGTCCAAACGAAGGTATTCCAACCCCAGATCGCGCAGGTCCTCGATGCGCTCAAGCCCGAGCAAATCGCACGTGCGAGGCCCCACATCGGCAATGAGCGCAATGCCGCGGGCGGAAAGCAGCGACAGCACATGACGGACCTTATCGGCATACGCCGCTCCCCCATCCTCGGGAATATGCAGCGAGGTGAACGCATAGCGCGCACCCGCCGCGGCACCATGTTCAATCGTCCGCTCAATATCCTGCAGAGGGCTGGAAAGATAAATCGAAATACCCGTTTTCACGCTTCAACGCTCCTTTAAAAAAGGCCGGCGGAGCAGCTAGCCCCGCCGGCACAACCATAACATCAAGAAATCTGCCGCGCGCCGCGAACCCCGAGCAACACGGCTCGCGATATCAAACTACTCGCCAAAGAACTCGTTGATCTTCTGCTCGTCGACACCGAAGAACCACGTCAGGACAAAGCCGGCGGCATAGGCAAGCAGCATAGCGGCAACGTAGCCGAGCTGCTGGCCAGGAACGACGATCAGCAGGCCAAACAGACCGGAAACGCCCTGAGAAACCGTGCCGATGTGAAGCAGCGCCGCGAGCGCGCCGCCAAATCCGGCACCCAGGCAGGCCGTCACAAACGGACGAACGAGCGGCAGCGTAACAGCATACATCAGAGGCTCGCCCACACCCAGGATTCCAACGGGAATGGACTCTGCGACGTACTTCTTGAGCTTGGCGTTCTTGGTCTTAAAGTACAGCGCCAAACCGGCACCGACCTGGCCGCCGCCAGCCATCATAAGGATGGGAAGCAGGTAATTGATACCCTTGGTAGCGCCGTCGGGATCGTTGAGCATAGCGTGGATCGGCGTGAGCGCCTGGTGCAGGCCGACGGACACCAGCGGCAAGAAGCCTGCCGACAGGATATAGCCGCCCAGGACGCCCAGCTTCTCGAAGATAAAGGTCAAAACGCTAAAGATGGCAGTCGTCAGCCATGCGCCTACCGGCTGGATGACGAGCATCAGAGCAAAGGCGCCGATGATGAGCACCAGCAGCGGGGACAAGAACGTGTCGAGTGCGTTGGGCATAACCTTGCGAATCTGACGCTCCATCCAGGCAAAAAATGCACCAGCGATGAGAGCCGCGATCATGCCACCCGCCGCGGGGTTGTACTGCGCATTGGTGAGCGGCAGCAGAATGGCAGTGGCAGGATCAGCCGCGCCAGGCGCAAGCAGGGGCATGGCACTGTTGGCGATGCACATCATGCCGGCGATGCCGCCCAGCGCAGCGGAACCACCAAACTCACGTGCCGCGTTATAGCCCACCAAGATAGGCAGATAGGCAAACAGGGCCCAGCCCATGGAACGAATGCCCTGGTACCACCACTCGCCTGCAAGCGCGCCTGCCGTCGAGACGTTAATGACGTTGCAGATACCGTTGATGAGGCCAGCCGCAATGATGCCGGGAAGCAGGGCGACGAAGACATTGGAAATCTTCTTGAGGAAGGCCTGAACCGGCTTAGACTCGTACTTGGCCTTCTGCGCGGCCTTGTTTGTGGCCGCAGCGTCAACCACGCTCTCGTCGGCAACGCCTTTCGCAAGGCCAGTGAGCTTGGAGAACTCCTCGAGCACCTTATTCACCTTGCCCGGACCCAGCACGATCTGCATCGTGTCGTCCTCGACCAGGCCCATCACGCCGTCGAGTGCCTTAATGCCCTCCGTGTCGACGTTGCCCGCGTCTTTGACGGTCACGCGCAGGCGCGTCATGCACGCCGCGTTTGCCAGCACGTTGTCTTTACCGCCCAAAAGGTCCAGCAGCTTTTGAGCCAGCTCTTTGTTCGTCATAACTCCTCCTTGCATTGGGTATCTCGTCTGGATGTCATATCAGCTCACGCCGCGCACCTATTGGGCATCGGCATTGCTCTTCTCATGGCCACTCACCGCAGCACGGACATGGCCTCGCACCCGCTCAAGAGCTACCGCAGCCTGCTCGGCATCGCAGTCCAGCAGTACCGAGACAATAGCGGTTTTTACGTGGCCGCCGGCATCTGCAAGCGCCTGAACAGCGCGCTCGCGCGTGCAGCCGGTCGCCTCCATCACGATGTTCTGGCCGCGCACCACCAACTTCTCGTTCGTCTGCTGCACATCGACCATCAGGTTTTGGTATACCTTGCCGATCTTGACCATGGCACCGGTCGAAATCATGTTGAGAATGAGCTTTTGAACCGTTCCCGCCTTGAGCCTCGTTGAGCCGGTCAGCACCTCGGGACCGGGCACGGGCTCAATGGCAAGATCTGCGCTCTCCCCGATCTTCGACCCTTGGTTGCAGGCAATTGCAATGGTCTTGCACCCAGTTGCCTTGGCGTACGCAAGGCCGCCCACCACATAAGGAGTACGACCGCTTGCCGCCAGGCCAACGACAAGATCCTTGTCCGAGAGTCCACGCTCCCGCAGGTCGCTCGCGCCAAGCTCCTCGCTGTCTTCGGCACCTTCGACAGCCTTGATAAACGCCGTCTCGCCTCCGGCAATGAGCCCGACAATCAGATCGGGTGACACGCCAAACGTGGGCGGACACTCCGAAGCGTCGAGTACGCCCAGACGACCGCTGGTGCCTGCGCCCATGTAAAAGACGCGCCCGCCGCGCTCGAGTGTCTCAGCAGCCCAGTCGATTGCCATGGCAACCTGGGGCAACACTTTCGTGACCGACTGGACGGCACGAAGATCCTCATCGTTCATCGTCGTGACGATTTGCAGCGATGTCATCGTATCGAGGTCCATTGACCTTTGATTACGCTGTTCGGTCGTGAATTTTGTTAAATCGAGCATTTCATTCACCTCATCTTTCCTGTTTCTCGATGTAGTTTTGCTTTATGACATGCGTCGCCCGTTCGTAGTCGCTGGCAACGTAAGCAGCGTACAGGGCATCGACAACCATAAGCTGGGCCATACGCGAAGCCATGGCACCGCTGCGGACCAAGGGTTCACTCGCAGCGACGCCGAGCACGGCATCGGCCATGGTGGCAAGCTTGGATGATCCATCTACTTTGGTAACGGCCACTACGGGACAGTTGTGGCGTTGAGCCTCGGCGGTGCAGTCCAGCACCTCTTGCGTCAAGCCCGAATAACTAAAGGCGATTGCCATATCGCCCTCATGCATGTTCTTGGCACATAAGAGCTGATCATGCCAGTCGTCGTACAGATGGCACTCTTTGTCGACACGCATGAGCTTTTGCGCCAGATCGTGTGCGACCAAACGAGAGGCACCAATACCGAACAGATTGACCGCGCGTGCCCGCTTAAGACGGGCCGCGCATCGCTCCAAGACGGTGTAATCGAGCGTTCGCGCCGTCGCCTCGATCGTGCGCACGTTGCTTTTCATCACCTTCCCCACGATACGTTCGACGCTGTCATCCATGGAGATGTCCTCGAGAGCTACGTCTTTCTTGTCACCTAAGAGCGCCAGCTCGGCAATCAGTTCGCGCTGGAACTCCTTGTAGCCCGCAAAACCCAAACGCTTGCAAAAGCGCAAAATGCTCGAGGGCGAGGAGAACGTGACATCGGCAAGACCGCGGACGGACAGCCCGACCACCTCGTGCGGATGAGCGCTTACATATGCGATGACATTGCGTTCCGCCGGGCTCGCGCTGAGCTCACGCTCGCGAAGCCGCAAAAGCAATCCGTTTGCCATCTCAAACACCTCCGTTGAGAAGAATTAAAGACCAACGAACGATTCGTACCGTATACAAACAGCTTTTGCGGTACATTGTGCCGCATCGTGGCGCACAAAGGGCGAGCGTTCTACCGCTCGCCCCTCAAATCCGACCGCTCGGAAATACGCGCGACACAAAATAATTCAACAAGGTCGCATTATCAGAAACGGGTTTGCTACCGGCTAGAGCCTCGCATGGGCGCCGATCGGCCGAGTCGCATGGCGCACCAACGCCGCCGCCAGCAATACCAACAGCATGGCGGTGACATAGCCCGCAGCATCGAATCCTAAATCGATAACGTCGAAATGCCTGCCGGGAACAAAGATCTTATGTACCTGATCGCCAACGGAGCAGGCGGCGCAAAAGAGCAATACGGGCACGCAACGGGAGCATACGCTCCACGGACGCCTGGAAAGGCAAACCACGACCACCGAGGCGAACAACCCGACGAAGAAAAATTCTACGGTATGGGCAACGCGACGGACGTTCGTGCCCACCCACATGCGAATGGAAGCAAGTCGGCCAGACCGGACATTCGAGGCAGCCGAATCGGCGCCCCCGGTCATTCCGTTCTCCGTCTGGGCTTCACCCGTGGCATCGGCGGCCTGAACGCCCGTAGCCTGACCCTCCACCACACGCGCGGTGGACTCGCTCAACAACGACGTCTCCGCCGCGTCTTGCTCCGTCAGCACCCAGATACCCGCCAGCGTTGCAGCGAACAGAACGATCGCGGTCCATCCGATTATTTGTTTTATGCGCGCCAAGGGCCAACCTCCTTTTTTGAATATCAGCGAGTGTAGCCCCAAATGACATCGTCACCGTATCAAAATTTGAATCGCAACAGGAAGCGACAAAGCGACGCAAACCCCTACCCCGCCTCGCGCATCCAGCGATCGAACGTCCCCACGCACACGCCCAGGCACTTTGCTGCTTGGCTGCGGGTAATATCGCCTGCCTCATAGCTATCGCGCACCAGCTCAAACTGAGGAGGGCACGGCTTGCGAGGTCGACCGAAACGGACCCCTCGCGCCCGCGCCGCTGCAATTCCCTCCGCTTGGCGCCGATGGATATTCTCGCGCTCCACCTGCGCCACGTAGCTCAGCAGTTGCAGCACAATATCGGCAATCAGGACGTTGGTCACATCCGGCGCGCCGCTGGCCCTAGCGCGCGTGTCAAGCAATGGCATGTCCAACACCACAATGGCAACCCCGAGCTCCTTGGTAATGCGTCGCCATTCCTCAAGAATCTCGGAGTAATTACGGCCAAGTCGGTCGATAGAAAGCACCACCAGTACGTCCCCGTCTCCCAGGACGTGCAGCAGCTCGCGATAACGCGGTCGATCGAAGTCCTTGCCGCTCGCATGGTCGGCATAAATATTCGCCGAGCCCACGCCATAGGCGCCCAGCGCATCCAGCTGCCGATTCAGATTCTGATCGCGCGAACTCACCCGCGCATAACCGTACACCGTCGCCATCTCATCCCCGCTTTCTTGTAAACCTGCCAAAAAGGGACAGGTTTATTTTGGTAGGTTTTACCTCTCAA